>JBBIMX010000120.1:0-2080 GCA_037444165.1 Deltaproteobacteria bacterium | reverse complement strand
AATTTTTTAGAAAATAATTTCAATAGGTAGGGCGTATTCCCTTGCTCAGAAGTGGGGAACAAGCCCGAGAGGGGTATTGGGAGAGATCCATCTGCGTTCTATGGGTTTCGGAAATACTCCTGTCGGGCTTAAATTTATTTCCACACTTCAGTGAGGGGTTACGTGAGTGAGGGTTTATTGAGATTCTTTATGGGATATGGTATGAAATTTGAGTATAAAAATGATTGAGGAGTTGAAGATGATTCAGGTCATTTCTATAAAAAGCTCAAAACAGATAGAGTTCATTGACATCACTCATCGGGTTCAAGAAGTGGTCGTCAAGACGGGTGTCAAAGAGGGGATCTGCGTCATCTTCGTCCCTCATACCACTGCAGGAGTGACCATCAATGAAAATGCGGATCCGAGCGTCATTCAAGATATAATCATGGAGTTAAATAAAATCGTTCCATTTAAGGATTCCTATCTTCATCGAGAAGGAAACTCTCCTGCCCATATAAAGTCAAGTTTAGTAGGATGCAACCTGAATGTCATGATAGAATCTGGGAGGCTCAGTCTTGGAACTTGGCAAGGGATCTTTTTCTGTGAATTTGATGGCCCGAGGAGTCGGAAGGTCCATGTCAAAGTCATCCCGGATGGACGATGAACCATGGACTTCGAAGAACTGATCGATAGAGCCGGCGAGATATTGGAAAAAGAACCCAGATTAATTCAACTTCCTTCGGAAGGGAAGGCCGTTTTTGTCGGGGATACCCACGGGGATCTGGATGCCTCCCAGAAGGTGGTCTCTCATTATCTAAAAAGTCCCTATCGAATTATTTTTCTCGGTGATTATGTTGATCGAGGCGAAGAATCGGAAGCCAATATCCTCTTCCTCCTCCAAAAGAAGGTAGAACATCCGGACCGACTCTTTCTCCTTTCAGGGAATCACGAGGGATTTGTGGTCAAAGCCCTCTATCCTGCAGACTTCTGGGAATCCCTTTCCTATGAGAAGAGGGGGATTTATGGAAGGGTTTTTTCAACACTTCCCCTTTCCGCGACGACCGAAAATGGAATTTTGGCCCTTCATGGAGGGCTGCCCGATCTCGATCGTCTTGAAGAGATCAATCGGATCGAGATTGGAGGAGAGCATTGGGATAGAATCGTGTGGGGAGATTTCGTGGAGAAGAGAAATGGATGGCTGGGAAATCTTTGGGGAAGACCTCAATTTGGAGAATCCTATTTTGAGACCTTGATGGAAAGGTATCAAAAAAAGGTGTTGATCCGTTCTCATCAACCTCATGCCCCCTTATGGATGTTTAAAAAGAGATGTATCACCATCTTTACCTCCCATGCCTATCTTCCCATCCGAACGATCGTCGTCGCTGATCTGGAGAAGGAGATTCGGGACGGAGGGGATCTTAGCATTGAAAGAATATAGAGTGAACTTGGAGTGAGACAATGCCCAAAATCATCTCCTTTGATATGGATGGAACATTGGTGGACCCCTCGTTTACGGATTGGGTGTGGATGCATGGCCTTCCTAAACTTTATGCGGAGAAAGCGGGTCTTTCCTTTGAAGAGGCAAAACTCCATGTGGTGAGGGAGTACGAAAAAGTGGGGGAGGGGGCCATCGAGTGGTATGATATCCAGTACTGGCTGAAATTTTTTGGACTCGATCAGGATTGGAGATCCCTGCTTCAATCCTATGTCGATAAAATTCGGGTTTATGAGGATGTGAATCATCTTCTTGACCGATTGAAAGACCGCTACGCTTTGATCCTGACTTCCAATGCGGGGAAAGAATTTATCGAGATAGAGATGGGAGCCACAGGCCTTGGAAGGTATTTTCGATATGTCTTTTCTGCCACTTCAGATTATCGGACGGTCAAGAAGACGGCTGACTTTTATAGACAGATCTGTAACGTCCTTCAAGTGGAACCCCATGATATCCTCCACATTGGGGATCACTACGAATTTGACTATCTGGTCCCTACTTCCCTTGGGATGAAGGCTTTCTTTCTTGACCGGACGGGTAGAGAAAAAGGGGACCATATCCTTCATTCTCTTAAAGAATTAGAGAAGAAAATTCTTTCCGAATCAG
>JBBIMX010000119.1:0-2364 GCA_037444165.1 Deltaproteobacteria bacterium | reverse complement strand
GAATATAATAGGTTTTCATAAACTCTCCTTACTGTTGACGATTTCTTTGCAAAGGACATGAACACGATCCACAGGAGATTTCCCTTTTTCAATCTGAAATATAGCCTTTCTGAAATTAAAATAATTTACTCAATGATTTCGAGATTGGCATACCGGACCTTCAATCGTTTCGGACCGACCGAGGGAAAGACAATGGTGGCCTTCTGCTCTTCGTCCATCCCTTCCACAGATCTGACCCTTCCTTCCCCGAATTTTGGATGTCTTACCCTCATGCCCATTTTGAGGGGATAGAATCCATCCGGATGCCAGGAGATCCCTTCTCCTAAAATCTCCTCCGTCTCTTTTATCCTCTCTATCCAAACCCGTTCCCCCTCTCTCTCTTCTTCTCTCTCCTCCTCCTCAAATTGAATCACCTCTAAAGGGAGCTCATCAAGAAAGCGGGATGGAAGATTCACCCTTCCCACACCAAAGGTCGAACGTCTTTCGGCACGAGAAAGGTAGAGCTTCCTTTTTGACCTTGTCATTCCTACATAACAGAGTCTTCTCTCCTCCTCAAGATCTTCAATCTCCTCACCCCTCCGATAATGGGGAAGAAGTCCTTCCTCCATCCCAACCATAAAGACCACAGGAAATTCAAGTCCCTTTGCACAATGAAGGGTCATCAACGAAACCCGATTTTCTTTATTTTCATAAAGATCCACCTCTGTCATGAGAGAGACCCGATCAAGGAAGGATGGAAGGCTTCCACCTTCCTCTCCCCGTTCAAACTCCCTTATCACGGAGAGGAGTTCATCAATATTCTCCAGCCTTGAAAGGGCTTCCTCGGTTCCTTCCTCCTTCAGGTAGTCCAGATACTTCGTTTGACTAAGAATACCCATCGTCAATTGACTCAAAGGAGCCGTTTGGGCCTCTTTTAAAAAATCCTCTAACAATCGAAGAAAGGCCACTATCCTATCCTTCGCAAAAGGGGTTAGCCACTCCTCGACCAAAGAGGCCTTCATTCCCTCATAAAGGGAGAGACCCTTCTCCTTGGAATAGAGCTCTATCTTTTCGAGGGTTTTCTCTCCAATTCCCCTGGGCGGTACATTGACGATTCGCCTCAAGCTGAGGCTATCTGAAGGGTTGTTCACCCATCTTAAATAGGCCAGGACGTCCTTAATCTCTCTCCTCTCATAAAATTTTAATCCCCCTACAATCGTATAAGGAATGTGATGTTTGACAAATCCTTCCTCCAAAGCTCGGGATTGAGCATTAATTCGATAAAAGACCGCCACATCTCGATAGGGTGGATCGGAAGGATAGGTGGAGAGATATTCCTTGATCTTCCGGATCACAAACTCTGCCTCTTCCTTTTCATCCTTGGCGACAAAGAAAGTGATTCGTTCTCCTTCAGGGTTCTCTGTCCAGAGGACCTTGTCTTTTCTGAAGCGGTTCCTCCGAACCATCGAACTCGCTGCATAAAGAATATTCTTGGTCGACCGATAATTTTGCTCTAAAGTGATTACTTTCGTTCCGGGGAAGTCCTTCTCAAAATTTAAAATATTCCCAACCTCCGCCCCCCTCCATCGGTAGATGGACTGGTCATCATCCCCTACGACACAAATGTTCCCGTGAGTCTCCACCAACTGTCGAATCAATTGATACTGAATGAGGTTGGTATCCTGAAATTCATCTACCATCACATACCGGCAGAGATCCTGATAGAATCGAAGAATCTCTGGAAATCTTTTAAATAGAAGGGTCGTTAGGAGGAGAAGATCGCCAAAATCGACCCCATTGTTTCGCTTAAGATCTTCCTGATATCGCTCATAGACCTGGGCTAATCTCTTCTGAAAGATATGATAATAAGAAGGTTGAAACTGCTGAGGAGAAATCCCTTCATTCTTTAACTGTTCAATGGCAGACTGCATTGCCCTGGGATGAAACATCTTAAAATCGAGACCCAATTCTTTCATCACGTTTCTGAGATGCCGCTGCTGATCCTCTTCATCGTAAATCACAAAATTTTTTTGGTATCCTAAGCGGTCAATATGATGCCTCAGAATTCGAGCACAGGCAGAGTGGAAAGTTGAAATCCAGACCCCCCTGGCCGACCTCCCCAAGAGACGCTCTACCCTCTCTCTCATCTCTTCGGCTGCCTTGTTGGTAAAGGTGACAGCAAAGATATGGGTGGGAGAGACCCCTTTCTCTTGGATCAAATAGGCAATCCGATAGGTGAGAACACGGGTCTTTCCACTTCCAGCCCCTGCAAAGACGAGCAAGGGCCCCTCTGTTTCTAAAACGGCCTTCTTTTGGGCAGGATTGAGAGAATCAAGGAGAGTCATTCTAACTGGAACCCAATGTCCATGAAAAATTTAACAGGGC
>JBBIMX010000118.1:0-2370 GCA_037444165.1 Deltaproteobacteria bacterium | reverse complement strand
GGACTTGGGAGGATTGCCCATCCCCTTTGATTTTGAGGGAGTTCCAAAAAAGAACGTCGTCTTTTTTGACTCCGGTGTCGCTCGGGGCCTCACCTACGATTCCTTCACTGCGGGGAAAGAGGGGAAGGAATCTACAGGCCACGCCCTTATGGCTCCAAATATAGAGGGACCTATCCCTATCAATCTCTTTATGGAGGGAGGAGACTCCACCCTAAAAGAGATGGTTCGCTCTGTTCGGAAAGGAATCTATGTGACCCGTTTTCATTATACCAATGTCGTGGAGCCAATGAGGGCGGTCCTTACAGGAATGACAAGAGATGGGACCTTCCTCATCGAGGAGGGAGAAATCAAAACACCCGTTAAGAATTTGAGGTTTACGGAATCCGTCCTTAAGGTTCTTTCACGAGTAAAGGCGCTCTCGAAGGAAAGAAAACTATGTTCCGAGGGAACGGTTTACTCCTACCATTTTATCACGGGAGTCGTTGCTCCAGCACTGCATGTGGATGGATTCTATTTTTCAGGGGTCTCCCAATTATAAGGATCATTAGAGGGTCAGACGATGAAAGAGTTCATTGAGAATATCCTCGATATGGCAAAGCTCAAAAAGGTGGATTATGCGGATATCCGTATCGTCAGACGCCAGAAAGAGGAGATCGAGGTAAAGAACGGGAGGGTCGAGGCCTTCGTCGAGGAGGAGGATTCTGGTTTCGGAATTCGAGTCCTTTTCCACGGGGCTTGGGGGTTTGCCTGTAGTTCTGAGATCAATAAAAGAGAGATGGAGAGGGTGTTTGGAAAGGCCCTCAAAATAGCCAGGGCAAGCTCCAGGGCCATAAAAGAAAAGGTCTTTCTCCCGCAGAGGGAGGGAAAGGTGGATCGATACAGAACCTCCATTCTCATCGATCCCTTCCATGTCTCTCCAGAAAAAAAGGTAGAGCTTCTTCTCCGTTCAGAGGCCATCTTGAGGCTAAGATCGAAAGTCAAGATCTCGGAAGCCTTTATGGGTTCGTATAAAACGGACAAGATCTTTGCTTCAACCGAAGGGGCTTATATAGAACAGACGATCATCGAATGTGGTGCCGGCATTTCCGCAACGGCCATCGAAGGATCTGAAGTTCAGGTTCGTTCTTACCCGAATTCCTTTCGTGGAAATTTTGCAACCCGTGGATACGAATGGATAGAGGAATTGGAACTGGAGAAGAATGCAGAAAGGGTTGCCGAGGAGGCCGTTCAACTTCTTTCCGCCAAACCTTGTCCCTCCAAAGTGACGACCCTCATTCTGGATAGTTCTCAACTCGCCCTTCAAATCCATGAATCGATAGGGCACCCTATTGAGATGGATCGGGTGCTCGGGACAGAGGCCAGTTATGCTGGAACAAGCTTCCTACACCCCGAGATGGTGGGGAATTTCCGCTACGGTTCCGAGATGGTCCATGTCTTTGCCGATGCCACCTATCCAGGAGGCCTCGGGACCTTTGGTTATGATGATGAAGGCATTGAGGCCCAAAGAGTTCCTATCATTTCCAATGGGATATTGGTCAATCTTCTGACCTCCCGGGAGACTGCCCCTCTTCTTGGAAAACAAAGCAATGGAACGATGAGGGCAGATGGATGGAATCGAATTCCTCTCATTCGGATGACCAACATCAATCTGGAGCCGGGAACCTGGACTCTGGAGGAAATGATTGAAGAGACAAAGGAAGGCCTCTTCTTATCCACCAACCGGAGCTGGTCCATTGATGATAGACGAATCAATTTCCAGTTCGGGACCGAGATCGGATGGGAGATAAAGAATGGGAAGCTTGGAGAAATGGTAAAAAATCCCACTTATACAGGAATTACCCCGGCGTTCTGGCGCTCCTGTGATGCTATTGCCAATAAAGATTATTGGCAGATGTGGGGGACCCCCAATTGTGGGAAAGGAGAGCCTGGCCAGATCGCCCATGTAGGACACGGGGCTGCCCCCGCCCGGTTTAGAAATGTTCAGGTAGGAATCATGAAAAATGCATAGGAGATAGAACGAAGCGGATGGGAGAGGAGAAAAGGCGCTTTCATTTTTCTTTTTTGGTGACGTCTTCGGCATACCCTTCACGGAAGCCTTCAATGACTTTCTCGGAGACCTTCTTCGTCGCCTTTAAAATCTTTTTTAGGCCCTCCTTGAATAGTTCTTTTGCCTCTTCAAGCTCTTCGTCTTTCTCTTTTTTCATTGCCTTCGGCCTAAAACATTTTATTCAATCTTAACATAGCTTCAACAAAGTGAAAAGGGTTCAATCCATCACTCAGTGAGGAATAAGCCTGAAAGGTGTATTGGCCCCATGGGTCTCGGAAAGGCTCCTGTCGGGCTTAAATTTAGAGAGCTCTGAAAAAGTCATA
>JBBIMX010000117.1:0-2414 GCA_037444165.1 Deltaproteobacteria bacterium | reverse complement strand
AAAAGGAGGTGATAGAAGATGTCCGAACCAAGGGTGGCGAGGGTTACTGAGATCATTGCAGGATCCCCAAAAAGTTTCGATGATGCAGTAAAAGTTGGCTTTGCTAGGGCAACAAAAACCCTTCGGGGAATTACCGGGCTTCGGATCATTGAGTTTCGAGTGGCGGTAGAGAACTCAAAGATTGCGGAGTATCGAGTGAGAATGGAAGTCATCTTCGTTCTCGAAACATAATCTCCCCATTCTGGGAATGGAGGTAAAATTTTAAAGGCCCTTTCTAAAATCAAGGAAAGGGTCTTTTTGTATACCCACCGAAAAACATTGGATTATTTTTATCCTCTTATTGCGTTGAGCAATTCCTCTTTTGTCACCGTGGCTGTCCCCATTTTACCCACAACGACCCCCGCTGCATAATTAGATAATATAGCCGCTTCTTTAAGGCTAACATTTCGACCTACCCCCAGGGCAAGGGCCATTGTCGCAATGACGGTGTCGCCTGCCCCTGTGACATCAAAAACTTCTTTCCCTTCGGTGGGAACATCAATGGGTTTCTTTTGGGGTTCAAAGAGGGTCATCCCCTCCTCCCCTCGTGTAATGACCAAAGCTTTACATCCCAATTCTTTTAATAGTCTCTTTCCAATCCTTTCGATGGAAAGGTGGTCAATCAAAGGAATTCTCGAAGCCTCACTGGCTTCCTTCGCATTAGGGGTGACAACGGTTGCCCCTTTATAAAATTTAAAATTTCTTAATTTCGGATCCACCAGGATCAGTTTTCCGGCTTCTTTCGCTTTTCGAATGATAGCCCGAATCAATGGCCCACTCAAAAATCCCTTTCCATAATCAGAAATGATAATCCCATCAAAATCCTTGATCTTCTTTTGAATGAAGTCTGAAAGATCTTGAAAAATATTGGCTTTGGGATGAGCAAGGGTTTCCCGATCAATTCGCACTACCTGTTGCTGATTGGCAAAAATCCGAGTTTTTACGGTCGTTTGCCTCCCTTCTTCAACGAAGATTTTATTTGTAATCCCTTTGTTCGAGAGCTCTTCTATAACTCTCCTTCCCATCTCGTCATCTCCTACAAGACCACAGAGAAGGACTTTTCCTCCTAATGAATGAATATTATGGGCCACATTCCCAGCCCCACCCAAACAGAAAGTTTCAGATCCATCCCTCTGATCGACCAACACAACAGGAACCGGGGCCTCCGGGGAGAGTCTTGATACTTTTCCCCAGATGAATCGATCCAACATCACATCTCCAATAACCAATATTTTGATCTCGGGAAATCTCCTGACCAAACTTTCCAGTCTTTTTCTCTCTTGAACGCTAAGCATTTATCTCCTCTCTAATTCTTTTCGGTAATATTCGACAGTCCTTCTTAACCCTTCTTGGATATCTATTTGAGGTTTATAATTTAGAATCTTTGTTGCTTGGTGGATATCAGCCAGAGAATGTCGAACATCTCCTTTTCTTGGTTCCTCGTGACGAGGTAAAACCCTTATCCCAATGAGGTCTTGAAGGAAACTCAATAGTTGATTGAGTGAAGTTTGATTTCCACAGGCGATATTGACCACCTCTCCCGAAGCATGTTCCATCTCCATAGCAAGGAGGTTAGCATGAACCACATTCTCTATAAAAGTGAAATCTCTCGATTGCTCACCATCTCCATAGATCGTGGGAGGATAGCCATGAAGAAGGGCATGAATGAATTTGGGAATTACTGCTGAATAGATAGACTCCGGATCCTGCTTTGGGCCGAAGATGTTAAAATACCGAAGAGAGATCGTTTCGAAACCGTAGAGTTGATAGAAAAGCCGACAATACTCTTCTCCTATATATTTTTGGAGGGCATAGGGAGAGAGCGGAGTGGGAGGCATCTCTTCTTTTTTAGGAAGGGTAGGGGTATCCCCATAAATGGAGGAAGAAGAGGCATAAATAAATCGTTTTACTCCTTCCTCCCTTGAGGCAATAAGAAGATTCAATGTTCCCCCAGCATTGACCGAATGGGTGAGTAATGGATCTTCCACAGACCGCTGAACCGAAGGAAGAGCGGCCTGGTGAAATACATACTCCACCCCACGAACAGCCTCTCTACAGTCGGAAAGGTTGCAGATATCACCTTCCATTATTTCGAGAAATGGATACACCTCGCCGAAGATTAAATTTTCTCTCTTTCCCGTTGAAAAATTATCCAGAACTCGAACCTCATGCCCCATTTTGAGGAGGGCCTCTGTCAAGTTCGACCCAATAAATCCCGCCCCTCCCGTCACCAACACCCTCGCCATTCCCTTCCCCTCCATCCTTAAAAATTTTGTATTGGTGATTTAAAATATTAACAAAAAACATTATAATATTTAATTATATCCTGACTTTCGCCAGTTTATGTGAAATGTGTAGTAATTACAATAGAGTGT
>JBBIMX010000116.1:0-2786 GCA_037444165.1 Deltaproteobacteria bacterium | reverse complement strand
ACCCTTCCGCTCCATGACGATCTTCGAGTGGTTCCGGGAAGGATTGAGGGGCAGCATTTTGTAGGGATCCGATATCCCTTTCGAGTCTCCATCCCCCCTCACTGGAAGATGACCACAGAGTTTCCGGAGTTTCTAAAAAAGTTGGGGTACGAAGAACCCACCCCTACGGATAAAGAGGTTACAGAATTATATATCTACCAGCCATTGACTCAAACGACGATCCAGATCGATTTTACTCCAGCCAGCCCGAAAGCCCGATTTACTCAGGAAAAGATTGAAGCCCTTACCAGTGCCGCTGCGGAAAGCCTTAAAAGGGAACTGGAAGAGGAATATGGAAAGGGAATCAACCTCGTGATAGGCCCCACCCTTCCTTATCCCCTTCGAGGAGTTCCCTATGCAGCCAGAAAATATGCTTCCTATACCTATCAGGAGATCCAGTGGGAAAGAGGATGGATCTACGGGTTTTCTGAGCCTTATCAAATCTTTATTCTTTATCTAACGAAAGAAAAAGAGGGTTCAAAGGATCGCTTGGAGATGGAAGAGATCTTAACCTCTTTTGAGGTCGTGAGAGAAAAAGGATAAAGGAGGGAGATCGATGGGACCAGTAGAACTGAAAAATGGGATTTATTGGGTGGGTGCGATTGATTGGAACTCGAGGGACTTTCATGGATATTCTACCCCATTAGGGACAACCTACAACGCCTATCTCATCCTGGATGAAAAAAACGTTCTGGTGGATACCGTGAAGAGCTCCTTTTACCTCGAAATGCTGGGAAGGATTTCTGAGATCATCGATCCGTCGAAGATTGATATCCTTGTAGCCAACCATGTGGAGATGGACCATTCCAGTTCTCTTCCTCCAATCCTCGATCGAATCGGAAATCCGATCGTGGTCACCACGGAGCGGGGGCGGAAAGGCCTGGAGAAACATTATTCACGTCCGATGAATTTTAAGGTGGTCAGAAGCGGCGAGAGCCTCTCGATTGGTCGGCGTCGACTTACTTTCATCGAAGCCCCGATGCTTCACTGGCCCGATAGCATGTTTACCTATCTCCCTGAGGATCGAGTCCTTCTCCCTAATGATGCCTTCGGGCAACACCTCGCCACCTGTCAGAGATTTGAGGATGAGATTGGAGAGGAGGTGATGAAGCAGGCGGCGAAATACTTCGCCAACATTCTCTGGCCCATGGCTCCTCTGATCATTAAAAAGATTGATGAGATTGTAAAGTTGGGAGTTTCCATCGAGATGATCGGTCCCAGTCACGGTCTGATCTGGAGACAGAATCCGAACCGAATCATCCAGGCCTATCTCGAATGGAGTCATGGCAAGACGGAGAAAAAGATATTGGTGGTTTATGATACGATGTGGGGGAGTACAGAGATCTTAGCCAAGGCCATTGTTAAAGGTCTCATAGAGGAAGGCGTAGAGACCAAACTTCTCCATCTCCGGTCCAATCATCGAAGTGATATCATCACAGAGATGCTTGAAGCAAAAGGAATCCTGTTAGGTTCTCCCACCCTGAACAACGGCATGTTCCCTACCATGGGAGATTTATTGACCTATATGAAGGGGTTAAGACCTAAAGGAAAAATATTTGGCCTCTTTGGCTCTTATGGATGGGGAGGAGGAGCCATCAAAGAGATGCGAAAATTCCTCGAATCAGAGGGATTCGAGATATGGGAAAAAGAACTCTCCGTCCAATTTATTCCTGATTCAGAGGAGATAAAGAGGGCTACCGAGTTTGCAAAAGAGTTTGCGAGAAGAATCCTTTGACAGAGAGATCTCTTTAAGAGAAGGATAAATCGAAGTGATTGGAATAGAGAGGAGGTTGGCTTATCTAAAAAGGATGGTGGAGGATTCCCCATTGGATCAGACCGAAGTCGTTCTTCTTACCGAGGATTCTTCCCTTACCCGATTTGCCCATTCCACCGTTCATCAACACGTCGCCGAGAGAAACGCGACTCTGATCCTGAGGGGTATTTTCAATAAAAGAATCGTTGTCCTGACGAGTAACCTTTTTCCTCCTTCTTCGGTGGAGAATCTGTTTGAGAGAGCCCTCTCGATCACCAAGATTCAACCTCCCCATGAGGAGTTTCTCTCTCTCCCAGCGCCAAAACCCATCCCTGAGGTGAAGACCTATTTTGAGGAGATTGAACGTCTCACTCCAAGGAAAAAAGTGGAGGCCCTCCAGAAGCTCTTCCGGAAAGTAAAGGGAAAGGGACTCCATGCATCAGGCTCTTTTTCCAATGGTGTGGTTGAATTATTTGTCCTGAATTCCTTGGGGGTGGAAGCCTATCAGAAATATTCAGATCTCGTTTTTCATTTGATTGTTCATGATGATTATGGTTCAGGCTATGCCAGTTTTGTTTCGCGAAATCCCTCTTCTTGGGATATAGACGCTCTGGCTCAGGAGGCGATTGAGAGAGTTCGAAGGGTTCCCGAGATCACCATCGAGCCGGGGGAATATGAAGCCATCTTAGAACCCTATGCCGTAGCCGAGTTGCTTTCTTTTCTTGGATACTTAGGTTTTCATGCACTGGCTTTCCAGGAAAAAAGAAGTTTCTTTTGCAACCGGGTCGGGGAAAGGATGGTCGATGAGAGGGTAACCATTTACGATGATGGATTGGACTTGGGAGGATTGCCCATCCCCTTTGATTTTGAGGGAGTTCCAAAAAAGAAGGTCGTCTTTTTTGACTCTGGGGTTGCTCGGGGCCTCACCTACGATTCCTTCACCGCAGGGAAAGAGGGGAAGGAATCTACAGGCCACGCCCTCATGGCTCCGAAT
>JBBIMX010000115.1:0-2942 GCA_037444165.1 Deltaproteobacteria bacterium | reverse complement strand
ATGTTACGTAAAAATCATTTGTGGACATTTTGGGAAAAGCATTTATGGACATGGGTTAAGGCATCAGAGATGGAACTCCCATATTTTTTGTTCTTCTTTGTAGACCATGAACTTTTGATGGGGGATCAGGCATATTGTTGTGATTGTCCCTTCGGGGCAGTTGACCTGGAATTTTTTCGATAGGAACATGATGGTTCCATCTTTTCTAGATTTCCTTTGCAGTTGAATGGAGAAGATCTTCTCCAGGTCTAAAGAGGGTTCCAGGGGTCTTAATTTCCCCTGGTTTCGGCGGATAGCTTCTTGCCAGCGTTGGGCAGGGATTTCCTGGGTCTCCTCATGGATCCGTCGCTCATTGTAGTACTGGACCAGGTCATCTAAGATCTTTTGGGCTTCGCCGCTTTCCCTCACCTTGTGCTTTTCACAGAGGTAGGGCAGTCTTCGCTGAAAGTAGTCAAAAATCTTCTCCACCTTTCCTTTAGCTTGGGCTTGCCTTTTGCCTGTGTAGATTAGGCCAATATCTAAGTTGTTTAAGGCCCGACGAAACTGGATTTCGCCCTCATCCTCCTTCAACCGATACCGGGCGTGCCGGCCCTGATGGACTACGTAGCGGAAGATGGAATGGTTATCTACGTAATAGGCCAGAGGCCGTCCATATCGGAGGACAGCCTCTCGGACCGTCAGGAGATGTTCCCAAGAGGTCTCCACGGCTACGAGCCGGGCGGTGACCACCAGGCGGGAATAATCATCTTTGGTCAGGAGGAGATAGTGGCGCTTTCTCGTGCAGGGCAACCAAAGGTGAAAAGAAGAATCGTGTTGAAACAAGGCTCCGGGCCCGGAGGTCTCAAAGCGCGTATACACTTTTCCTTTCTCCTCTGGTCGGCCACGGTAGTAGCCCAGCTTCAGCGCATAGAGGCGAAAGCTGTTCCGATTAAAGGGCCGACCAAACTTTTTTTCGGCCTCCTCCGCTAAGAAGGCAAAGTTAAATTTCCCCCGGAAGGTATCTGCCCTCTGCCGAATATAGCGCAATTCCTCCTCGAGCCACTGCTGCACCTCGGCAGAGAGGACATGAAACGTATTCTCCCTGCGCCGCCATAAGGAAAAGGGCTGGCGACGATTACGCAAGAGCCAGCGCTTGCGAAGTTGATGCAACCGACTCCGCTGAAGACCCAATAAGGCCATCGCCTCTTTCTCCGAAATCCGGTGTTGATTGAAAGACTTCAACACCTCTTCCACAAACTTCACGGGCAACCTCTTGTGAATCCTTTCTCTCACCCCTCAGCCTCCCAAGGAAAGGAAGGTGGAGCATCTTCGCCCACTCCTCCCCCCTCCCTTGAAACCAGACCAAAGCGAGCACGAAGGGAAAAATCCTCCCACTCCCGCCCCTCCATCTCTTCCGCGTAGAACTCCTGAAACTCTTCGTGATAACGATCAAACAAATGAAGTGCTCCCCAAAAATGAGACAGTAGTTATGTAAGAATGTATAATAAAAAGAGATGGGAAAAGGAGCACAAAAATGAGACCAAGTAAGTTTTCTATAGACCAGATCATCAAAATCATTGCAGAAGCAGATCTCCCCACCAATTCTATTTCTTCCGTAGCCAGGAAATACGGTATTGCGGAAAACACTATATACCGTTGGCGACAGAAATATAAAGGCCTTAGTGCCTCGGAAGCTAAACGCCTCAAAGCCCTGGATGAAGAAAACTTGAGGCTCAAAAGACTCCTGGCGGAAAAAGAATTAGAAATCCAAGCACTTACAGACATCATTAAAAAAAATTTCTGAGCCGCAAGGACTGGAAAATGCTTATTAAACAAATACATACCAAATTTCATCTCCCCCTGGCAACACTCTGCCGCAGATTTGGTCTGCCCAGAGCCTCTTTCTACCGCCAGAGCACCAAAGATGACAGAGAACTGACGGAAAAGATAAAAGCAATAGCCTTTCAACATCCTGCCTGGGGCTATAGAATGATCATGGCTGAACTTCACAAACAGGGAATCAGAGCCAATCACAAAAAGATTTATAGAATCTCATGTGGAGCTAACCTGCAGAAACCTCCCTTGATATCCAAGAAAAAACATTCCCGGATAACCCAAGCCTTTACGGGCACTCCGGCAGAATTCCCCGGACATGTCTGGGCTGGAGACTTCCTCCATGACCAAATTACCTCTGGTAGGAAATTCCGCATATTCAATGTTCTCGATGTATTTACCCGCCGCGGTTTTGAACCACAGGTAGATTTTTCTCTCTCGGGCAGCACCATAGCCCATCATCTTGATTATCTCTCCAGACTCTATGGCCCACCCAGAGTCTTTAGACGAGATGACGGACCGGAATTCCGCTCGCAGGAGTTCCAAAAGATAATAAAGAAATGGCGGATAAGAGAAGAGATTATACCTCCAGGACAACCTTTTAATAATGGCCATATGGAGAGCTATCATGGTACCATGAGAGAAGAGCTGCTTGCTCGAGAAGAGTTTGATAGCCTTATGCATGCTCAAGAAAGGATAAAGCAATGGGTAAAGGTTTATAATTTCGAAAGACCCCATTCAGCCCTTGATTACAAAACCCCGATGAATATATGGAATGAATACTATGGTTTGTGACATAATGAATGTCTCGAAAATTGGGTGCTGCCATGGCAGCACCCAACCTAACATAACTCCTGTCTCACTTTTGGGGGCATCTCATTTCTTTCTTTTCCCCCCCCAATATTCCATTGTTTCATCAATCCCTTATTAATTCTTTTCTTTAACACTCAACACTTATCGCTCTATTTTGCTCGTTGATCAATCTCCCATAGCCACGTATTGTCGTATTCCTCTTTTCCAAATTATTAAATTTAAAATGCCCAGCGCCATAATCCAGGCACCCTCTTTTAAAAATTCCATCCAGACTTCCGGAAAAGCAATTTTGCCTAAATAGATTTTCATAGGTAAAT
>JBBIMX010000114.1:0-2960 GCA_037444165.1 Deltaproteobacteria bacterium | reverse complement strand
AAATACATCCTCTACTTCGATAGCTCTTAAACAGGTTAATTTCTCGCACGATCTATTCCTACAGGGGTTACATCCCACCTCTTTTCTCACCTTAATATGAACCCCTAAGGGCTCATTCACAATGGGATCGGTTGGGCCAAAAATGACAACTACAGGGACTTTAACCAACGATGCAATATGGGTGGGTCCAGTATCACCCCCAATATAAAGGTCACAACGCCGGTAGATCTCTGCTAATTGGGTAAGTGAGTCTGTTCGGGGAGTTAAAAAGGATAATTCCTTCATTTTGCTCTGAATTTCTCTTATTCCCTCCAACTCCTCTGGTCCCCAGGTGAAAAGAACAGTGGCCTTTAACTCACGGATTAATCGATCTGCCAATTCGCCATATCGATCAGGCATCCATCTTTTATAGACAGTCTTTGGACTTGAACCGGGGTGGATCGCAATTAATGGCTTCCCGATAGGATTAGGAAGTTGAGAAAAAAATGAATCCACATACACCCTATCCTCTTGAGGGATATGAAATTGATAGGGATGATCGATTTTATTCAATCCTATCCCCTTTAAGAGGATTAAATTTCTTTGATACCGATTGATCCTCTCTTCTGGAAGATTCACCCTAATGTTTGAAAAGAGAAAATTTCCTTCTTTACTCCATCTTCGTCCAAATCCAACCCTTTGGGGAGCTCCTGAGAAGAAGGAAAGAAGACCACTTTTCAGGATCCCATGAAAATCGAGGACGAGATCAAACTTCTTCCTTCTGAGAGTCAAAATAAATCTTATCATTTCTAATATCGTCCTTTTTACCTCTCGAATCGATCTTATCCCTTTGACCCATCTCTTCCTTGGAAAAAGAATCACCTCGTCAATCTCTGGCTGGCTTTCGAGAAAAGTTTTTGAAGGCTCCTCAACGATCCAGGTAATGGAAGAAGAAAGCTGTTGTTTCAAAACCTGGACGGCAGGAAGGGTTCGAATCACATCCCCAACGGCACTCAATCTTAATATCAAGATCCTTTTTTCTTTCATTGGAGAAAACATTACTCTATCAAAAACCAATTTTCAATAGGGATCTAAAGACCGATCGGTAAGGATTAACTGGCAAGGCAATTCAGAAACTTCTCGGGAAGGCTTTTCGTCTTACCATTAAAATCGACACAAATATGGCGGGTCTCACCCTCCGCAATCAATTCTTCATCCTTCTTCCGAAGGATTTGATAACCGAAGGTAATCCTTCTCTTATTGATCTCTTTGAGATGGGTTCGAACTGTCACGATCTCATCGTATCTTGCCGAATTCCTATACTTACAGTAAACCTCCGTCACTACTAATCGATACCCTAACTCTTCTAAGTCCTTATAACGGAACCCTTTATTTCGACAGAGTTCTGTTCGGCCTACTTCAAACCAGACCAGGTAATTCGCATAATAGGCCACCCCCATTTGGTCCGTCTCAGCATATCTAACTCGAATCTCTACCTCTACCGACCCCATCCTTCTTCCTCCTACAACGCCCTCAAGAATTCAGGTCTTAGCAAAG
Organism: Deltaproteobacteria bacterium; assembly: GCA_037444165.1. Lineage (GTDB taxonomy): Bacteria > Desulfobacterota > BSN033 > BSN033 > UBA1163 > CALIBK01. The sequence continues at coordinate 1,424 of JBBIMX010000114.1, read as the reverse complement.
CCGGATCTCTCCTTCTTAAAACCTCCCGAATTCGTCTCAACGCCTCCTCCTTCTCTTCGGGTAAACGAATCCGGAGGGGAAGGTAGTTGGAGGCATGATTGGAGGCAAAAAAACATCGGGTAAAATTCGAATGCTCAATCATGATTTCAAGCTCCCTAATCAAACCAAAAGGATCAGGAAGAACCAACTTTCCCTCTTCGATCTCTCTTTCTATGGGTGTTCCAGGAATCACCATCAGGGAGAGAGCCCCCACATAATCCGGATCCATTTCGGAGAGAACCTTTCCTGTGTCTTCTGCGTGAAGGAAACTGTATTCCACGCCTCCAAGCCCTAAGATCACAGTGATAGAAAGAAGAATCCCGGATTCCTTCACCTTCCTTGCCGCCTGGACCATCTGCCCGACGGTCGCATTTTTCTTAACCCTTTTTAAAACTTCTCGATTCCCTGATTCTAACCCCATATATATAATCCCCAACCCCAGCTCTCTAAGCGATGTTAACTCCTCTATGTCTCTATTTAAAATATCCCTTGCATTCGCATAGATTCCAACTCTCTCGAGATAAGGAAACTGGGATTTCATATATCCAAGAATTCTCAAGAGATCTTTTTGCGGAATGGCCAGGGCATCCCCGTCCGCCAGAAAGACCCTTCGAATTCTCTTCCAATAGATACTCGCCTCATCAATATCCTCCTTCACCTCTTCAAACGATTTGATTCTGAAGGTCTTTTCCCGGTAGGCCCCACAGAAAGTACACCGATTATAGGAGCAACCCACGGTCACCTGAAGAATTAAGCTTTCTGCCTCACTGGGAGGCCGAAAGATCATTCCTTCGTACTTCATTTAGAATGCTCCTCCTTTAATCCTTGGAGATCAAATTGATAAAGGAGTTCTCCCTCTTTTACCATTCCTAACTCCTTTCGTGCGATCTCCTCAAGATAACGTTTATCCTGCTTCAACCTCCAGATCTCCTCCCTCAGCTTCTGATTCTCTTCTTCCATTTTAAGATTGACTTCTTTGATTCGGGCCAGCTCTTTTTTGAGTTTGAGAAGATGGAGAATCCCTTTGTCCCCGAAAAAGGTGAAAAACCCCAGCAATAGGAAGCAAAGAATGAATAGAAGAAGAAAAGGCCTTTTTCTCATTTGAAATGTCCTTTGAAACGAGGAGAATCCTACTGGAGTTTAAATTTAATCGGGATACTCCCCCATTGTTCCACCTGTTCCTGATCCTTCGAAAGGGGAGCAAACCGCCACCGTTTTAGATACTGAATGGCAATCCGTTCCAGCTCTGAATCTATTTTGATGGAGGGGATGACCCGATCCACTGTTCCATCTGGTCGAACCCAGAGGGTCGCTTCTACTTCCCCTTCTAACTTTACATCCACCGAAGGGGGTGGAGGTCTCACCAGAATCCTTCTTGAAACCAG
>JBBIMX010000113.1:0-3096 GCA_037444165.1 Deltaproteobacteria bacterium | reverse complement strand
GCCCCCTATATTGTGTATTTGACCCAGGATGCCACACCCATTGATGACTCCTGGCTCAAACATCTTATCGAACCACTGGATAGAAATGGGAGGGTGGCAGGCGCTTTTAGTAAACAAGTCCCAAGGTTGGAGTGTCCCCTGATGGAGAGAAGACAGATACTGGAAACAGAGTTGGTTTCTGGAAGTCAAGAAAGAATAAACTTTGCAATCGATAATCCTGACTACGAAAAGAATCTTTATCGATATATCTGGTTTTCAAATACGAGCTCTTGCATCCGTAAAGAGGTCTGGGAAAAGATCCCTTTTCGAAAGCTGGATTTTGCTGAGGATCAGGATTGGGCCAAAAGGGTTCTGGAGGCGGGATACCAAACGGTCTATGTTCCTACCTCTGTGGTCATCCATTCTCACCATTATAGGCCAATAAAGAATTTTAGAAGACATTATGAACATGCAAAAGCCATGAAGGAAATCTTTGGAAAAAATGAATTTCCTTTTTTCAGGGAGGTGTTCTCAGCCACTCGGCATTCTGTAAAGGCAGATTACCGGTTTTTCAGGTCCGAAGGAGGATCAAGAGTTGGGTTTGCAAAGTGGTTGATTCCAAGTCTCCTCTGGTATCTTTCGGCGTTCTTAGGGCTTTGGGTAGGAACAAAGAAGGACAGGATTCCAAAAGGATTAAGGGAGAGGCTTGCTCTTCAAAGCTCAATCATCAGGGAATAGGAACCGATGAGTATACTCCAGGTCAGTCACGGATTGCCTCCTCAGGAGAAGGCAGGGGTTGAGAATTATACTTTTTATCTGTCCTCTGCCCTGGCCCGATTGGGTCACTCAGTCATTATCTTTTGTCGAGAAGAAAACCCGGAAAAGGAGGAATTCACTATAAGGGAAGAGAGGCTTGACGGACTCCTCGTCATCAGGGTGGTGAATAATTTAAAAAAAATCCCCGACCCCAAAGTTTACTATGAAAATAAATACTTTGATGAAATATTCAAGAATGTTTTAGAAACCCAAAAGCCCCAGATCGTCCACTTCCAGCACTTCATTGCCCTTTCAGCCAACTTAATCAATCTGGCTAAAGATCTTGGATTTCCGACTGTGCTTTCGATTCACGACTTTTTTATCCTCTGCCACCGAATCCATCTCATAGACAGGGAAAACAGAGTATGTCCAGGCCCCCTATATGGTCTCAACTGTTATTTCTGCCTGGGAGACTATTTCCCCCCCAGACCGCTCGTTAGGAGAACAGAACTTTTACTGAAATTAAAAGATTTATTACCCTTTCGGTGGATTAAATGGACGAAGCGTTTTTTCATTCCTCCTCGCCTGATTTCCCTTGAGGGATACGAAGTCTTTCATAGATATCGATATATGTTTGAAGTGCTGAAAAGAGTGGATCAGATCCTGGTTCCATCCGAATTTGTTCTTAAGATGTATTTAAGATATTATAAAAAATTTAGAAAAAAGATGAGGCCGATGACCTGGGGGATTCAACCCGTGAAGCCTTCTTTAAAAACGGAAGTAAACGAGAAAAGGATAAGGTTCTGCTATTATGGAAGTATCCTTCCCCACAAAGGGGTTCATCTCCTCATTGAATCTTTAAGAAGATTACCCAGGGGAAAACTCCTTTTAACCCTCTTTGGGGACAAAACAGACTGGAATGCCGCTTATTATCAAGAACTTTACGAAAGCTCAAATGGGCTTCCGGTCGAATTTAAAGGCTCCTTTGATCGATCCCTTCTTTCAGAGGTCTTGAAAGACCAGGATGTAGTCGTTTTACCCTCCCTCTGTCCCGAAACCTTCTCTTTTGTCATTCGGGAGGCTAATGCCATGGGGATCCCTGTCATTGGATCGAGGATTGGAGCGATTCCTGAAGCCATCCGAGATGGGATAAATGGTTTTCTCTTTAAACCTGGCGACGTCCGGGAACTGACTGAATGTATGTCAAAATTCATCGAATCTCCGAAATTAATCTATGAAATGAGAAGGAATATGAAGAGACAAAAGATGATGGAAGAACATGCCTCCGAACTGATCGCTCTCTATGAGGAGCTCCTGAGGAAATAAAGATGGAACCTTTCCGTTATTCTGATTATGAGTCCAGACTCGTGGATAGAGAATATATCCGGATGCTTCAAAAACCTCGGGTTCGATTCTTTAAGGGTTGTCGAAAGGTCCTCGATATCGCCTGTGGTTCGGGCATATTTCTTGAATTATTAAAAGAGGAAGGAATCGAGGGAATCGGAGTGGATCGGGACGAAGGGGTTGTCCAAAAAGCCCTCTCAAGAGGTTTAAAAGTCATCCAAGAAGATATCTTTCATTTTCTCAAAAATGATAAGCAGTCCTATGATGGGATCTTCTGTTCCCATTTCCTTGAGCATCTGGATTTCGAAAGGGTGAAGGAACTAATTAAATTGATCTCTGAAAGATTAGAGAGAGGGGGAGTTTTTGTAATAGTCACCCCCAATCCAGCCTCCATTCGGCTTCATCTTTTTGGATTCTGGCGCGATCCGGAACACGTAAGGTTTTATACCGGAAATCTCCTTCAGGCTGTTTGTGAACATTATCAATTCAGGGTCGTCTCCTCCAATGAGGAGGAAGCCCCGAATCGGTTAGACGCCCCAAGGATCGACCCTCTCCCGATCCCCCGTTCGAAAGGTTTTTTCTCTAAATCTTTAGAGGCTTCCGAGCAATTTATACACGAGCTCAATCAAAGAATTGAGAAGTTTAACCAAGAAATGGAAAAACTCTCCGAAGTCTTAAATAAGATATGGTCCCGAGAGGATGAGTTAGTCCTCGTTTGCAGAAAAGTTTAATTTTCGGAGGAAGCCAATGGGAAACCCTAAGGTCAGCGTCGTCCTGCATACAACCATGAGCGTTATGTCGGTGAGGCCATCCAGAGTGTCCTCGATCAGACCTTTAAGGATTTCGAGCTGATTATCATCAACGATGGTTCAACCGACCGCACAGAAGATGAAATCTTAAAATTTAACGATCCCCGAATTCGATATTATTCACAGGAGAATCGAGGTCTGAGTGCCACCCTGAACCGCGGCATTAAACTTGCCAGGGGTGAATACTTTAATTTCCTTCCATCCGATG
>JBBIMX010000112.1:0-3119 GCA_037444165.1 Deltaproteobacteria bacterium | reverse complement strand
AGGGCTGAGAAGGATAGGTTGAAGTGGGCATTCCAGGCGGTCCGATAGAAGGCGGAGGCATTCCAGGCGCCCCATACATGGTAGGAGGCTTAACTGAGGGAAGAGGAATCCCTGTTGGTATCTTATTGAACGTACTTTGGTCAACCTCTATGACCTGATCCCATTGAAAACCTTGGGCCTGAAAGGTCTCTGGGTCAGGGATGTAACACTTTCTTCCTCCTCTGATTACATAGGCTTGAGCTTTACCCTTGAGCCTGATTAAGGTTCCGTCTGGGTAGGGAGCGATGACCTCTTTTGACCAGAGAGGTGGTCCTTCAGGGATATTCATCACTGTCTGAGCATCGAGCTCCTTCACATCCTCCATTTTAAAGCCCATCTTTCTAAAAACTTCCTCGCTGGCAATAGCCCTTCTTTGCCCGCTCTGGATGAGGTAGATCTTCTCTTCCCCCTGGATTCTCACCAGATCGCCGTGCTGTTGGCCAATGAGTATGGAAGGACCCCAAAAAAATAGAATGATGGAAAGGAAAAAGATAAAAAACCCCTCTGGTGGTCTGATTAGGTTTCTCTTCTTCATTTTATCCCCCAAAAACGAAATTCTTCTCAGAGTAGACTTGTCCCCAGATTCATGGTATTATTGAGTTTCGGACACAGTGGCCTTGCCAATCCAACCTTCTTGCCCATCTTCGAGCCTAACCTTATACCAATTGCCCTGCTCTTCAACGACCTCAAGGGCTGTTCCCTTTTGAATTTGGGCTGTCACTTTAAAATTCGTTCCAGGTCCCTCACGGAGTCCGACCTGTGGCCACTTCACAAAGACCACTCGAGATGGAGGTGAAGAAGGTTGTGGGGAGACTTGAGGTGGAGGGCCTACCTTTGGACTTGGAGAGGGTTTAATAATTTGGGTTGGTGTTGTTTGGGGTTCGGTTGTTGTTGAAACCCTGTAATACCTTTCAGGTGTTTTTGCGACAATAACTTTTACAGCTTCCTCAATGGCTATCCTTATGGCTTTCTCCATAGGGGTCTTTGAGTATCCAGAAAAAGCACCAGATAAGACGCCTCCAGTCAAAGCCCCCAAGCCTTCAATATCAGTTGCGCTTCCCTCAACCTGCTCGGATGCAAGTCTCCGTCCTGTCCTGGCATCGATCACCTTGACGATCATTGCAAGATGGGATTTCTTAACCGTAGTGGCGGCCTTTACTCCACCCAGAACATCTCCTATCCTTCTGGTAAATGTTCTTGGTAATGGGAAACTTGATTCACCTTCCCCTCCCATCCCTGAGGTACCTGGTTCGAATTCAGTTATCGTTCCCATAATTAGAAGGTCGGCCCCTTCAATTTCACCAATTGCAGGTGCAGTCTCTTGCCTTACCCGACCAGAGGCACCAAAGTCTTGTTCGCCAAGGACATCGCCTATGGCCTCCCTCTCAAGGACAATGAATCGGTTGGTGGCAAAAAGTGCATTGGCGAGCATTTCTGCCATGCCCGTGCCTATCTCCCCGCTTCCCTTTGCAGCCTTATTCTCAAACCTCGTCACTGCAACCCGAGCCTTAGGTCCCATGTAGTCTTCTTTCTGGGCCTCTTCAATAGTGGGACCTTGACTTGGAGTTGCACGGGCCTTAGGACGGATCACCTGAGCTTTGCCAATATTATCCATGAGAAGCATTGTCAAGATAAGAAATGTTAAAAAAATCACAATGTATTTCTTCATAAATCTCACCTCTCTCTTTTAGGGATAAAAGTCTTTCAATCTTTTTGGGAAAAGATTGAAAGGGCTTTAAATATCAAATAAAAATTTTTGGGCTATGAAATTATTTACAAATACCAGAAGAGACAATTATTATTAAATCAAAAAATTATTTAAATGTCAAATTATTATTATGGGGTTTCTAATAATCGAAGAAAACCAATCAACTTGATTGTTTTCATGTCATGGGAAGCAAAAAAGAATTGCACACCAATGAAAGAAGTTGAATTAAGAGTGAAAGGAATCTATGTTGCTGACTTCTCGGTTTGGTCTTAAAATGATTTTAAAGGCTTTAACTATTTACCATGAAAGATTTATTTCATGTTCAATGGCATATCACAAATTATTGTAATCTGAGATGTCAGCACTGCTATCAAGAGGATTTCTCGAGGGAAAAGGATCTCGATTGGGTAGATCTTCAGAAGGTTTCTGAGAATCTTCTGAGCACCCTTAAAGAATGGGGATTTTCAGCCTGTATCCATCTCACGGGCGGAGAACCTTTATTAAAACCCGAGCTTCATACTCTCCTGAAGCATCTCGATAAGAATCCAGAGGTGGAGGAATTAGGGATTATTACGAATGGTTTTTTCTTAGACAAAGATGAGATCGAAACCCTCTCCACCTTTCCAAAATTAAAGAAAATCAAAATTTCTTTAGATGGAGCCACTCCTGAAACGAATGATTCCATTCGGGGTAAAGGGAGTTTTTCAAAGGTCATCCAGTCTCTCTGTCGGATAAAAGATAAAACCCGTTTTAAAATCATTTTGATGTTTACAGTGATGAAAAGAAATTTCGAAGAGCTTCCTGACTTTATTAAATTCTCTCAAGAATTAGGAGTAGACGGCCTGATTATTGAAAGATTTATCCCATGGGGAAGGGGAAGAGAGAGGATGGGAGAGGTTTTGTCGAAGGCAGATTGGAATGAATTTGTAGAGAAACTCTGCGATCTTTTCTACGTAGAGGAGAAAAATCTTCTTCTCACCTTTCAAGCCTTTCAGGTGGTTTTAGGAAAAGAGGGTCCCGAACTTTTGGGTGCACCCTGTGTCCTCGGGAAGGATGGCTTATGCATTTTACCAAACGGAGAGGTGCTTCCATGCCGAAGGTTTCCTATCCCTATTGGGAATCTTTTAAAAGATCCATTAAAAAAGATATGGGGAGAATCTGAATTATTGGCTTCTTTACGAAAAAAAGAGAATCTAAAGGGGAAGTGCAGGGAGTGTGAATGGAGAGAATGTTGGGGTTGCAGAAGTTTGGCTCTGGCTTTAACGGGTGATTACCTTGCTGAAGATCCTCATTGCTGGTACTCCTGATTCAATTTCTAGAGACCTCTGAAAAAGTCATAGAAAGACTGGGGAGGTAGGGTTCCAAACCCTTC
>JBBIMX010000111.1:0-3148 GCA_037444165.1 Deltaproteobacteria bacterium | reverse complement strand
GGGCAATAGTCTTGGGAACTTTTGATAGACAGACCTTGATGAAAGGGACTGCTCCTGTAGAAGTAAAAACATTTCCAGGGCGTAAAGAGCCATGCCAGAATTCTTGAAGATGGGCTTCGAAACAGAGTAGGGGATGATAGGAACGTCGTCCTGGCTTTTTGGGATTGTATCCCACTTGGGCCTTTTGATATTTTCCATAGATGACCAAAACAACTGAGTCCAGGTCGAAGGTCAAACTGGTACGAAGCTTTGGGAGATGGAAGAGTTCTTCTCTGAGTTGATTGTGCACCATAACGATTTGGCGGATTACTTTGGTGGGGAGTCGTTTGAGGAACCGTCGGAGGGTAGACTGATTGGGGAATCGGGAAAGTCCGAGCAGATCCAAAAAGGCTCCGTTGTACTGAAGAATCTCTGTTTTGTTGATTCGACGCAAACCTGCGATAATGATGTAAATCAAGGAGAGAATATGTTCGGAGGGATGATAATTTTGATTGCGTTTGAGGAGGCGAATTTTTTGTTGAAGTCGTTTCTTCAGTCTGAGTTTCTGACAAAATGAGTGAATAAGGGCCATTCCCCCGAAGTGGGTTATATGCTTTTCGATAAATGAATATCGGTATGAACGTAAACCTTTGGGCATTTTTAGTGCTGCACACAAATAGTGCATTTTGCACCTTTTGTGTGCAGAAGAATTTATCAGGCTTAATATAGCATTTTAGGCCCATAAAATCTATATGATCTTCATTAGAGGATATTTCAATAAAAGAGACCTCATGCATTTTTGAGGATAAAACCTAATTGAAAGGAGGTGAAAACGATGAATAAAAAAATAATCACCTTAGGGTTAATCGGGATTTTGCTCTTGGGGGTCACCTACGCCTATGCTGAAGGATTGGCTTTTGGTCTTGGACCAAGGGGAAGAGTAGGACAGGAATTCTGGCCTTCGTTGACTACGGATCAGAAGGCCAAACTTCAAGAGCTGAGGCGAAAGTTTGAAGAAGAGACCGCTCAGTTGAGAGGTTCGATGCTCACCAAGAGACTGGAACTCCGAGCCCTCTGGAGAAATCCCAAGGCGGATGAAAAGGCTCTACGGGAAAAAGAGAAGGAGTTAAGAGAGCTTCAAAATCAGTGGGGAGATAAAGTGATCGAACATAGATTGGAGGCTCGAAAATTACTGACACCCGAACAACTCTCCTCTCTTCCCTATGGAGGTTGGCTGAGAGGCTCTGGCAAAGGATTTAGAAAGGGTGATGGAATGGGATTTCATTGTAGAGGGATTGATTAATCTTTCTTTCCTCCTTTCTATTTCTTTGAAAGGGAAGGCCATGCCTTCCCTTTTTTTTGACATTTCCATTCTGTTTCGATATCTTTAAAAAATAACACGGTTAAGGAGGCCATTAAAAATGAAAAAATTCAAATATTTCCTATTTCTATGGTGGATAGGACTTTTTATTTCCTGGAATTCTATGGGCCTCTCTCAACCTCTCCAAGAGTCATCGAATTTCCCGAGGAGAATGGGGCACTGGAAGAAGGTGACAAAATGCTCGAGAGTTTCCGAATTAGAGCTTTCATCCGAAAAACAAAAAGAACTGCAACTCATCCAGCAAACCTTTATGAAAGAGAGCCAACTTCTTCGAGCTCAACTCTTTACCAAACGTCTTGAACTGAGAGAAATACTGACAAACCCCACCATTCGGGAAGAGGCCATTCGACCCAAATATCTCGAATTGGTAGAAATCCAAGCCAGGCTTGAGGAAAGGACTATAGAATACCTTATTAAGATCAGAAGTTTTTTCCCATCTGAACAGCTTCCTTTCTGGTGTCCAGAAGAGGAGTTTCCTCTATCTCTACAGATGAGAGAAAGATATGGACCCATAAAACCAATGACTCCTAAACCTCCCAGGAAGGAGGACTGAGAGAGTAGGTCCCTTTTATGAAGATACGGAACAGCAGGAGCGGAGTTCAAATCCTCTACCTTATTCTCCTGTATTTAACCATTCTGGGCATCCTGATGGTAAATGGTTGGCTCGAGATTAATCGAACTAAAAAGGGGTTCTACCATCTCCTCCAAAGGGAAGCGGTGGTCCTCCATCAACATTTTGAAAAGAATATTCTTGAAGCCCTTGAGACCCTTTCATCGATAGAAGAAGGAAGAGGAGGAGGATTGGAAGAATCGATAGTAGAATATCTCCTGGATGTCGCTCATCGAATCGATCAAAGGGAGCAAGAACATCCCTTAGGATCATCGGATCTCCAAATCTTGAAGGAACAGTATGCCCTTTCTTCTATCGAACTCTACGATCTTAAAGGGAACCTTCTTAGATCCTCTTCTCCCCCCTCTCTCTCTAAATCTTCTCTCGAGGAGTTAATGGGTGGAAAACGGACGGTAATGATTAACTTCTTAGGGGTCCCCTTTGATCGCCTTGACCGTTTCACCATTGCGGTTCAGAGAAAGACGATCCCAGGGATAATCGTTCTTCATCTGGATAGAGAACAAATGAGGAATCTTCTTCGTCAGTTTGCCATTCAAAGAGCTATTTCGGACATAAGCTTAAGGGAAGGAATCCTTTTTATCTCCGTCCAGGACACCCATTTCATCACTCTGGCCCATACGGACCCTTCGTTCCTTGGCCGAAGAGATGAAGATTCCTTTTTAAAAAACGCTCTCCAACAAAAAAATCCCGTCTCCAGGATCTGGACCTCCCCGCAAGGAGAGGAAATCTTTGAAGTGATCAAACCGCTCTATCTTCATGACCAGCCCTTTGGACTGGTTCGAATTGGGTATCTTTCCAAGGAGGTTTTATTCCTGCTCCAGGAAATCAAAAAGAGGGTTGCCTTCTCTTTTATCATCTTTCTTCTCTTCGGCTTCTTTGCGATTACCTTGATATGGATCAATCAACATCGAAATCTTAAAAAAATGAAAGAGATGGAAAACCGAATCCAATTGGCAGAGAAAATTTCTTCTCTGGGGCATTTAGCTGCAGGGGTTGCCCATGAGATTCGAAATCCCCTGAATGCGATCAGTTTAGGGCTCCAAAGACTCCAAAGGGAATATTCCCCTCAGGAGGAATCCAAAAAAGAGGAGTACCTCTCTTTTACCTCCCTCATCTATAAAGAGATTCGAAGGGTCAATGACATCATTGAGCAGTTT
>JBBIMX010000110.1:3261-3594 GCA_037444165.1 Deltaproteobacteria bacterium | reverse complement strand
CATCCCTCAGGAGGTGGAGGTGGGGAAGAAGGATTGGTTCTCGATAGCAGTCGACTTCAATCAGCCCCTTTACACCTTTGGGAGACTCAAGGAAGGGTTAAAACAGGCTGAGATCGCCCATTCCATTGCTTTGGTTCAAAAAGAGAAAACGAAAAAGGGGATCATTTTTGAAGTGAAGAGAAGTTTTTATACCCTTCAGTATATGAGACAACTCCATCAACTCCTTAAAGAGATGGAAGCACGCAGTGGTGTGGTGGAAAAGATGGTGGAGATCGCCTTTACCACCGAAACCCTTGAAAAAAATGGCAAGCCCGTGACAAGATTAGACTACCT
>JBBIMX010000110.1:0-3247 GCA_037444165.1 Deltaproteobacteria bacterium | reverse complement strand
ATTTCAGATCTGAGATAAAAGCGAGGCTTATTGAGACGGAGAAGAATCTCAAGCTCTCTCATTCCGGCCTTAAGATGGCTATGGGCCTAAACGGAGATCTTTCCTTTGATATCGCAGAGCATCCTCTTGAAAAATTGCCCGAAATAGATGTCAAGATCCAATCCGAAGAGATTAAGAAGAAGGCCATAGAGAAGAACCCCGATCTTAATGCCGTGCGGCTTCAAGCAAATCTCTATGAGTCCAAAAAGAAGGCCTCAAGGTTGGAATACCTTCCTGTCGTCGCGCTCCAGGGCCAGTATATTGGCCCTGAAGACAGATACGGAGTAAGCCATTTTTGGTACATGGGGGTTGGTTTGAAGATTCCCATCTTTGATGGATTTCTCACAAAAGCTAAGATTGGACAGGCTGAAACTCAGTTCCTGAAGGTTCGCACTCAAAAGGAGCTTGTTGAGAGATCGTTGCCCATCAAGCTGGAACATCTATTGGTTTCCCTTGAGGAGATCAAAAGGGAGATGGAGGTTCTAAAAGAAGCGATCAAAGATGCAAAAGAGAGGACGGACCTTGCGGCGGATGGTTTTTCCATAGGCAGTGTGGAGTATGATGACGTCCTCCTTTCTCAGAGAACGGAGCTGGAGTTAAGGAGTGCCTATTTGAGGTCTCTTTATGGATACCATAACACTCTGGCCGAAATCGAATATCTTTCAGGAGAAAATTGAAATGGATACCCTGAAGAGAACTCTTCTGGGAGTTTTTCTCATCCTTCTCGTTTTTACTTTTCTCACAAATGGAGTCTTTGGAGAGGCGCTCCCCCAATATCTGGCCGGGGTGATGGTCAAATCCTATGATGAGAAGAGGGCCAAAGCCCTTGAAAAGTTTGAAGAGATTATAGGGAAGTATATTAAGGAGAGGGCCCATCTCATCCTCAAATTAAAGGCCCTAACCTATGAGGATCTTTCTCGAGAGATTAAGAACGGTAATGTCGATTTTATCTGGGGATACGGACATATCGTTTCCATGGAGCTTTATGAAAAGTTTCCCATCATCCCATTTATCGCACCAACGCTCGGGGAGCAGAGGCGTCCAACCTTCAGGAGACTTCTGGTCACTTCAAAGGGGTCAATGGGGACGTTGGATACCCTGAAGGGGAAAAAGCTTGCCTTTATCGGGGATGAACCATGGGGATTTGAGCTTTTACTTCTGAAGATTTGGTTGAGAGAGAAGTGGGGGCTAAAAGATTTAAATCATTTCTTTAACTTAAAAGGGTTGAAATCCGACGAAGGATTCTTTGTCCCTGGCTCCAGAAGGGGTTCCATCTATTCCATTATTGTGGGAGAGGCAGACGTGGCCATTTCCCATGAGTTTGAATACATCACTCAAGAAAAATTGACCCCTAATGCCATCAAGGAGAAAGTCCAGATAGCCCCTTTCTTCAACTCCTCAGAAGAATTTTATGAAGCCCCTGCTTTTGTTAGAAAAGGTCTTCCCCAGAAGGATCTGGAGAGTCTGATTCAAGCCCTTCTTCAAATGCCAGAGGATCCTGAGGGAAAGCAGATCCTTATCTCCTCAAAGATCAGTGGATTTGTGAAGGTCAGGGATCAGGATTACCAGAGGATTAAAGAGATTCTTGAGAAAAAAAGAAAGTACGGAATTTGATGATAAAGCCTTTTTCATTCTTAAAAAGGTCTGTGGTTTTTAAGATCACCTTGGTGATCGTTCTTCTCTCCCTCTCCTCGATGGCCATCCATGCCTACCTCCTCTTCCGGCAATACAGGGAGTTCAGCGAAAGTAAAAAAGCCGATCAAATCTCTCTTACCAAAGTGACAGCCACTATTCTTTCTGATATTGCCATTGAGGCAGATTATTCAAGGATGATGGATGTGCTTTCTAATCTGAAAGAGAAGGGAGAGGAACATAAACTGGAATATGGAATCATCATGGACGACAAGGGATATGCCTATGCCCACACCGATGACCGTTTCCTGGGGAAGAATCTCGACGATAAGACCACCCGTCATGTGATTGAGAACCTTAAAACCTTGGAGAGGGATAAGATTTTCCTTCATGAATTTAAAGAGGAAGGAAAGCCTCCTTTGCGCGAGATTTCCATTCCAGTGACCATGGGAGGCGACATCTATATCCATATCCTAAGACTTGGTTTCTCTCTGAAGGCCATAGAAGAATTCCGAAGGCATGTCATCCTGCAAACCATTACGGTTGGTCTTATCAGTCTGCTTGTGGTTCTTTTCCTTTATAGATATGTGAGGCGATCTGTTTTAATTCCCATTACCGAACTGACTCGAAATGCCATAGATATCCAGGAGGAAAAGACCGACCAGATTGTCCCCATCCATACTGGCGATGAGCTTGAAAAACTTTCCCAGGCCTTTAGCTCGATGATTCAGAATCTCAAGAAGAAGCAGTCTCAACTTCTTCAATCCCATAAAGAACTTGCCGAGGCCAGGCTCTTTTCAGCCATTGGAGAAGGGGCCTTTAGCATCGCTCATCGGATTGGAAATCTCATGAATCCCGTGGAATCATGGCTTAAAAACATCGAAGCCCAGCACCAGGTTCGAGAGAATCTCGAGAAGCTCTACAGGCAAATCTATTTAATCAAGGAGTATATTTCTCGAGCCAAGAATATAGATCCGGGAGTCCCTCATTTTGAACTCTACAGTATCCCCAATCTTCTAAACCTTGCCCTTGAAAGGAATCCTCCTCCCCAAGGGATCAAGGTGGTAAAGAATTTTTCAGCCGTTCGAGAGATCAGGGTCGATCCATCGCAGATGGAGGATGTTTTTTCAAATTTGATCATCAATGCCTACGAGGCGATGGAAGGGCAGGGGGGAACCCTTCAGGTGGAGGTCTATGAAGATGAAGACTCTCTTTATGTTAAATTTTCAGACAACGGGCCCGGAATCCAGGGAAATATAGAAGAGATTTTCAATCCATTCTATACGACCAAAAAAGAAGGGACGGGCTTCGGTCTTTTTCGAGCCCGAAGAGTTCTCAATGCTCACAATGGAACGATTTATATTGAAAATAACCAAGGAAAGGGGGCAACTTTTGTGATTAAATTTCCCCTTTTCGGCAGAGGGTCCTGATGAATCACAAAGTTTTAGTCATTGAAGATGACGAGTATAATCGGTCGCTCTATGGAGAGATATTAAGGGAGAAGGCCTGTCAGGTCTTTTATGCAAAGGATGAAGGAGAGGCCCTTTTACAGTTTGAAAATACGCGTCCCGACCTC
>JBBIMX010000109.1:1415-3602 GCA_037444165.1 Deltaproteobacteria bacterium | reverse complement strand
GACAATGAGCTGACCTTCGAGAACAGAAAGAACGGTCTTGGCAGTCTTCTTTCGGAAGTAGGGAATGTTAGCAAGACCCCCAAGGGCCGTCGTATCCACGCTGCTATCCTCAATGGTCAACTCCATGGTGACCAGCCCTCCATCACTGATCCTCGGGGTCACGGAAAGAATGATACCCACATCCTTATATTCGATTGTTCCTTCTACCACATTGGGCGTCCCTGTAGCCGTAGTCGTATAGGTGGTGGTGAGGACGGGCTGAGAGACGCCAATTTGGATTTTTGCCTCCTTATTGTTTGAGGCAAGTAAATGGGGCGAGGAGATTACTCTTAGTCTTCCATCAGAGGCGGCCGCCTTAATGGCCGCTGAAAAACGGCCGGCTGCTTCTACAATAGAGTATCGAATTCCTGAGGTCACTGCAGGGATCGTTGCCGGAGGAGTGGCTCCAAGGATAATCTCCTGCATATATCTTCCGTGAGAAATGGTATCTAAGAATTTTGACCATTCCACACCAAATTTGGTTGAATCATCCAGAGTAATTTCAGCCAGAAGGACTTCAATGAGAACTTGTTTTGGATAAAGATCGAGTTTTTTTATAGTTTCGAGGATATTTTTATAATCTCGAGGGAGGGCCCGAATCACAAGGGCATTGTTCGTTTCATCAACCACGATAATAATCTCTCCCTCTGGAACTCCGGCTTCACCCTCTTTAGGTGTAGGGGTTGGTGTAGGGGCAGGGGTTGGAGTTGGGGTGGTGGGTTTTACCCCTCTGGGTGGGGTAGGTTCAACCACTTTTTCTTTAAATTCTACCTTCTTTTCTTTCGTGGGAACAAAGACTTGCTTCAACACATCTGCAAGGTCCTTTGCCTTTCCATTCTGAACATAATAGATGAAAACACCGGGTTTTGTCCCCTCAGCCGGAGCGATATCTAACTGTTTAAGCCACCCCTCAACCTTTTCGAAAATTTCGGGTATCCAACTTACCACCAGAAGCGAGTTGATTCGTGTAATAGGAGTAAAGGTAATGCCCACTCCGCGTCCGGATTTTATCGAAACTTCAAAAGAGGAAAAGATCCGTTCCATTTCCTTCGCAACCTCAGTGGCATCTGCATTCAGGATGGGATAGATTCTGACTTTCAGATCGGCAAAGAAATCCATGTCAAAAATTTTTAATATATCGAGTGATTTCTGAACATTTGAGGCAAGATCACCGAGGATTAAAATATTATGACCGGGATGCTCAATAATATCCGCTCCATCGGAGAGAAACGGTTTGATTATTTTTGAAGCTTCCGTGACGGGAAGAAATTTGAGAGGGATGATCTGAATGATATATCTTTCCTCGGTAGATAATTTTTCTGAAGTCCCTGGCAATGAAACGGGAGGGAATCCCTTTTTGGCTTCACTAAATGGAACGATCTCATACAGGGTGTCTTTCTTTACCGCTGTTGCTCCACTCAGTTTAAGGATTGAAAAGAAAACAGGCCAGACCTCTTCTCCAGATAATGGACGCGTGGTATGAATATTCACAACACCCTTAACTCGTGGATCGATGAGGTAATTAAAATGGAGAACCTCAGCCATTACTTTGATCACTTCATAGAGGTCTGCGTTGTCAAAATTTAATATGACCCCAGAAGATTTCGGTTTCTCTGGTGTTCGAGGAATTCCTTCCGAGGGGGTGGTTTTCTTTTTCTCTTCCTCTACCTTTTTGGGGATAGGTGGGGAAGGTTCCTTAACAGCCTCGGGTTTTTCAGCCTTAAATAGATCCTCTGAAATGGTTTGTTTTTCTTTAGTCTCAGTAGCAGGAGGAGGTTGTTCTCTGCTTAACGTTTCGAATGGAGAGGGCTTTGTTTCAGCTGGAGAGGGTTTTGTTTCGGGCTTGATTAAAGAACATCCCCCAACTGAAAAAAAGAAAATGAAAAGGAAAATATAGGGTAAGGTAAACTTGATGATTTTCATCATATCATTCCTTTCTCCTTTAAAAATTTCAATCACTTTCGGCAGCTTTAGGCCCGAACCAGGTCCTTCTTCGTGTCGGTGTAGAAGAAGGCGTTATAGGGGTAGGCAGTGGAGTTTGAATAACCCTTTCTCGTGGGGCCTGAGCCGGGACTTCCTTTGGTTTTTCTATAGTACTTCCAACGGGTTGAGAAGGTGCAGGCCTGGGAGGCTCAGGAGAAGGGATTG
>JBBIMX010000109.1:0-1315 GCA_037444165.1 Deltaproteobacteria bacterium | reverse complement strand
GTACTTCCAACGGGTTGAGAAGGTGCAGGCCTGGGAGGCTCAGGAGAAGGGATTGCGGGAGTGACGGTAGAGGGCTTGACTTCTGTTCGGACCACCGCTCTTTTCTTTGGCGATTTCGGGTCATATAGGAGAACCTCAAAAGAATCCTCTTCGCTTTCAAGGATGATCCTATCCGGAAAGATCTTCGAGATCATATAATCTCCAAGCTTATCCCCTATCTTCACTCTCATCGTCTCTCTCTCCCCGGGAAGAAGTTTCCTCCCTACCTGAACCACCAAAGCGGATTGGTAGTCCTCCCGATAGACAATCCCATGGAGAATGACCTGGGGCCGAGCAATAGGTTTTTTAACCTCCCCCTTTCCTGATGGGGAAGGAGAAATAGGTATGGGAAATTCCTTTCTTTCTGGATGGAAGATATTCTTTTCTGAAATTCCAATCAAAGCCTCCAGAGAGACAGGCTTCATTCCTTCTGGAGAAATCTCCTGGGCTATCTTTTCAATCTTTCTCTTATCCTCTTTCTTTACGGAAGCGGACGGCTGATCCATTGGGTACCAGACTTCATAATTTTTTACCCCGAGATAGAATAGGAGAGGAGAAAAAATAAGGGTAAGGATGAAATATCTAACGTTCATCTTTTTTCCTTCTCCTTGAGTTTCTCTTTTTCCATCCATCCTGAGATGATAAGATTTCCCTGAATATTATTGGGCATCCTGATGTTAAATACAAGGAGATCCATTTCCGATACGGCCAGCATCTTTTCATGGTTTTCAATCTCGCTGAGAAACTGGACAAGGTTCAACAGGGAAGGGGTGGGGTTAAAATCAATCTGGATAGAAATTTTTCGATAATAATTTAAGTCCTTTGGCTCTAAGATTCTAAAACTTCTGATTTGAATATCCTTCGAAGTGGCTATCTTTTTAATGATTTCCTGGAGATTGGCTGAGGCAAGCTGAGGGGTTTCTCCCTCAATCAATCGCTTTTTGATATTTTCAAACCGCAGTCTAAGATTCTTTAGATCTTCTTCGATTCCTTTCTTTCCATTAATGTACTCTTGATATTTCAGGACTAAATGTTGTTTCATCTGGATTTCTTCTTCCATCTTCTTTTTCGCTTCCAACCAGGGTATGATTCCCAGAAAGTAAAGGAGCAGCGCCCCTATCAAGGATAGAATGAGCCACAGGGCTTTCCTTTTTAAAAACCTCCATCTTTCTCCTAAGGGGGTAATCGTTCCATTCATTTCCTGATTCCTTCTATCCTTGCTTTAATCTTAAATCTTTCTTTCTCTTTCGTTTCTCCTCCACCCATGAATTTTTCC
>JBBIMX010000108.1:0-3886 GCA_037444165.1 Deltaproteobacteria bacterium | reverse complement strand
AAGACCAAATTTTTCTAAATCATAATAATAATTGTTGTTTTTGTCAATAAATTGATATAAAAATTTACCAGATTATTGTTTTTCAGGATAAGCTCTTGCGGCTTACCGCCTTTCGGTAATGGATGAACCCTTACTCTACAAAATGAATGATAATAATGAGATATTCATTGACAGGTCTATATAGTTTAGTTATAAAATTCAAAAATCCTAAGGAGGATTGGATTGAGTCGATTTCAACTTCAAGAAATGCGTGAAATAGCAAAGGCTATTTTTATGAAATCTATTTCCTCTGTAGACCCTTATAAAAGGTTTAAAAAGTATCTTCGTATCGATCGAAATCATCTCGTCATTAAAGAAGAAAGAAAAAAAGAAAAAGTCTTCAATCTTAATGAATTTGAAAAGGTCTATCTTTTGGGAACAGGAAAGGCCTCTTCTGCCATGGCTCAAGCCTTAGAAGAACTCCTGGACAATAGAATCACCAAAGGACTCATCACAACAAAATATGGCCATGGGCTCCCCTTGAAGTTCACGGAAGTCATAGAGGCAGGTCATCCTTTGCCTGACTCCAAGGGCCTTGAAGGAGCCAAAAAAATGAAGGAGTTGCTCCTTCAGACCGGACCAAAGGATCTTGTCCTTTTTCTTGTTTCCGGTGGAGGTTCGGCCCTTCTCCCTCTTCCCGTGAATGGAATTACCCTCGAAGAGAAACAGAAACTGACCCAACTCTTACTGACTTGTGGGGCGGATATTAAAGAGATCAATATCATCCGAAAACATCTCTCCCAAATCAAAGGAGGCTGGATGGCCCGATGGGCTTATCCATCCACCCTCATCACCTTCATTCTTTCGGATGTCGTGGGGGATCCCCTTGACATGATTGCCTCCGGTCCCACCGTTCCTGATCCTTCTACCTTTGAAGAGGCCTGGGAGATTCTTGAAAAATACAACCTGATCGATAAAGTCCCTTCCTCCATTAAAAATCATCTTCTCAGGGGAAAGGAGAAGAAAGTCGATGAGACCCCTAAGCCAGGGGATGACGTTTTTAAAAAGATTTTCAATTTAATCATTGGCTCTAACTTCTTAGCGCTCCTGGAAGCGGAAGGAGAGGCTAAAAAGAAGGGTTTCCATACCCTGATCCTCTCTTCTTCCATTGTAGGAGAAACCCGAGAGGTGGCACGATTTCACGGGGCTATAGCGAGGGAAGTCATGTTAACAGACCATCCCATTCCTAAACCTGCCTGCATTCTCTCTGGAGGAGAAACCACGGTGACCCTTCAGGGAAGTGGGCTGGGCGGAAGGAACCAGGAGTTTTGTCTGGCAGGTGCTTTTGAAATTGAAGGGATTGAAAAAGTGGTGATATTGAGCGGTGGAACGGACGGGACAGATGGTCCTACGGATGCAGCCGGAGCCATTTCAGATCATACTACCCTTCAGAGGGCCAGGGCGATGGGGCTGGATCCTAAAACTTATTTGAAGAATAATGATTCTTACCATTTTTTTGAAAAACTGGGAGATCTTCTCATCACCGGACCTACACGCACCAATGTCATGGATGTGAGGATTCTTTTGGTCGACTAAAAGAAACGAATCCTCCTTCGGGAATGGAGGATTAAAAAGGAGAGAAGAATGTTTGAACTGACCGTTTCGTCTCAATTTTCAGGAGCCCATCGACTTCGTCACCTTCACGGGAAGTGTGAGGAACTTCATGGACACAACTGGAAAGTGGAAGCTTCGGTGAGTTCCAACCGATTAAATCGAGATGGAGTGGTAATCGATTTTAAAATCTTAAAAGAGAAGTTAGAGAAAGTGTTAAGGAGTCTTGATCATCATTATCTCAATGATCTTCCCTGCTTCTCAAAAGGAGAGCCCTCTTGTGAAAATATTGCAAGATATATATTTAACCAATTAAAAAAAGAATTAAGGAGATATTCGACCTCTTTAAGTAAGGTGACCGTTTGGGAATCAGACACAACCCATGCCACCTATCAGGAGAGATCAAGATGAAGGATATTCAGAAGGAGAAAGATTTTAGGAAAATCGAGATTAATAAGGTGGGGGTAAAAAATATAAAATATCCGATTACGGTATTGGATAAAGCGAAAGGGATTCAGCATACGGTCGCAAGCGTCAATATGTATGTCGACCTCCCCCATCGATTTAAGGGAACCCATATGAGCCGGTTTATTGAGATCCTCAATAAATATAAAGGCGACATTTCAATTAAGAATTTCTCCAAAATCCTATCCGAGATGAAACGAAAATTGAAGGCCAAAAGTGCTCATCTTGAGGTGGAGTTTCCTTACTTTATTGAAAAAGAGGCCCCCGTAACCAAAGCCAAGAGTTTGATGGAATATATCTGCCGTTTTTGTGGGTCCAGCAACGAAGAAGAGGATTTTTATGTCGGAATCGTGGTCCCCATCACAACCCTATGCCCTTGTTCTAAGGAGATCAGCGATTTTGGAGCGCATAATCAGAGGTCGATGGTCACGGTGAATCTTCGATTCAAAAAATTCATCTGGATTGAAGACATCATTCGCCTGGTGGAGGAAAGTGCCTCTTGTGATCTTTACTCCATCCTAAAACGACCGGACGAAAAATATGTCACGGAAAAGGCTTACAAAAAACCGATGTTTGTGGAAGATGTCGTAAGAGAGATTGCCAGCAAACTTAGAAAAGACAAAAATATTATCTGGTTTACCGTAGAGTCTGAAAATTTTGAATCCATTCATAACCATAGTGCCTATGCCTTTGTGGAGAGGGATACTCGAGGGCAGTAAATTTTTACAGGGCTTTTCATTGACACTCCATTCTGCTCTATGATATTTTTTATTTGAACATAGTCGGGGAGTGGCGCAGTCTGGTAGCGCGCTTGGTTCGGGACCAAGAGGTCGGGAGTTCAAATCTCCTCTCCCCGACCATCGAATTTTTATTTTCAAAGTAATCGTTTTCCATTATGCCCACTGGAATATTTATTGCTCTTTTAGGTTATCTATTGGGGTCCATTCCTACAGGACTCCTCCTCAGCCGGCTATTTTCAAAGGTGGATCCAAGAACCGCAGGAAGTAAAAATATTGGAGCGACTAACGTCTTTCGTACCGCCGGTAAAACCTTAGGAATCCTGACCTTAATTGGAGATGTGTTCAAAGGATTGATTCCAGGGGTGGTCATCCGCTGGGTGGCGACAGATCAATGGGGACTCACATCCGATCAGTGGATTGCCATAGCAGGACTGAGTCCTTTTTTGGGCCACATCTTTCCTATCTTTTTGGGGTTTAAAGGTGGGAAAGGCGTGGCTACAGCCGTTGGCGTCTATCTCCCTATCTCCCCTCTCTCTGTCCTCATCGAGGTCTTCGTGTTTGTGGGGATTGTCTGGAAGTGGAGGTTTGTCTCCCTTGGATCGATGATCTGCGCGACGACCATTCCCATTTTGATTGCCTTCTTCCGAAGCGATTCTCAAGCCTACTTTGTGATCAGTGTCATTATCGCAGCCCTTATTCTCTATCGACATCAATCCAATATTGTGAGGCTCCTTCAGGGAACCGAGAATAAGTGGAAACCCTGAAGTCCAAAAGACTCGATTTGCTATAGCTTCTTTAAGACCTCCCTCAATCGTCTTTCTCTTTTAGAAAGTCTTCGAGAAGGTTCCTTCTTCTTCGGACTCTGGTATTCCTCCTCTTCCTCCTCTTTTCCCATCCCCTCCCCTCTCGTGGATTCTCCTTTCCTTAACCTTTCTTGAAACTGCTCCGAGGAGATGACTGCTACAGAAAATCTGGAGGCGAACTTTGCAATCTCCCGATCCGATGAGATCACAACGGTCCCTGCCCCTCTCTCCCGAATCAACCTCTTAATAACCTCGTCTGCTTTCTCTCCAACTTTGGAATAAATAATT
>JBBIMX010000107.1:0-4025 GCA_037444165.1 Deltaproteobacteria bacterium | reverse complement strand
TTAGGGGGGTCATTTTTATTTGCTGACAGGGGGTCAAAAGTCTTGACAAACAACAGAGGCCACGATCACGTACCATCGACACGCTCAGAGATCCAAAAGAAGCCGATAAGTGAACCTACGTGATCTACCCTGGGCCTAAGGGCTTAGAAAAACACGATCTTCGAGCCGTTGTCGAATCCGTCAATGTGGACGCTTTCGTGAAGAGGCAACAGGTCGTCCAATTATGGTATGCTAACATGACCAGATGGGATTCCACTGGGGACCTCCACCACATCTTTCCTGTCATGGTTGACGCTGACCAGCCCTACATCCTGACCCAAACCTCCCATCAAATACGGCAAATCCTGATTGAGGGCTCGCCCAAGGTTGCCGCAATTCTCGGAAAAAAGCCGTGATCCCTAACAAAGAGTTGTATTGGAAGTCAAGAAATAATAGATAGAAGAATACTTTGGGGTGCTTTACAACACAATTAGCAAAATGGTTAAAAGGGTAGAATCCAAGCAAGAGAAGTGATATTGCAAGACCTGTCCCCATATTTCAAATTTAAACAGATTATAATAGATTTCCCCTCCTCTTCCAGGCTTTTTTAAATCCTAAATTCAAGGGGGTAAAGATCTGAGAGGAACGGTGAATTTTGAAAAGTCTTCTGAATATAGAACTCCAGGATAGGAATGAAGAGTTGAGCCACTCAAAACCCTCCTGGAGCCTTTCAGGACTCATCCCTTTTGGAAGAAAGGTGACATGTTCCATATCATAAAGATCCCATTGATTTGTTAGAATTCTATTTTCTTTTTCCAGCCTTTCTCTCAGTGTGGTCCCTGGATAAGGTGTGAGAATTGGGAAGAGCGCACCATCTATCCTTGTCTGATGGCAGAAATTGAGAATCTTTTCAAAAGATTCTATGGTATCATGGTCATAACCCAAGATAAAAGAAGCGAAAATCCCAATCCCATGCTCATGGAACCTCTTTACCGCTTCCTGAGGAGAAACTCTTAAATTTGTCTTTTTTCCCATCAAGGTGAGGTTTTCCTTGGTGAGGGATTCAAATCCAACAAATAGGGCTATACAGCCGCTTTTAGAAGCAAGACTTAGTAACTCATCGTCAATTGCAAGATCAATTGGGGCATGGCTTGCCCATTTGAATTTTAGGGGTATCATCTCCTTAAATAGGGTTTTTGCATAGGGCCGATTTCCAACAAGGTTATCATCCACGAGAAAGAGAAAGATACTCTCCTTTCTCAATGCCTCCAACTCATCGATGACAAGTGGGATGGGCCTTGTCCGGTAACTTCTACCAAAGAAGGAAGAGATGGAGCAGAATTCACATTGAAAAGGACAACCCCGAGTTGTCTGAATTGTATTGGTAAAGAGGTACCCTTTTCCTTTAACCAGATCCCTTCTTGGAATTTTGACTTCAGAAAGGGAAACGGGGCTATCATCTTTATAAATTCTTTTTAACTTCGACTCCTTAAAATCTTTAACCACCTCTTTCCATATAAGATCTCCTTCTCCAATGACAACAGAATCTGCGTGATTTAGAGCCTCATCAGGTAGATGGGAAACGTGAAATCCTCCAAGAACAACCTTTTTCCCCCTCCTTCTGAATCCATCAGCAATCTCATAGGCTCTCGGAGCCTGAGGGGTCATGACGGTTATTCCAACCAAATCCGCTTCTGTATAGAAATTGAGTTTTTCAATATTTTCATCAAGGATGGATACTTCAACATCCTCAGGGCTCTGTGAGGCTAAAGTAAGGAGGCTTAATGGTGGAAATTTGAATTGAATCTCCCCCCATAGAGTTGAAAGGGGCCATCCAGGCACAATAAAGAGAACTTTCATGAGGGTCTTTCTTCCAATAGGGATTTGAGGCGTTTGAGGGCGATCTCTGTTAGTTCGTTATGTTTTTTCTCTCCACCTAAGAGTGACCATCCAATTCTGTAAATCCATCGTCTTATCTGATAGAGAAGGGTGTGAGTTACCTCTGTTCCGAGTTCATTCTTTTTTAGATCCCAGATTTCAATTCCCCCTTCAAAAAATCCGTTTAAAAAACGATAGACAATCCGATGGGGTCTCTCTAAAAGAATCACCTCTGAATCCCATTCCGGCCCAATTCTGAATCGAATGTTGAAATGGAATTTTGTTCCTATTCGAACCTCACCAGGCGTCATCTTCTCAATAATCATCTCCTCAAGGGGCACCCATTGTCTAAATTGATTAAAGTCTATAAGAAAATCATAAATTGCCTCTGGTTCTTTCTGAATCAAAATTCGGTGTTGATTGATCTTGCCTTTGAAGGATTGACCTTCGATCGTGATAACCCTTTCTTCCTTTTTCATTTTTGATGAAGGTATCACTTTTTACTCTTTCAAACCTCCCCAGAAAGGGAAGAAGTTTAACCATTGGTCAGGATATTGTCGAATGACGACCTCAAACCTCTTTGCCATTTCCTGAACGCCTTGTCTCACCGCTTCATTCTTACCGATACCCCTTCTTATGGGTATAGGTTCATCGATGATCCCCCAGTATTTCAACTTCTCGTTCTGGATAACAAAGACCGGTATCACCACTGCACCTGTCTCGAGAGCAAGATGAATAGCTCCTGTCGGGAATAGGGTAGATTGGCCAAAGAAATCGACCTCAACGGATTGACCATCGTAGGTTCGGTCTGCAACCATAGCAACGATCTCATTTCTCCTCAACCATTTTGCAATCTCGAGGATGGCAAGATTGGGTCTCTCCTTTGGGTCAATCATAATGGTATGAATCCCTGCCTTTTGACGAAGCCTTTTCTCATAACGGGAAAGAAATTGGCTTTCCTCTTTGAGCGTGAGGATATGAATAGGATATCCCTTCTGAGCAAGCACATATCCTCCCAATTCCCAATTCCCGAGATGGGGTGTAACACAGATCACTCCTCTTCCACCCTCAAGGGCCTTCTTTAAGTGTTCCTCTCCAATCTCCTTTTCTATCCATTTCGCTTTATTCCGAGAATCCAATCTCTCCATAGCCATGTAATCGAGAAGTTTGAGGGAATAGTTCTGAAAACATCTTTTTGCGAGCCCTAAGATTTCTTTCTCTGTATAGGTTCCCTTCCCAATGATTCGAAGGTTCTCTTTTACTGCTTCCCTATATCTTTTTAAAATGAAGAAGACCAGGTGATTACCTAAGGAGGTAAAAAATGGGTTCAGGAATATCGGAACCGTCCTTGAGAAGAGATGAAAAAGGGTGATAAAGAAACTGACCTCCCTTGCGGTCAACTTCGTTTCCTCCTTCTTTCAAGAAGATCAATAAAAGCCTCGAGCCGTGTCTCCACCCCTCCCCTTGCAGTATGCTCATCGATGATCAGAGTAAGAATTGGAATATGAAAGTCCTTTTGGACTTTTGAAAGGATGGTCTGGGCAACCAGTTCGGGCATGCATGTAAAAGGAAAGATATGAATGATTCCATCAATTCCTTTCTTTGCATAGAAGACGGTCTTACCCACTGATTCGATGCTTTCTCCACCCGCATGAAACTGGAGGTAAGGACGGGCAAATTTTGATGATAATTTAAATTGGTTCCTCCGAAAAGGCTTGAATCGGAAACGGTCATTAGCATAATCACTTAACCAGACGGACTTCATCACTTCAATCCCTCTCTGGGCCAACCACATGTCAATTCCCATGTTGGCCGATGGATCTAAAACAGTGAAGAGCTCCCCAACAATGGCTACTCGAAGAGGGTGGATCCCCTTTCTCTTTCTCAATTTCCTGAACCAAAAAGAGATAGTCAAAACCGATTTAATGAGTTGGGAGAGGGAAAGACTACTTTCTACCAGGTAGAGAGATTTTTCCAATACTTGGTCGGTCTCACAGGGAGACAATTCATAGGGTTTCGTGTGGAAATATTTTTTCATAACCCAATCCAAAATGGACAATCTGAGGAGTATTGAAAAGAAGATCTTGTAAAGGGTTAATCTTGAGCGTGCCCCCGAGATCCTCTGCATCAGGTCGAGCATGTCTCTGAGGGCATCAGGGTTATTAGCG
>JBBIMX010000106.1:0-4104 GCA_037444165.1 Deltaproteobacteria bacterium | reverse complement strand
CGGTTAAAGGTATCCGCTCGAAGGCTTTTCCACCCCACCTCCCCAGTCTATAAAAATACGTTTTAAATACTTTTTCAGAGGTCTCTTTATCCAAGAAGTTGTTTCGTATGATAGCCAAAGTGAATCAGGAGCTCTTCGGTGGCCTTGGCGAGCATCTCCCGGTATTTCTTAACATCGTAGGTGTCTTCTGGCCTCACCAGTGGAAAAGCCCTCACCCTCTGGGATTTATCCTCTGAGAGTCCATCTTTGATCAGATAACAGACCTTCTCGCCGGGATGGAGGACGATGCCCACCTCTTCCAACTGTTGGGCAGCCAGTGCAGTCAGGCTATCTACCTTATAGGCACTGGGCTCCTGAGAGATCCTCCTCGAAATGAGAAGATCCTCCTGATCGACCCTTCCACTCATTAACCTCATCTCGGTTTCGAGAAAAAGATCCAATATCTCAGGGATCTTCGATCGATATTCCTCCACATCCTTTGCCTCTGAGAGGATCTCCAGCATTCGAATTTGGGCCTTCTGAATCATCGGAGGAACATCAGACCTTCGAAAGGCCAAGCCTCTCGCCTTGAGCCTCCCGTTTTTGAAGAGACCAAAATAACGGTTTGCCACAGGACTTTCTCTGTTCCCTTTGGAAGGAAGAAAAGCGATCCAGTGATAAATCCCTTCCAGACTCATCATGGCCCCTGTGGCTTTGCTAATTTTGTCGCAGAGCTCAAGAACCTCCTCCTCTTTCAGCCCTCTTTTCCGGATCCAAAGGGAATCCGTGATGGCGTGGAGGAGTTCAAACCCCTCTTCTTCACAGATCTCTTTTGCTCGAAGAAGTTTTTCTCGGCCAAAGGCGGTGACGGCCTCGTGGGCCTCGATCCTTCCAAACCGCGCATTTCGATAGCCTAAATATCCAAAGCAGGTCACAAGCATCCACTTCAGGGCCGTCTGTCTTCGGTGATAGGCCTCTGCCTTTTCCTTCTCCTCCCCCTCCAGTCGTTTCATCTTCTCCTTCAGCCTTGCTCTTCTTTCAAGGATAGGTCGAAGCGTTTTGGGGACGATCCCTTCTCGTTTTTCACAGAGGGGATAGCCTATTTCTGGAACCTTGGGGTTTTCGCAGCATCCGCAGAGGACCGTTTCTGGAGAGATATTGTGAAGGACCATGATCGTGGGATACATCGATGCGAAGTCGATCTCTGCAACCTCTTCAAAGATTCCCAGTTTAGGTTGAAAGACAAGTCCTCCTTTATCGGAGATAAGGAGATCCCACGCGGTCTTAAACCGCTCGGGTTCTCCCTTTCTCCAGGGGATAAGAATTCCTTCTTGAAAGGCCCGATCCAGTTGCATGGAGGTAATGGCTGTTCCTGGAGAGGTACGAGCCATCCTCTGAACCGGAATCTTGGCGAGCCGGGCCAGTTCAATCACCCCCTCCATCCCTGACTCCCCATAGATGAAGGAGTTTCGACGGTCGATATGCCATCTGCCGAATAAAAGATGAGCAGGAGCTTGATAATAAGTCCGACCATAGGAAAAATAGGAACGCCCTTCAGAACGGATCTGTCTCTGGAAAGGGTATGGCTCACGATCCCATGGAACAGCCTTCTTCCATCGCCTCTCCAATGAAAGGAGAAGGGGGAAAAGCGAGGCATCTCCATCGTCGGTCAGGATCACATCAGGGTCGAACCGTCTGAACTGTCTTGCAATCTCTTCCATATCGAGAACCTCCATCTCTTCTCGATATCCTTCACATTCGAGAACGAGCGAGGGATTCGAACCTCTTTGACGAACCATGAGAAGCTCCATGATCCGAAGGTCAGGAAGCCCATCCTCCTCTCCCCAGACCGATTCGGTGGGGTCAGGATGAATTTGAAAGAGGCGACTTCCTTCCGAGTCCACCCAACTTCGACCTGTGGGAAAGATTCCTTTTTCGTAAAGATAGAGTTGGGTGACCGGAAGGTCACAATTGTAAAACCGAAGCCTCTCTTCCCATGAAGGAAGCACTCTTGGAAGCTGGGTATATCGCTCCGGAGAAACGATCTCGATCTCCATGACCTCGATCTCTTCTCCGCTCCAGAACTCCTTCTTTCGGTCCCATTGATACCCGGAAGCAAATCGTTTCTCCTGAAGAAAGCGAAACAGAGAGAGAAGGGTCTCCTTCTTCCCTTCAGCATAGAATCGAGGCTGGAAGGGATCTTCAAGCCGGTGAAGTCTGCCATCTTCACCTTTTATCCATAAAATCATTGCCGAGTCCAGTGGATAGAGGTCGAAAAGCCAGCCGCGGAATTCCATCGAAGGGAAAACCCTTTTTAAAATTCCTCTGAGCCTATTTTTACTGGAGCCTATGGCTCGGGGATAGTTGAATGGAGATGATTCTCTTTGGACTCTTTTTCGAGGGCCCTGAGCTTTTCCTTCAGTTCCACGAGGGCCTTCTCATGTTCCAGAAGAATGGAGATCAGGATGGTCTCAAAAGGCCAGGGCCTTGAAGCATAGACTCCTGCTTGAACATGAAGCCTCGCCCTTTCGAAGAGGCGATCGAGAAACAGTTGATCCTCTTTTCTCAGACCTCTTCGAAACTTCTTCCAATCCTGAAACTCCTCCTCGAGAACTTTGCTGAAAGGAAGAACAGTCCGTCCCATAGGGAAAACCTCACAAAGAGCGTGGCGCGAAGGAGGGGGGTAAAATTTCGGATTCTATTTGAAGTTCCTCCCCTTCGAGAGAGATCTTCCAGGCCAGATCAGAAAACCGAAATAGTTTCTTCATCAGGGCTCTCTCTCTCGATTCCACTCCTCTCCCAACCCTCCCCTTAGGAGAGGACAAACGAAAGGAGACAGAGGGCTGAAAGAGAAAAAAGGAAACCCCCTGTCTCCCGATCTCCCCTATTCTTTTCAGAGTTCTCTCAAAGAGAGGCCAAATCTCCCTCTCCGAGACATCTTCGTCCATAAAGGGGGTAATTGGCCCCAGAAGAAGGACGTATGGTTTTCGAAGAGAGGTCTCACGAATTCCTCCTCCGAAAGAAGTCAATCTTTCTATCAGGGTGGCCATTTGATAGCAAGTAAAAGCCCTGGCAATAAGAATCCTCTTAAGGAGCCTTTCTGGACGGATCAACGCCTTTCTGGCAAAAGAAGAAACCATATAAGGATCGAACCGATTGGCTCCGTCCAATACAATGACCTCCATCCCATTGCCTGCCATCCAGCCTGCCATATAAGAAGCAATTTCCCCCATCCCTTCTCCCCAGAAGAGAATCCTCTTTGGGAAGGAACCTCCCAGATCCAGCTGAACCATAACCTTATCAAACCAACTCCTTACGGGTAGATTCATCTCTCTTCTCCCCTTTTAGCACCTTCGAAATACTCCGATCACCTTCCCGAGAATTTGAATTTCTCCACCTCCCTCCTCCAGCCGGATCGTCTCCCATCGCTCGTTATCAGGCCTCAACTCAATCCTCTTCCCCTTTTTGAAAAACCGTTTTACGGTCGCCTCCTCTCCCATCAGGATCACAACCACATCCCCGTTGTCTGCCGTGGATTGAGACCGTACAATGACCACATCGTCTGGAAGAATGTAAGGGGCCATGCTATCTCCCTTCACCTTCAGAAGAAAGACTTCCTTTCCCTCGATCCACTCCGCAGGGAGCAGGAGGCTTCCTTCGAGATGCTCAACCGCTAAGAGAGGCTTCCCTGCAGCCACTCTTCCCAGAATGGGAACTTCCCGAACCAGGGATTTTTCTTCTCCGTACCTCCTCCCCTCCCGAAAGACAAGGATCTCCAGTCCCCTTGACATCGTCCCTTGGCGCCTCAAATAGCCCTTCCTCTCTAATGCCCTGAGATGGTCTAAGACAGCCCGAGGATAGATATGAAAATGAGCGCCAATCTCCCTGATCGAAGGGGGATAACCCCTCTCTTTAATAAAAGTCTTAATGAAATCAAAAATCTCTCTCTGTCGATCCGTCAGTTCCATAAGCCACCCTTTTGATTTTCGGAGTGGGAATGATTTGGATCTCAAACCTTTGTCTTATATATACTATACATTTGTTTAGTTGTCAAGAGGAATTTTAGTGACCTCTGAAAAAGTCATAAAAAGACTGGGGAGGTAGGGTTCCAAACCCTTCGAATGC
>JBBIMX010000105.1:0-4129 GCA_037444165.1 Deltaproteobacteria bacterium | reverse complement strand
CAGTTTGTTTCATTATTCCCCACCATTTGAAAGTATCATATTTTTCAAATATATAATCTATTGAAATCAAAAGAAGAATTTATTTTATAGTTTGGTATTTTTTTTGCTCAATATATTTTTAAATCACAAAGATAAATTGAACGAGGCTTGATCAGACCATTTCACCTCCGATGTTATTTAAGTGTGACTTAATGGGAACTCCGTATTTTGTGATCTTAAGCCTCCTTCATCTTTTTTGAAATTAAAGTGAAGAGAAAACAATTTCAGCGAATCATCAAAGAGAAACTGAAAGGGCTTCGACTTTTCGTCGTCTCCAATAGAGAGCCCTATATCCACAATTGGAATGAAAACAAAATTGAATGTATTCGGCCTGCCAGTGGGTTGACCGTTGCTTTAGACCCAATGATGCAGGCCTGTGGCGGGGTATGGTTCGCCCATGGAAGTGGCACAGCCGATAGAGAGATGGTAGATTTAAATCAAAAAGTCAGGGTTCCACCTTGGGACCCTCAATATGAGTTAAAAAGGATATGGCTTTCAAAAGAGGAAGAAGAGGGATACTACTATGGATTTTCAAATGAGGCCCTCTGGCCCCTCTGCCATATCGCTTATACCCGGCCTGTTTTCAGGGTATCCGATTGGGAATGCTATAAAAAAGTAAACCGTATTTTTGCCAATACCATTTTAGAAGAGATTGGATCTGAAAGACCATTAATATTCATCCAGGATTACCACTTTGCATTACTTCCACGAATGATTAAAGAGAAGAGAAAAGATGCAATCTTAGTTCAGTTCTGGCACATTCCCTGGCCAAATCCTGAAGCCTTTAGAATCTGTCCTTGGAAGAAAGAAATTCTTGAGGGTCTGTTAGGAAATGATCTATTGGGGTTCCATATTCGATATCATTGTAATAATTTTATTGATACAATCGATCGAGAGTTGGAGGCAAGACCTGATAGGGAGAGATCTGCGATCGTTTATAAAGGCCAGACCACTTATATCCGACATTTTCCCATCAGCATCGATTTTGATGCCATTAATGAGGCCTCTAAAAAGAGTGAGGTCGATGAGGAGATTGTTCGGCTTAAAACCAAATTTCATCTTTTCGATAAAATCATCGGGATAGGGGTTGATCGCTTGGATTATACCAAGGGAATCCCCGAAAAATTCAGAGCAATCGATCTTTTTCTGGATCAAAATCCTGAATATCGAAGAAGATTCGTCTATGTCCAGTTAGGTGCCCCAAGCCGAGAACATATTCCAAGTTATAAGAATATCAACGATGAGATTGATGAATGGGTGGAGAGGATCAATTGGAAACACCGATCTGACCACTGGTTCCCCATCTTATTTCTTAGAGAACATGTCCCTTTCCTTTCCATGCTTGCTTTCTACAGGATGTCACACTTCTGTATTGTCAGTTCTCTTCACGATGGGATGAATTTAGTGGCAAAGGAATATATTGCAGCGAAAACCGATCCAGATGGGGTTCTTATCCTCTCCCAATTTACCGGGGCTTCACGGGAATTAACCGAGGCTCTCCTAATCAATCCCTATGCCACGGACGAGTTTGCCCAGATGATCAAAAAAGCCATTGAGATGGCCCCGGAGGAGGTTTCTCAGAGGATGAAGAAACTGAGAGGAATTGTTCAAGGAAGAAATATATACCGATGGGCAGATCGAATCCTAACGAAGGCAATTCAAATTTCATAGAGAGAGGGATGGAATATCTATTTAATCGAATCGATAAAATTCTTCCGAAACTCAAATCTGCTGAACGGCTCTTCTTCTTTTTTGATTATGATGGAACGCTTACCCCTATCGTCAGCCATCCGGAGAAAGCCAACCTATCCAGAGAACAGAGAGAGATCCTTATTGCCTTCAAAAACAACCCCAAGTGCTTACTGGCCATTGTGAGTGGAAGGTCTCTTAAGGATATAATGAGTAGAGTAGGGCTGAAAGGAATCTAATATGTTGGAAATCATGGATTGGAGATATTTGGGCCAGGTGGTGAAATAGATTGTCTTTCTCTTGAGGGATTCATCCCAGAACTGAAAAAGATTCAGGATCGATTAAAGCGAAAATTTAAAGGGACGGAAGGCCTTTTCTTTGAGGATAAAGGATCCGTTCTTGCTATCCATTATCGGAATGCAGATCCAGAATGGGTTCCTTCCCTTTTGATTACCTTGAAGCAAGAGGTGAGAGATTGTTCTGTTCCTCTCTGTTTAAGTTTTGGAAAGATGGTTTTTGAAATAAGACCAAACATCAATGTGAATAAGGGAACGGCGATACTGGAATTATTGAACCAAACCCCTCAAGCCAGGGTCCTCCCTCTCTATATGGGAGACGATCAGACAGATGAGGATGCCTTTAAGATCATCAATCGAAAAGGGACCACCATTTTTGTAGGTCTCTCCAGCAATGCTTCAGCCCAGTATTATGTCCACGACCCTTTCGAGGTTTACCAGTTTTTGAAGATGGTGCAAAGGGAATTGGTCCTACTATGAACGGAAACCCTTTCTATTTCTACACTTCCTCCAATCTGGTGGAATTAACCGGGGAGAGGGCGAATACCTTAGAGGAGTTGATTGCCCTTTTAAAGCGATGCACAGGCTCAGCGATCTTCTATCATGTCTTTCAAAGTTATAGAGAACGACATTTTACGATAGAGAAATATCATTCGGATTTTGCTCAATGGATTTCAACCTCTCTGGATGAAGAGGCCCTTGCGGAGAGATTAGGATCTTTAGATATGAGAGACTTTACCACGATCCGGGCTCTCCGGGAGTCGATGGTCAAAGTCATTGAGGACTACCTTGATCGATACCCTCAATGCAGGTCTCGCCAAAGTAAGACGCCTTTCTTCTTCTGCCAGTCTGTTAGTGTGGTCATGCCTACGAATTATATTGCCTGGACCTTAGAAGATTTTTATCGAATCATTGAAAAGATAGGTCTCAGGTCTATACATTATCACCTCATCGAGGCGAGACTTCGATTGGGCATCCATACGAATGATTTTTCAAACTGGTTCCGTAATAGTCTGCGAAGGGAAAGACTCGCCAAGCAGATCGAAGATATAGATATTTATCTTCATACCTTAGAAGAGATTCGAATGAAGATTCTCCATTATGTCAAAGAAGAGACGAGGTCTCCATGACATTCCCTCGTTTAGAAGACTATGAACCCATTGTTGGAAGACCCACCATTGAAGAGATCCATCAATTGGCAGAGAGGTTGAAGGGAAGAAAGGTTAAGATGGTCAATTCAACAGCCATAGGGGGAGGGGTAGCAGAGATTCTTCATCGGCTTGTCCCTTTACTGAACGAGATTGGTGTTCAGACCCAATGGGAGGTGATCAAAGGAGGGGAAGATTTTTTTGCGGTTACCAAGAAGGTTCATAATGCCCTCCATGGAGAACCTGTTCCACTGACTCCGAGGATGAAAGAGATTTTCTTAGAGGTGAACAGGGAGAATTTAAGGAATACGAATCTGGATCAGGATGTCATCATTGTCCACGACCCACAGCCAATTGTCTATATTGAGGCTAAAGAAAGGGCTTCTGCAAAATGGGTATGGCGATGTCATATAGATATTTCCAATCCCAATGAGGAGGTTTGGGATTTTCTAAAAGGATATATTGAGAGATTTGATTCTGCCCTTTTCTCCTCTCCA
The DNA here is from genome assembly GCA_037444165.1 of Deltaproteobacteria bacterium. Lineage (GTDB taxonomy): Bacteria > Desulfobacterota > BSN033 > BSN033 > UBA1163 > CALIBK01. The sequence continues at coordinate 460 of JBBIMX010000105.1, read as the reverse complement.
AGGTTTTCAAAAAGGCTTAGCATTCCTCAATTTCTTTTTTTCCCTTCCATTGATCCTTTATCCGATAAGAATAGAGAACTTGAACCTGAAGTGATTAATCAGGTGTTAGAACAGTTTCATATCCCCCAAGATAAGCCCATCATTACACAAATTTCGAGATTCGATCGTCTGAAAGACCCTGTCGGGGTCATTAAGGCTTATCGGATGGCCAAACGGTATGTGGATTGCCGGTTGGTTTTAGCAGGGGGAGGGGCCAGTGACGATCCAGAAGGAGAGGCCATCCTTGAAGAAGTTCGAGAAGAGGCAGAAGGAGATCCTGACATCCATATCCTCTTGCTCCCTTCTACCAGTCCCCTTGAGGTCAATGCCCTTCAAAGGGCTTCCACCCTTATTCTTCAAAAATCTATTAAGGAGGGGTTTGGTTTGACAGTAGCAGAGGCCCTATGGAAAAAGAAACCTG
>JBBIMX010000104.1:0-4242 GCA_037444165.1 Deltaproteobacteria bacterium | reverse complement strand
TTGGAGCCGGCGGGGGGATTTGAACCCTCGACCTACTGATTACGAATCAGTTGCTCTACCGCTGAGCTACGCCGGCATTTTCTTTTTATTTCATTAAATTTTAACCCTTATAATCTTTTTCGTACTGCAATTGTGACAGGTTTGCGACATCTCTGTCAAGAACTTTACTTATCATTGAGAGAAGAAAACAATTAAACATTCCTTTAATCACCGTAAAATTTGGCGCTTATTAAACCTTTCTTTAAGGATTTGTTGATGAAGCTCTCTAAAATCTTTTGGAGGAAGAGCATTGGTTTTTCTTACAAGCTTTACAGCCGAGAAAGCGCAGACAACACCACAGACTCCACAACCAATGCACCAGTCTTTATCCACCAAAGGGAAATCTCCCTCCATCTTGATAGCCTGAACAGGACATATTTCAACACATTTACCACATCCAGTGCATTTCTCAAGGTCTGTTTCCCTGATGAAATAAGTAGCCATAAGGATATCTCTCGGAATCCTTCTTCTCCTTATTGTTCCTACCGACCAACAGCAGCATCCACAACAGTTACAAGTATGTTTAATTCCTTCCCTTGCATTGTCGACGAGATGGACAAGGCCAGCTTCCTCAGATTTTCTTATAATATCGAGGGCCTCTTCTTTTGAGACCTTTCTCCCTAAATCCTTTTCGATCAGGTATTCTGCAAGTTCATCATACTTAATACAATTCTCAATGGGGTGAGTGCACCCTTTACCCAGGAGACGTGACGTAATCCGGCAGGGACAGTGAGCCACTGCAATCAGATCAGCCCTTTTTATTACCTCCTCAACAATCTCAAAGGGAAACACGGCGTGTTCCTCGGGGTCAATAGATTTGGACACAGGGAGATAGCGAAAATTTTTAGTTTCAGTCTTTCCATAGGCTTCGTAGAGTTGATCCCTTTTGGAATATTTGGCTATCAGCTCTGCCATCTTCTTTGCATTGGGGGAGTCAGGTCCTTTCCAGAAGAAGGTTTGGGGAAACCCATACCCGAATTGTTGAAGAGAATAACCCATCTTTCCATCAGCCATCCTTTTCGAGAAGAGGAGACCTCTTTTTGCAAGGTTAGAAAGAATCTTTTCCAGTTCATCTCTGGAAATATCGATTTGAGCTTCTATGGTTTCCACTGAAGCCAGCTCAAATGGGATCACTCTTGTAGGAATGGCAAGAGCCACTTTGGCCTCGAGGGGAGAAAAATTCTCATAAAGAATTTCGATTAATTCTTCTTTTTCAGGATAACCCATTCCCAATGAAGATAGATGCTTCGCCAATGTTTTATAAATTTCTTCCATAATTTCATCCTTTCAATTTTTGATACCGTTTAGCTTTGTCCAAAATTCTAATCAATTATTAGGTACGTTATTTGTTGGATGGGATCAATATTTAAGTCTGACCCTACTCCCCTTTTCTAAGATTTTCCCTACTTCCCGAATACTTCTTTAAGGAGTTCGGTGGTTCGTGCCGTTGGGTCTTTTCTTATCTTTTTCTCTTCCTCCCCTACCATATAGAATAATCCATCAAGCGCTTTTGTGACGACATATTGATCGAGGTCAAATTTCTCTATTTTTACAAATGGGATGGACTCATATCGTCCTACCAATTCTTTATATTGTCTGGTTACTCCCACCTCATTCATCGCTTTGGAAACAATGGGTTTAAATAGGTCTCTCAGTCTGTCAGTCGTCTTGTCCCTAAAATAGTCTGTGGCTGCTGTTTCATGCCCTGAAAGAATTTTTCTCACATCGTCAAAGGTCATCTCTCCAATGGCATCCCAGAAGATCTGTTTGGCAAAGGGAGCTGCCTTTTCAGCCGCACGGTTCATACTCAGAATGAACTCATCCACCTGTGGACCATAACCCACTGCTCTTAACCCCCTTTCAAACGTCCTCAGTTTCTCAGGCATCAAAATCTTAATGGCAAGGTTAAGAAAGTAGCCGTCTGTCTTTCCGGTTAAATTAACCGCCTTCTCGGTACCGATCCGAAGGGCCTCTTTCAAACCTGAACCAATCTTTGTATCGCTAAGCTCACTCTCTTTTCCACCTATTCCCAAACTCTTAAAAATTCGATCAAGTTGAGCGGATGCAGGAAATGCGATGAGCAAAATTACCATAAAAATTAGCACGGTCCGAATAACCATAAAATCCTCCTTTGCCCCTTAATAGTAAAGGATTAGAAATTAATATGATTTAATAACAATTGAGAAAAATAATCAATAAATATCTTTGAGGAAATGGAGTGTCGAATCGATTATGCAATATGCAATTCCATATGGCGCCTCCATTCTTCGAGGGAAACCGTTTTGAGATAGGGTCTCGCTTCTTCCTCGGTCATCGTCGGATTCTGATATCGGATGCCCAAGAAGTTGCACATCGCTGTGAAGAGATAGGTGTTGTCCACATGTCGGTTCAGGCCCAACTGATCTGCCTTATAACCATAGGAGAGCAGGATCTGGTCTTCTCCGGTGTGATTGGTAGAGGTAAAACCCACATTCCCTCTTCGAATCAAGGCAGGACCTTCCACCATGACACCCTTTCTTTTGGAATAGATGCTATGGGCCAAAATCATCCCCATCACTGCGTCCGGTTGAATCAGGTAATCTCCATGAAAGGGTTCGTAATCAGGTTGCATGGCGGCCTGGATCAAGGAAGCTTCCTTACTTGTGATTTTAAAGGTGGTAAACTGTTCGAAGATATCTCTGATCTCCCCGCGTGAACTTTCCCTTTTCAATTGACTCTTAATCATTTCAAAGGAGGCCTTAATGGGCTGATACTTTTTTAATGCCTCCGTCGAATCATTATATTCGGGGCCGGTCCCGTTGATTCCCCAACCTGAAGTTCCGTGGTCAGAGGTAACGATGACCAAGGTCTTCGGATTGATCTTTAAATACTCATCAATGACTGATAAGGTCAGATCAAGCTCATAGGTATCAAGGATGGCTGCCCAGGCATCATTCGAATGATTGGCGTGATCGATCCTTCCTGCCTCCACCTGAAGGATGAAGCCTTTCGGGTTTCTCGAAAGCTTCTGAAGGGCGATCTTCGTCATCTCCGGCAGGGAAGGTTGTCTTTTCCCCAGTTCGGGTTGATGGATCCTGTCCAAATAATAACTCATATGAGAGGAACTGAATATGCCCAGAAGGGATTTCGAAGAAGCAATAATTTCAGGTTCGAAGAGCTTCCCTCTTTCTCTAACTATATCATACCCTTCGTCAGAGAACGCTTTAAAAAGGTCTTTTCCATCTTTTCTTCTCGAAGATTCAAAAACCCTGCTCCCACCTCCGAGAAGGACATCCGGTTTGAATTTCAGGTAATCGAGAGCAATGTTCTCCTCATCATCTCTCATTAACTGGTGCGAGATCCATGCCGCAGGAGTGGCGTGGGTCACCCTTGTTGTGGTAACCAAGCCACAGGCAAAGCCTTGATCTTTAGCCAGTTCCATGATGGTTTTAAGAGGCCTCCCGTCCGGAAGCGAAGCCAGTACTCGGTTCGACGTTTTGGATCCTGTTGACCAGGCAACGGAGGCGGGTCCAGAGTCGGTCACAATGCTCGAAAGACTTTCTGTGGACATGAATCCCACCATTGATTTCACATCATTCAATTTCCAATATAAATGGGTCCCTTTTTCTCCATAAACCCTGGTCCTGACCTGATGCATCGCCTTGACGGCCCCCAGGGGCATCCCGTCCCCAACGACAAAGATGATTCCTTCGCCTCCGGAAGGCGAAAATCCTGCCGAACTCTCTCCTCCTCTCGCATGGAGGAGAAGGGCATAGATCGTCCCTGCTCCCATGATCTTCAACAGATCCCTTCGACTTATACTGGAAAAACCCTTCTCTTCATTCTTTCCTCTCTTTTTCATTGTTAACCCCCCTTTCTCTCTTTTCTCCAAGAGAAAAAATAGCCAATAGGCCGATCACAATGATCACCCTCCAAATATCCTGAATCCCTTTTATCGAGGGGACTCTCCCCGATTCAGATTCGTTTCATCACTATTATTTCATTCCTTTCATGAAAATCCCCCTCACCTTAATCCTTTCCCCTCCGGGGAGAGAGAAGGGGTGAACGGGAGGTTTTCACCAAATAATCTGGCTACCTTTTTATCTATGATTAAAACCTTCAGTGGACCTTAGAATAATTCAGCTAAATCAATTACACATTTACAACTTTTTATGCAAGTTAAACTCTGTTAAAATATGTACAAAAAGAGAGGCCAGTATTTAA
>JBBIMX010000103.1:0-4283 GCA_037444165.1 Deltaproteobacteria bacterium | reverse complement strand
CTATTTTTACTTCTTTTACTTTTATTTTAAAAAGGGTCACCCATAGGGACCTTGCCTTAGTGGGAAAGGAAAGCCATGGGTGACCTTATTAGGCCCCATGGCTTTTTTAATTCATAAAAAAAGCCATAAGGGGAAAACCTTATGGCTTTTTTTATGAAAGATCCTTAAGGAAGAAAGGAGTAGAGAGGAAATGGCCATCTCAAAGAAGGTTAAGGATGCCTTAGAAGGAGCTTCCTGGGTGAGGCGAATGTTTGAGGAAGGGGAAGAACTAAAAAGAATCTATGGTGAGGAAAATGTCTATGACTTCTCCCTTGGAAATCCAAACCTTGAACCCCCGGAGGCTCTGAAGAGGGCCCTTAAAGAACTTGCGAATCACCCTATCTCCGGAATGCACCGTTACATGCCCAACAATGGCTATCTCGAAACAAGAAAAGCCATTGCCGATTACCTCAGGGAGGAGTCCAATCTACCTTTTACAGAAAACCATGTTATCATGACCGTCGGGGCCGCAGGCGGGCTCAATGTCGTGATGAAAGCCCTTATCGATGAAGGAGACGAAGTCATCGTCCCCTCTCCTTACTTTATGGAATTTAAATTCTATATAGAGAATTCAGGAGGAGTCCTCCGATTAGTTCAAACCAATGACGATTTCTCCCTGAATCTTAAAAATATTGAGCAAGCCATTCACCTAAGAACAAAGGCTGTTCTTATCAATACCCCCAATAACCCAACCGGTGTAATTTATGATGAAGAATCTATCAAAAATTTAGGGGTTCTGTTGGAGCGAAAAAGTCGAGAGTTGGGGAAAACCATCTACCTCATCACGGATGAAGCCTACCGACGAATCGTCTACGACCAGATTCAACTCCCCATTTCTTTTCGATATTATCCTCATACCCTTCGGGTTACCTCACATTCGAAAGACCTTTCCCTTCCTGGAGAACGGATCGGCTATGTCGCCGTTCACCCTGATTGCGAAGAGGTAGAGGAATTGATGGCAGCCCTTGTGTTTGCTAATCGAACGCTTGGCTTTGTGAATGCCCCCGCATTGATGCAGAGGTTGGTGGCTCCTCTCCAGAGGAACTCCATTAATATCAAGGAATATGAAGAGAAAAGGGACCTCCTCTATTCTTCCCTGGTCTCCTTTGGATACGAGGTAGTCAAACCTCAAGGAGCCTTCTACCTCTTCCCAAAAACACCTATCGAAGACGATCTGGCGTTTGTTCGAGAACTTCAATCGAAAAGAATCTTAACCGTCCCTGGAAGAGGGTTTGGTAAACCAGGTCACTTTAGAATTGCCTATGCGGTAGAAAAAAGGGTGATCGAGAAAGCCATCCCGGGATTCAAAGAGGTTGCAGAAAAATATGGATTGGGGAAAAGGTAAGATAAAAAAAGGATTGGGTCTTCTCTATTTGGTCCTTTTTATTTCGGGCTGTGTAGTAGGCCGATATTATGAAGGGGCTCAAATCCCTGTGGAGAAGCTCCGGGAGATCAAACCGGGCCTGACCACAAAAGAGGAAATCCTTCAATGGTTTGGTCCTCCCCAAAATTACGTCAGTCCTACAATCTTCAATGAGATCCTAAAAGAACTCGATGTCACCCGGGAACCTCTCACCCACTATCCTTTTGCCAACATCCTTTCCTATCAATATAACCGGGGAAATATTCGGGCCATCGTTTTAATCCTCTTTAATTTTGTGGAAGCCAAGGTGAAGTCTGACCATCTGGTCATCTTTTTGGATGAAAACGATCGAGTAAAATATTATGGTTTTCATAAAGGGACGGATGAACTCCATTAAGCTCTTCCCCTTTTTCGTCCTATCGATCTTCCTGATCGGCTGTAGCATCGGAAGGGTCTATGTGGGCTCTGAAATCCGAGAGGACCCCAACAATAAGATTCAAATCGGTCGAACGACCAAAGGAGAGGTTTTACAAATTTTTGGCCCTCCTGAAAGGATTCAACGTCAGTTTGACGGAGATGTTTTTGTTTATGCCTATCTTCGAAAAAATTCAACAAAATTCACTCTCGAGGAACCCTACCTGACCAATTTTACCCTCTTTCAGTATACTAAAATTCAACAAAAGAAAGATGTCCTGGTAATCCTCTTTGATCAGGAGGGTGTGGTGAAGAGCTTTGGCTATCAAAGAGGGACTTCGGAATTGGCTCCTTTTTAACTCCTCCCCGCGAAATCACTCTGACCACAAAAAAACTCCAAAGAGAAGGTGAGGTAATTTGAAATGTAAAGGCCAAGCCCAAGGAGGCTAAGAGGAGAGCTCTCCCAATCACAGAGGAACCAATCGGTTAAGAATAAGAGAGGCAATCAGAAAGAGCCCAAAAAAGGTGTTGAGTTGGGCGGTAATGGCGTCAGCAGCCTCCGGAATCCTCTTCATGAACCCCCTCAAGAGCTGGATAGCCTTTGGGAGGGACAAGAAGACGAGCAGTCCCCACGGGCTCAAGACTCCCATTCCTACCATCCCAATCATATAAAGATAAACGATCAGAATAAGAGCGGCAAAAAGGCGAAGACTCTGCTTCATCCCGAGAAGAATACCCACTGTTTTGATTCCCTGTCGGGAGTCATAATCGATATCCCGAATATTATTCGCAAGAAGGACCAGCCCCACAAGCATCCCGAAAGGAATGGAAACAAAAAAACCTTTTAGGGAAAGGGCCTGCCGTTGAACTACATAGGCCCCTTCAAACATGAGAGGCCCCCACATCAGAAAGACTAAAAATTCACCCCACGCCTTATATTTGAACTTAAAAGGCGAAGCCGTGTAGAAAAGGCATGCGAAAAAGCCAATCAAACCGATCCAAAAAACCAGTATCGATCTTACAAAAGAGAGGAGAAGACCGATGGCCACAGTCATTCCACTGAGAAGGAGGGCCTCGGTTAAAAGTTGAGATGGAGTGAGGAGGCCGGAAAGAATGGGTTGGGGTCGATAGCGGGCTGTGGGAGAATCGGGTTGATCCACTTTGTAACGGGTATCGAAATAATCATTGAAGGTATTTGCAGCCCCATGAAAAAAGAGAATTCCAATACATACCAAGAAATACCATCCCCAGAAAATGGGTCCCTCTTCTGCGGCAAGAAGCGTTCCTATTGAAACAGAAATCAGGGACATCGTAAAAGACCAGGGACGGGTAGCAATAAAATAATCCTTCAGCCTTCTTAAACCACTCATCATTAAAACCTCCCTGTGTAATATAATAGAAAGTCATCCAGTTGGCAAGGAGAGGCTCCGTTGGAGTGTATCCCCTAACTGAAGGTGGGTTTCTCCAATACCCCTCTTGGGCTTATTCCCCATCTCTGCTTGAGGTATTCCGTTGGGATGAAACAGTAAAGCCAATCCTTGACAGGATAAATTTACTTTGTTTAAATGTCATAGGAATTTCATCAAATAAAATAAACTGCTAAATCTATGAAGATCTCTGCCATTATTCCCGCCCGCTATGGATCGACTCGTTTTGAGGGGAAACCCCTGGCCGATATTTTAGGAAAACCAATGATTCAATGGGTTTATGAAGGGGTTTGTCAATCAAAACTCATCGACGAAGTCATCATCGCTACAGACGACGAGAGAATTTTAGAGAGAGTTCAAAGGTTTGGTGCCAAAGGGGTAATGACCTCCTCATCCCATCCCACAGGAACTGACCGGGTGGCAGAGGTGGCACGAACTCTTCGATCCAACCTCATCGTAAACGTCCAGGGGGATGAACCCTTAATTAAAGGGGCTCTTATTGATAAGGCTATCCGGCCTCTAATAAAAGATAAAACCCTGATGATGTCTTCTCTTATGACCAGGATTAAAGAGATAGAGGATTGGGTCAATCCCAATCAGGGAAAAGTAGTGGTTGACCGAAAAGGCTATGCCCTCTATTTCTCGAGATCCCCTATCCCCTTTCCAAGAGATTATCCTATGACTCAGATCTTGTCGGATCCTAAATTCAAGGAAGGATTCTTGTCTCAAAAATTTTTTAAAACCATTGGCCTTTATGTATATCGGCGGAACTTCCTTCTAAAATTGGCTCGGATGAAACCCGCTCCCCTGGAAAAACTCGAGAAGTTGGAACAACTCCGGGCAATAGAGAACGGCTATAAAATTAAAGTAATATATGTTGATTATGAACCAATAGGGGTGGACACTCCCGAGGATCTCCAAAGAGTCATTGCTTATCTTAAAAAGAATAAACCATAGCCTCCCTTTGTAAATTTCTTTCACAAATCTGGCCATCCTCATTGATTTTTAAACGGATTTAGGATATAATTTATTAAAATTTA
>JBBIMX010000102.1:0-4292 GCA_037444165.1 Deltaproteobacteria bacterium | reverse complement strand
TTTAATCGAAAGAGGAATGCTGATCGTGGGAGCCGTTCTCCTGATTAACCCTGGTCTTTTGACCGATATGATTGGTTTCACTTTGTTCATGGGTGTCGTGGTCATTCAGAAACTTAAAAAATGAGGAGGTAGAGGATGGGAATTCTCTCGAACATTACTCCCTTTGAAGGGAAATCGCCTCAGTATGACGAGACGGTATTTATTGATCCTACAGCGAGACTGATTGGGGATGTCGTGATTCGATCTTATGTGAGTATATGGCCTCTAACGGTTCTCAGGGCGGACAGCAATCGTATTCTCGTGGGAGAACGGTCGGCCCTCCTTGATAAGGTGCTGGTCGAGGCGCCTAAGGATTATCCGGTGACGATTGAAAAAAACGTCCTGATCAGCCACGGGGCTATCCTTCATGGGTGTGTGGTGAGGGAGGGGGCGATTGTCGGAATTGGGGCCATCGTCCTGGATGGAGCAGAGGTGGGAAGATATTCGATCGTTGGAGGCGGTTGTGTGGTTCCACCAGGGATGAAGATTCCCGAGAGCTGTCTTGTCTTAGGGATTCCCGGAAAAGTGGTAAGGAGTCTTGATGAAGAGGACCGAAAGCGGTCAGAAGAACAGATCACAGAAGCCTACGAGAAATCAAGAAAGTATTTAAAAATTTTGAGATCCCTCGCGAAAAAGAAGTAAAATATCATTGACTCGAAAGAGATATTTCCGAAGCCCTTAGACCCATGATCTCATTGCGAGTGTGGGATTTTAAGATTTTCTAAAGAATGGGAGAGGAGGATGTGTTACGAGTTAAATGATCAACAGAAAGCCTTTCGAGAAAGGGTCCGACAGATCTACGAGAAAGTAGTAAGACCTATTATTGACGAATTTGAAGCAAAGGAATCTTTTCCCACCTTCCTTTTTCGAAGATTTGGAGAGGAACATCTTCTGTGTCTCAGATGCCCGAAAGAATATGGTGGTCCAGGGCTGGATAAGATCTCGGAATGTATCTCTATGGAGGAGCTGAACCGTATTTGTGCTGGAATTGGAGCAGGAGTGATGGTTCACGGGGGATTAGCAACAGATCCCATCCTTCGATTTGGCTCTGAAGCATTGAAACAGACCTATTTGCCTCCGGCCGTTCGGGGAGAGAAGATTGGTGCTTTTGCCCTGACCGAACCGGATGCTGGCTCAGACGCCTCAAGCCTCCGCACCCTAGCCCTAAGGGTGGATGGAGGGTATCAACTTAATGGGTCAAAGACTTTCATTACGAATGGAACCATCTGCGATTTTGTCACCGTTGCCGCCTATACCCATCCTGAAAAGAGAGGAACAGGGATCAATCTTTTTGTCGTGAATCGAGAAGATCAGGGGTTTTCAGTCATTAAAAAATTGAAGAAGCTTGGAAATCATACGGCCGATACCGCTGAGCTCGCCTTTGATGATTGTTTTGTCCCGAAAGAGAGAATGATTGGAGAGCAGGAGTGTGGAGGGTTGGGACAATTGGAGGAGACATTGAAATCAGGGAGGATCACTTATGGAGCCCGAAGCACGGGTGTTGCCCAGGCCGCCTTTGAAGCGACTCTCTCTTATGTTAAGCAGGTCAAAAGGCAGGGAGAACTTTTACGAAGCGCTCAGGCCATCCGATTCGTGCTTGCTGAAATGGCGATGTTTATCGAAGTGATGCGATACACGACCTATCGTGGGGCCTGGCTTTTTGATCGAGGCCTGGCCACCATGAAGGATGCCTCCGTTGTAAAGCTCTTCTGCACAGAGACTTTACAAAAGATTGTGATGAAAGCGATAGAGATTCAAAAGGAAGCTGGTCTCAGGATAGACAATCCGATTCAACGATACTTTCGGGATGCAAGGCTATTTAAGATTCCAGAAGGGACTTCCGAGATTCAACATCTTGTCATTGCCAGGGAGTTAGGGATTTAATATAAATCGAGGGAATGGGAATGGAATTTGAATTAACAGAGGAACAGAAAGATATTCAAAAGGCAGCGGAAGAATTCGCTCGGGGAGAATTCGATCCCGATCTTGCTTTTGAACTAGATCAGAAGGGAATTTTCCCTGAAAGGATGTGGAGAAAAGCGACTCAACTGGGTTTTATTGGAATTCATTATCCTGAAGACGTTGGGGGCCAGGGGTTAGGTCTCCTGGAGAACACTCTGATCATCGAAGCCTTTTGCCGAGTCGATTCTGGAATTGGAAGTGCTCTGAGTCTTGTCGACCTGGGGTCGGATCTCATCTTGAAATTTGGTTCCAAGAAACAGAAAGAAAAATTTCTCCCTCCCATCATTAAAGGGGAGAAGCAATTGACGGTTGCCTTTGGAGAAGCGGAGGATGATCAAGATCTATCCGTTCTATCGACCATGGCAGTAAGAAGAGAAAAGGATTATTTAGTCAGGGGATTAAAAAGATATGTCCTCAATGTTTCCCTGGCCGATCTGTTTATTATTCTTTGCAAAGAACCCGAAGAACAATGGCTTCCATTGATTGTGGAAAGGGATGGAGAGAAGATGGGGATTTGTCCCATCGAGAAAATGGGGTTAAGGATGATTTCCTCTGGAGATCTTCATCTCAGGGACGTTCAGGTCCCCCATGAAAATCGTTTAGGAGAGAAAGGTCAGGAAATGGAACTTTTTCAATATTATCATCGGGTGAAGAGTTTAAGATTTCTTGCCCAGGCCCTTGGTCTGATGGAAGGGGCATTTGAACGGGCCCTCAAATACTCAAACCAGAGAGAGCAATTTGGGAGGAGGCTTTCGCAGTTTCAGATGATTAAACATAAACTGGCCGAGATGCAGGTAGGAATCGAAGTATCCCGGTCTCTTACCTACAGGGCAGCCGTAGAATTGGAGAAGAGGGAAATGGATCCAAAAGTTCTTTTTATTGCCCAGATAGAGGTGGGAAGGAAGATGGCATGGGTCGTGGACGAAGCTTTGCAGATTTTTGGTGGCTATGGATATATGGCAGAGGAAGGGATTGAACACTTTTATAGGGATGCCTGGACCATACGAAGTCAATTGGGTACCGAAGAGGAATTAAGAGACCTTTTAAGTGAACGAATATTGGGGAAAAGGGGATGAAATTAGACTGGATCAAAAGAATTTTGATCGTCGGAGCAGGGACGATGGGACACTCCATTGCCATGGTCTTTGCTCAGAATGGATTTGAGACGGATCTGGTTGATCTAAAAGAGGAGATTTTAGAGCAGGCTTTTCATCTGATCAAATCGAATCTTGAGACTCTTAGCAGAGTGAGAATCATTCGCTCTAAGGAAATTCCGAAAATACTCAATCGGATCCATCCCTCTACCTCCCTTTCTATTGCAAAAAGAGCCGATCTTGTCATTGAGGCCATTTCAGAAAAAGCAAAAACGAAAAAGGAACTGTTTTCTTCTTTAGATCAGATCTGTCCCCCCCGAACAATCCTTGCTAGTAATACTTCCTACCTTAATATCTTTAAAATTGTAAAGACCGGTCGTCCGGAGAAAATATTGATCACTCACTGGTATGCCCCTCCTCATCTTATCCCTTTGGTGGATGTGGTTGGAGGATCCAGGACTTCCATTGAAACCATAGAGATCGTGAAAAGGCTTCTACAAAAAATAGGGAAAAAACCCGTAATCTTGAGAAAGTTTATTCCCGGATATATTGTGAATCGACTCCAGAGAGCGATGGCAAGAGAGATCTTCTATCTTTTGGATCATCGATACGCCTCTCCAGAAGAGATCGACAATGCCGTAAAGTGGAGCCTCGGGATTCGAATCCCTGTGGTTGGAGTGGTTCAAAGATATGATTTTGCAGGATTGGATCTGGCACTCGATTTTGAAGAGAATCCTTCGATTCGTCTTGTTTCAAGAGATCGAAGACCCAAAACTCTCATCGATCTGGTTAAAAAGGGATATCTGGGTGTTAAGACGGGAAGAGGTTTTTATGATTACTCTTCCAGAGAGAAGAAAGAGGTGATCCGAGAACGAGATCTGAAACTGATTAAGTTGATGGAATTTCTGGAAACTTCATCCTTTTTAAATCCACGGGGGAATCCGTTCGTTTAATAAAATTATATTTTCTTAAAAGATCTTTAATTCTCTTATTTAAATTATTTCCCAAAAAAAATTCATGATGTTCCCGCTAAATTTTAATTGACAACCCTTTTTTTATTCATATACAATCTCTTTGTCAATGGAATAAATTGAGACCTCTGAAAAAATATTCAAAACGTATTTTTATAGACTGGGGAGGTAGGGTGGAAAAAGCCTTCGAGCGGATACCTTTAACCGTTTGGCACTATGGATGAAT
>JBBIMX010000101.1:0-4336 GCA_037444165.1 Deltaproteobacteria bacterium | reverse complement strand
CAGCTAAAGTTTTTCTTGACAATGATTGAATTTTTGTTAAACTTTTTGGGTCTAAAGAAGTGAATAAGTAAATCTAAATAGAGAGGAGGTGAAGAAGGAATGAAGAAAGGTTTCATTTGCATGGGGATTTTGGCAGGTTTTCTACTATCCCTCTTGGTTGCCACAGGGCTCTTAGCCAAGGATGTGGTGGAATATAATCCTCCGTATGGGAAGGTCACCTTCACCCACAAGAAACATGCGGAGACCTTAAAAATTGATTGTCTAAAATGCCACCATACCTGGAAGAAAGGCGAAACGAGTGGCAAACTTTGTAAAGATTGCCATAAAGCCAAGGCCGAGGGGAAAACTTTAAGCGCAAAAGATGCGTATCATAGAGATTGCAAGGGATGCCATGATGAGGCCAAAAAGGCTAATAAACCTGCCGGACCAATTGCATGCACCCAATGCCATATAAAGGCAAAAAAGTAAAATAAAACTGGCCTCTAATTTATTTCTAAGGTAGTCTTTTTTTAAAGACTACCTTTTTTTTATCCCGATGATGGGAGATTCAATCTGGGCCTAAGGAAAGTGAGGTAAGATACTTCTAACCAAAAAGAAAAGGGGATTTAAGATTGACAATAAATTACGATATATGTTAAGTTTTTCAATAATTTACCTGCCATTACCCTTATTAATGATTTGAAGAGAGGGAAGAGATTACTAATTTAATTAAAGGTTATTGATGGGAAAAAACAATTCAAAAGCTTCCGGGAAAAAAGACGAGAGAATTCTCGGTCTTTTTTACGATTTTTTCCGTTCCATTAAACTCACCATCTTTCTTCTCATCTTTCTTGCCATTCTTTCTATAATCGGCACGATCATTCCTCAGAATGCTCCAAGGATGGAATATATTCAGCATTATGGACCTAAGCTATATAATTTATTTAACTTTTTTAATCTCTTCGATATGTATCACTCCTGGTGGTTCAGTGCCATTCTTCTACTTCTCTCCATCAACTTGATTTTGTGCTCCATTCATCGTTTACCTTATCTCTGGAATCAAATTTTTAGAGAGAGGGAGATTGTATTAAAAGACTCTATGATTCAAACCCTCCCTTTTACTTCAAAGATTCGTTCAGAAAAAAAGATGGAGGAGATCTTTAACTGCCTTCAAAAATGGTTTAGGAAACCCAGACAGTTGGATTCTCCTTCTTTTATCACCTTTTATGGTGAAAAGGGTCGGTTCTCGAGATTGGGTGTCTATATTACCCATTTAAGTGTCCTTATCATCCTTCTCGGTGGTTTAATAGGCTCGATCTTTGGCTTTAGAGGTTTTGTCAATATCTTTGAAGGTGAAACGGTGAATCAAATTTATTTAAGGGAAGGAGACCGGGATATCCCTAAACCTATTCATTTTTCAGTTCGATGTGACGAATTCAATATCCTTTACTATGACCTTCCTCAACCAGAAAAGCATGTTAAAGATTACTTAAGTGTTCTCACCATCATTGAAAATGAAAGGGAGGTTTTGAAAAAAACCATCAAGGTGAATCACCCTCTTCATTATAAAGGATTATCTTTCTATCAATCGAGCTATGGCTCTGCTCACCAGATCACCTTAGGGTTTCAAAAGAAGGGGGATAAGGAAAAGAGAGTCTTAAAGGGATGGGAAGGGGAGAATATCTCACTTCCCCAATCAAACGCCTTTATCAGGGTATTAAGGTATGTACCGGAGATTCATCATTTTGGAGAAGGGATTCAAATCGCTCTTTTTAAGATGGGGCAAGAACCCAAGGTCTTCTGGGTATTGAAGGGGGGTGCAAAAGGCGGTCCAAAAGAAGTGGACGGGGAACTTCTCTTTACCTTGGAGAGCGTGATGACCAAGGAGTATACAGGACTTCAGGTCACTAAGGACCCGGGGGTGTGGATCGTGTGGGTTGGATGTGGACTCATGATCTTTGGCCTCATCCTTTCCTTCTTTTTTTCCCATCAAAGGGTCTGGATCAGAATTCCAAAAAAATCGGGAGAAGAAATCCTTCTTGCCGGAACGGTAAATAAAAATAGAATAGGCTTTGAGAAGAAGTTCGATCAATTGACAAAAAGTTTAATGAGCTAAAGGAATCAAACTGAAACACTGGGACTTCATCCAAATGAAAGAGGTTCGATCGATTGTCCTTACCGGTTACGGGATTAATTGTGAGGTAGAGATGGCCCATGCCTGTCGATTAGCAGGCTCCGAAGTCGTGGAGACTGTCCATATCAATGAGTTGATTTATGGAGACAGGAGATTAGATGATTATCATTTTTTAAATCTTCCGGGAGGGTTTTTAGATGGGGATGATTTAGGGGCGGCCAAGGCCGGGGCAAATCGGATCCGATACGCTAAGGTGCTAAAAGACACAGAGAAACTTTATGATCAATTTCTTCGATTCATTCGCTCAGGAAAACTCATCCTTGGAGTGTGTAATGGATTTCAATTAATGGTTAAATTAGGGCTCATTCCAAATTTGGAAGGAGGTGATGGGAAACAGGAGGTCACCCTTACCTTTAACGACTCAGGGAGATTCGAAGATCGATGGGTCTATTTAAAGGTGAATCCAGAGGCTCCTTCCGTTTTTACTAAAGGGTTACGAGGAGTCTATCTTCCTGTTCGTCATGGGGAAGGGAAATTTATTCCCAAAGATGGAGAAACCCTCGAAGAAATAAAAAGAAGAAATTTAATCGTCCTCCAGTATTCCGATGAAACCTATGAGAGGCCTGTAATGGATTATCCTTTAAACCCTAACGGATCGATCGAGGCGGTTGCAGGCCTTTGTGACGAGAGTGGACGATTAATGGGGCTCATGCCCCATCCAGAAGCCTATCTCCATCGAACGAATCATCCTCGATGGACACGGGAGGAACTGCCAGAAGAGGGGATGGGGGTAGCCCTGTTCAGGAATGCCGTTCAATATATTCGGCAGAATCTACTTTGAGTGCTTGATCACCTTTCTATCCGCTCCCTTTAGGGATAAGGAACAAGAAGGTGGAGAAGAAGACAAAAGGGAGGAGTTATGAATAAAGCAGATCTCATTACAAAGGTTTCGGAAAGAACCAATGTCACTCAGAAGGTAGCAAAGGTAATCGTAGACACCCTCTTTAATAAAATGAAGGAGAGTTTGCAGAAGGGGGAGCGAATTGAGATCAGAGGGTTTGGAAGTTTTGTAGTGAGAAATTATGGAGGGTATAAGGGTAGAAATCCAAAAACCGGAGAGGTGGTTGACGTTCCTCCCAAAAGACTCCCCTTCTTTAAGGTGGGCAAAGAGCTCAAGGAGTTAGTCAACACCGTAAAGGCACAAGAGGGTTAGAGGCTTTTCCAGTATTTTTTCTGGATCTCTTTAATCTGCTGAAGAAGTCGTTCGATTCGGGGATAATCCTTTTTCTCCATCTCCAAGAGCTCCTCCTTATTGATCGGAGATACCTGAGCGAGCTCTTTTAATACTGCCTTTACCGATCTTCCTTGACCATTTACATCGTATCCCCCCTCCAGGGTGATGAGTACTCTTCCCTGGGCGGTAGTTTCAGCGATCTCCATCAGAATCTGAGTCATCCGGGCAAATCCTCTCTCTGTGACTTTCATCCCTCCCAGAGGATCATCGAAGTGAATATCGAAGCCTGCAGAAATTAGGATGAGCTGCGGTTGATACTCTAAGGC
This sequence comes from Deltaproteobacteria bacterium, assembly GCA_037444165.1. Lineage (GTDB taxonomy): Bacteria > Desulfobacterota > BSN033 > BSN033 > UBA1163 > CALIBK01. The sequence goes on along the minus strand of JBBIMX010000101.1, from coordinate 663 downwards.
TATAGGTCTAAGAATCTTTTCGAAAATATTTCCATAATCTGAATCCCCCGCTCCTGTAGAAAGGGGAACGTTAACCGTAAATCCAGTTCCTTTTCCCTTCCCTACTTCTGTCGCAGAGCCAGTCCCAGGATAAAAGAAACCATACCGATGGGTGGAGAAGTATAAGACTCTCGGATCTTCATAGAAGGAGTGCTGGGTTCCATTCCCATGGTGGACGTCCCAATCCACGATCAAAATCCTTTCAAGGGAGAAATGCTTTATTGCGTAATAGGCTCCGATGGCGACATTATTGAAGAGGCAAAATCCCATCGCTCGATCTCTTTCAGCGTGATGACCAGGGGGTCTTATTAAAGCAAAGCCGTTGTTTAATTTCCCTTCCATCACGGCCTTGATCAATTCCAGTAACCCACCCACTGCAAGGAGGGCTGTCTCGTAGGACTTGGCACAAGTCGAGGTATCCATATCGAGTCGATAGTAAGGTTTTCCAGCTGTGCTGGCTATGAGATCAATATATTTGGGTGTATGGTTCATCTCCAGCTCCTCACGATGAGCCAATCGTGGCTTCACTTCCTGAAGCGCACCCTTCGTCTCTGGATCGTCAAGCATCTGATAGATCACTTTCAGCCGCTCTGGGCTTTCTGGATGCCCCGGGTCCATCACATG
>JBBIMX010000100.1:0-4927 GCA_037444165.1 Deltaproteobacteria bacterium | reverse complement strand
CCACCTCCCCAGTCTATAAAAATACGTTTTAAATACTTTTTCAGAGGTCTCTTTAGGTAAGGAAGGCATGGGATTTCTAATATCTATTCAATTCATCCGCAGCTATCTTTTGTTGACAGAGAATGGATTTATCGAGTATAAAGTTTAAAAATTCTTTTGAAGGAGAAAGATAGATGAAGCAAGAGGGGATGAATCGTTATGATGTCATCATTATTGGGGGAGGACCGGCAGGGTTAACGGCTGGACTCTACACCTCGAGGGCAAGGCTTAGGACTCTCTTGATTGAGAGTGGAGTTTTCGGTGGTCAGATGACGACGACCGACCTGGTGGAGAACTATCCTGGTTTTCCTGATGGAATTAGCGGGGCAGAATTGGGTCGGTTGATGGAAGGACAGGCAAAACGTTTCGGATTGGAAACCATTCAAGATGAAGTTATTGAAGTCAAATTAGAGGGTGAGATAAAGAAGGTCTTGACTCATGAAGGGGGCTATTTGAGTCGCGCCTTAATTATCTGTACAGGAACAGAATATAGGAAGTTAGGTGTCCCGGGAGAAGAGGAGTACAGAGGGAGAGGAGTCTCCTATTGTGCTACCTGTGATGGTCCCTTTTTTCAAGATGGCAAAGTGATCGTCGTTGGTGGGGGAGACTCTGCCCTCACCGAAGCGCTCTTTTTAACAAAGTTTGTTAGGGAACTCTATATCGTTCATCGGAGGGATGCACTGAGGGCAACGAAAATCTATCAGGAAAGGGCAGAAGCCAATCCTAAAATTAAATTTATCTGGAACTCCGTTATTCAGGCTATTAAAGGAGATTCGATTGTCCGTTTAGTGACTGTAAAAAATGTAAAAACAGGAGAGACCAGGGAGATTGAAGCCGATGGGGTCTTTCTATTTATCGGTCTTGTCCCAAGGACTCAATTTTTAAAGGGGCTGGTTTCACTGGATGAAAATGGGTATATCCTTACCAATGAGAATTGTGAAACCTCTGTGAGGGGAATCTTTGCTGCAGGGGACTGCAGAAAAAAACTCCTCCGTCAGATCTCTACCTCCGTAGGAGATGGAGCCACTGCTGCCTTCGCAGCCGAAAAATATTTAGAAGAAGGTAAATAAAGAAGAAGGCCAATTTTTTTATTTTCATAGCAAAAGGATGGCACTTTAAAAGATGATCAGTTTACTCTGTTTTTCAAAAGTATCGTAAAATCAATAAGTTAAAAATAAAAACCTATTTGGCACTTTAAATGCATATAAAAAATTGAGTCGAGAAAGCCAAACCAAGAGTAATCTTGGGACGGAAAGCCATGGGTCCTGTGTTCCGCAGGATCGCCAGGTTGCCGAAGCAGAACTTATAAATCGGGCAGAGAAATATCTGAAAAGCTAAATATTTTATAGATAATCTGCCTATTGAGAAGAGTGTTCTGGACCCGTGGTAAAAGTGATCACGGGTTTTTTATTTGAAGGGGATTAAGATGGAAGAAAAAGAACAAAAAGTATGTCCACTCTTCAGAAGACCGGAAGGATTGGGGATAGGGAAAGGTCTTGGTTACTGTGATATGGATGGGGGGAGCACAACCTGTGAAGGAGATATGGGATACTGCGAAAAGAAGGATGCCCTGAATCAATACCTCCGGTCAAAAAGAGATGAAAACCAAACCATTTAATTTATAAGGTATTATAAAGAATTGGCACCTAAAAGGCCTTCCAAAAGGAAAGGCCTTTTTTTTGTTTCGAGATTTATTTTTTTATGTTATGATGGATTAGAAGAGAATGAGGTGAAAATCAGAGAGGAGGTGATCGGAGATGAGAGAAAGTGTTCAAAAGGCCTTAGAGAAGATTCGACCTGCCCTTCAAGCCGATGGTGGTGACGTCGAGCTTATCGATGTCGTCGATGGCGTGGTAAAAGTCAGATTAACCGGAGCGTGTGGGGGATGCCCCATGTCTCAAATGACTTTGAAAATGGGGGTAGAAAGGATTCTAAAGCAACAGATCCCTGAGATTAAAAGTGTTGAGACCGTTTAGGAAGAAAGATGAAGGATCTATCTCTAACCCCCGAGGCTCTTAAGATATTAGAGAAAAGGTATCTTAAAAGAGATGCTCAAGGGAAAGTGATGGAATCCCCTGAGGAGATGTTTTGGCGGGTTGCTCGAAATGTGGCCGAGGCGGATCGCCTTTACAGCTCCTCTTCCTCTATGGAAGAAACCTCTGAGGCCTTTTTTAAGTTAATGGCCTCATTGGATTTCTTGCCCAATTCTCCCTGTCTCATGAACGCAGGGAGAGAACTTCAGCAGTTGGCCGCCTGCTTTGTCCTTCCCATTGAAGACTCTCTCGATTCCATATTTGAAACGGTGAAGCAAACCGCTCTGATTCATCAGAGTGGAGGAGGAACGGGTTTCTCCTTCAGCCGATTGAGACCTAAAGACGACCCTGTAGCCTCCACTGGAGGTGTAGCGAGCGGCCCCATCTCCTTTATGAGGGTGTTTAATATGGCCACGGAAGTTATTAAACAGGGTGGAACAAGGCGGGGCGCCAATATGGGAGTCCTTCGAGTGGATCATCCGGACATCCTTGAATTTATCTCTCTCAAACGGGATTCAAAGGAGATGGAAAATTTTAATCTCTCTGTGGGGATCACCCGGGCCTTTATGGAGGCCGTGGAGAGGGATGAGGATTATCTTTTGATCAACCCAAGGACAAAGAAAGAGGTACGAAAACTAAAAGCAAGGCGAGTGCTGGATGAAATAGTGACCTCTGCATGGGAGTGTGGAGACCCAGGGGTTCTTTTCTTGGACAGGATCAATGAGGCCAATCCAACCCCTGCCTTGGGAGAGATTGAAAGCACGAATCCATGTGGTGAAGTTCCGTTGCTTCCCTATGAAGCCTGTGTTCTTGGTTCTATCAATCTTCTTCACATGATTAAAGAAAAGAATGAAAAGGTTGAGGTTGACTTTGAGAAGCTGAAGAGAACCATTCGAGAGGCCATCCATTTTTTAGATAATGTGGTGGATATGAATCAGTACCCCTTGCCCCAGATCAGGCAGATGGCAATGGGAAATCGAAAAGTGGGCCTGGGAGTGATGGGGCTGGCACACCTTTTTATTCGAATGGGAATCGTTTACCCCTCCCAGAAAGCCTTGGAAATCGCAAGAGGGCTCATGAGTTTTATCCAGTATGAAGCCCGAGAGGCCTCAGCCCAATTAGCAGAGAAAAGGGGAGTTTTCCCGAACTTTAAAGGTTCCATCTATGATCGTCCAGGAGGAATGAAATTAAGGAACGCCACACTTACCACCATTGCTCCTACAGGGACCTTAAGCCTTATTGCCAATTGTTCGAGTGGAATAGAACCCCTTTTCTCAATTTATTACACAAGACGGGTTTTGGAAGAGATGGAGATTCAGATCATCGACCCTATTTTTCTTGAACTTGGGAAGAGGAAAGGGTTTCTAAGTGACAATCTGATGAAAGAGATTTCTGAGGGGAAAAACCTCTCAGAGATTCATTCTATTCCTGAAGAGATTCGAAAGCTTTTTGTGACCACGTTCGAGATTTCTCCTTACTGGCACATCAAAATGCAGGCCGCCTTCCAAGAGTATACGGATAATGCTGTCTCAAAGACCATCAATTTTCCCAGAACAGCGACCAAAGAAGAGGTTCGAGAAGCCTTCTTGATGGCTTATCGGGAAAGATGTAAGGGGATCACCATCTATCGAAGCGGAAGTAAAGAGAGACAGGTCCTGGTCTGTGGCACCAAACAAGTCTGTTAATCCATTCTATTAAAACGACGGCTTTTAATCGGTGCTTCTTTTTTTTCGGAGAATTGAGAAATATTCCTTCCCTTTCTTGAAAAGAGGGATTTCTTTATGATAGGGTAAAAAATGGCTTGTTCGGGAAAGAGGTCTTCAAGATTTTTAATCCTCTTTTAATACTCTCATGAAGAGACTTCGTATCATTTCACCAGCCAAGGTGAATCTGCGGCTTGATATCCTTGGAACACGTCAAGATGGATATCATGAGCTAAGGACTATTTTTCAAAAGATTAGTCTTCATGACACCCTTTTTTTTACTCTGAGAGAAGAGAAAGGGGTTTGGATTCAGACCAATCATCCTGACCTTCCAACAGGGAGGAGTAATCTTGTAGTTAAAGCTGCCCATTTGATCCTGAAGAGGTCAAATTATAAAGGGGGGATTTTAATTCAGATTAAAAAGAGGATTCCCGTTGGAGCAGGGCTTGGAGGGGGGAGTAGCAATGCGGCCGCTACCCTTTATGCCTTAAATCAAATGCTTGCGATGGGGTTAACTCAAGAGGAATTAATGGAGATAGGGATAAAAATCGGGGCAGATGTTCCTTTTTTCTTGTATAAAGAGGGGGCAGCCATCGGTTCAGGGATCGGTGAGAGGTTAGAAAAAATTGAACTTCCACTCCTTTTTTATGTTCTCATTTATCCCAATTTTGAAGTTTCCAGTCGGTGGGCTTACCAAAATTTCTTATTGACAAAAAAAGAATTTCATTTTAATCTTCACCAGTTACTGACGGACCCCCAGAGGATTTCCTCTTTTCTCTGGAATGATTTGGAACAGGTGGTCTCTTATCGATACCAGGAGATTGCCATGATGAAAGAGATGCTTCTCTCGGCGGGCGCTTTAGGAAGCCTGATGAGTGGAAGTGGACCGACCGTCTTTGGCCTTTTCTCAAGCGAGGAAGACTCTAAAAAGGCAAAACAGAAAATAAAAAAGAAAGTCAAAGAAAGGGGTTGGGAAGTCTTTCACGCACACAGTCTCGTTTGAGACAGATTCGATGAGTGATGGATTAATAGAGAGGTGAATTTTTGGGTCTCTTGTATTAAAATATATCTCGGTTGGGGTGTCGTCAAGTGGTAAGACACAGGTCTTTGGAACCTGCATTCGGAGGTTCGAATCCTCCCACCCCAGCCAAA
>JBBIMX010000099.1:0-4940 GCA_037444165.1 Deltaproteobacteria bacterium | reverse complement strand
ATTTAAAGATCAATTATCCAGGTAGATTTTTTCATCTCAGGATCTTGTTGATTTCCAAGCCTATTGTATACATTTTAGTGGAAATGATCAATGAAAAATTTCAGGAAGTTATCCTCGGAGGACCCGGACCCAAAATCAACTACACTATCCAAACACTATCCAGTGTAGTATTGTAAAAAAATATCCTTTGATTTATAATAATTTACAAATGGAGAGGCTTATTCGATTCCCGCCGCCTCCACCAATTTTATGATCAAATCTTTCTCAACCATCGAGTACTTCCATCTTAACCCAATCCATCTCCTTGCCTTTGTATGATTCAGCCGCTTCTAAATCTTTTGACCACAGTATGGGCAGAATTTAAATTCGGGTGAAATCTCCTCCCTACATCTTGGGCAAATCCTTTCCTTTTGAAAATGGAAAGAGGGTCTTCCTTCAGATCTCCCCATCCCATCAAATACTCCTCCGCATCGATGACACTCGAGAAATATCTCTCCCCTCTTTACAGGAATCAGGGGAATGAAAAAGAGACTGAGATAATGATCAAGGCGCTTAAGTCGGGCTGAAGGGAAACCACAACTTGGACAGACCCTTGGTTGATCCTCAATCTGAACCTTCCTGGGTTGAATCCCACCGATAAAGATGAAGGCAGATCCCCCCTTTCTCTAATTTTCCTTATAATTGACCGTTATTTTATATTACCACGTCCACCCCTCTCTTTCCAGGGGCTTGCCAAAATCTTTCCTTCCGATAGTAAATTCTCCTGTCGGGCTTAAATTTATTTCCACCCTTCGGTGAGGGGATACTATAAATTTTAAAAAATACTTGACAAGAATGATTCTAAAATGATAAAAATAATTGAGTTGGTGACAGGATGGAAAGGTACAAGAGCTTAGGGTTAAAATTGACTCCTCAGAGACTGGCCATTCTTAACTATTTGGATGGGAATAAAGAGCATCCCTCCGCAGAGATGATCTATAAAGCGGTGACCAAAAAATTTCCCACCATGTCTTTTGCCACGGTCTATAATACACTGGAACATTTAAAAGAACGAGGCTATCTGATCGAACTCAGCCTTGATCCTGAAAAAAAGCGGTTTGACCCAAACCCAAAGCCTCACCATCACCTCATCTGCACGAAATGTAATAAAATCGTGGACATCTTTCATGAATTCCCTCTCCCTTTATCAAAACTTGAAGAAGAAGGGTTTCAAATCCTGAAGACCCACATTGAATTTTATGGGAGATGCCCAAAGTGCCATAAATCTGAAAAAAAATAAATCGAACGAGGAGGTAAGATGATGGCTACCAAAACAGAACAATATCTCAAAGAAGCCTTTGCCGGAGAATCCCAGGCAAACCGAAAGTATCTCGCCTTTGCTGCCAAGGCAGAACAGGAAGGCTATCCCCAGGTCGCTCGTCTATTTCGAGCTGCTGCAGAGGCGGAAACCATCCACGCTCATAATCATTTAAGGGCGCTCAAAGGGATTCGAAGTACGAAAGAGAATTTGGAGGAAGCCATTGCTGGAGAGACTCACGAATTTAAGGAGATGTATCCAGAGATGATCGAAGCCGCCAAACAGGAAGGAAATAAAGAGGCTGAGCGGACCTTTCATTATGCCAATGAAGTCGAGAAGGTTCATGCCAACCTCTATCAAACTCTCCTCAACAACTTAGGAAAAACTCAGGAGACCTTTCCCTATTATGTATGCCCTCTTTGTGGTTACACAGCCGAGCGGGAAGCCCCTGAAACCTGTCCGGTATGTGGCGCAAAAAAAGAAAAGTTTAAAAAAATTGAATAAAGAGAAATTGAAAGCACCCACCAGCCGTGCTTGTGGGGTCCGACCCCTGTATGAAATCATAAGAAAAGGAGCCCTTCGATGAAAGAACGAACGGGATGGATTACCTTTAAAGGAAATCCATTGACTTTAATTGGAAACGAAGTGAAGGTCGGGGATGAGGCCCCTGACTTTATTGCAATAGATAATAATCTTAACCCTATCTCATTTTCGACCTACCGCGGGAAGACCTGTCTTCTCTCTTCTGTTCCCTCCCTGGATACCCCTGTCTGTGATATGGAGACTCGAAGGTTCAATGAAGAAGCAAGCCGTTTAGGTCCAGACCTCGTCATTCTCACCATCAGTATGGACCTTCCCTTTGCACAAAAAAGATGGTGTGCCGCCACGGGGGTAGATCGTATTCAAACCCTTTCCGACCATCGGGATGCCTCCTTTGGAACTTCCTACGGTGTTTTGATTAAGGAGTTAAGGCTTTTAGCCCGAGCTCTCTTTTTGGTGGATAAAAAAGGGGTTGTTCAATATGTCCAGATCGTCAAAGAGATAACCCACGAACCGGATTACGAATCCGTTTTACGAGCCTTGAAAAATTTGATCGAAGGAACATGAAAAAAATCATCTTTCTGGTTCTTTTAATCCTCATTTTTCCCATGGCAGGATTCCCATTGAATAAGCCTCCGGAAAAGGGTGAGCCCTTTCCATCCATTCAACTTCCTATCCCAAAGAATCCGTCTGAAAAAGTCTATCTTGGTCTTTCGGGGGAAGGGCTTTTTAAAATTCCCCAGATTAAAACAAAGATACTCATCGTTGAGATTTTTAGTATGTATTGTCCTCATTGTCAGAAGGAGGCCCCTGGAGTGAATGAGCTTTATGATCGGATTGAGAGGAACCCAGATCTCAAAGGGAAGATTAAACTCATCGGCATCGGCGTAGGAAATACCCCTTTCGAGGTAGAAATGTTTAAGAAGACCTATCAGATCCCATTTCCTCTCTTTCCAGACCGAGATTATCTCCTTCATAAAGCCTTTGGCGAAGTGAGAACGCCTTACTTTATGGTAGTGAAAATCAAAGAGGAAGGGGCCTCGGAGATCGTTCACACCCAATTGGGAGGATATCCTGGAGCCGAAGCCTTTTTGGAATTGGTTCAAAAAGTATCGGGATTAAAATAGGAGCCTTTAAAATGAAAAAAAACACCCTCTCCTGTCTTATCCTTCTTGGTTTGATGCTCTCCCTGTGGATTTACACCCAAGACATCTATGGTCTTTCTGAGGTTTTCAAAGAAAATATCTATCCGGTTGGCAAACTGAAACCCATCGATAGTCAATTAAAAGTAAAAGTTGGGGACCGCGCTCCTGATTTTACCCTTCCTTCGATCTCTGGAGAAAAGATTTCACTAAGGCAATATCGGGGAAAAAAGAATGTCGTTCTTTCCTTTGTCCCCGCTGCCTGGACGCCTGTTTGTTCTGACCAGTGGCCGGGCTATAATATTGCAAAGGAGATTTTTGACCAACACGAAGCCATCCTCCTTGGAATTACGGTGGATAATCTTCCTACTCTTTTTGCCTGGACCAATCAGATGGGTAAACTCTGGTTCCCTGTGCTATCTGATTTCTGGCCTCATGGAAAGGTCGCTAAAAAATATGGAGTCTTGCGATCTGACGGAACATCCGAGCGGGCTCTCTTTGTCATTGATAAAAAAGGAATTATCCGCTACATTGACGTTCATGATATTAATAAAAGACCTCCCCTGGAGGACCTTGTGGCGGCCTTGGAAAAACTTAAAAAAATCTAAGGGCCTCCTCTCTCCCCTTAACAAAAATCCCGCTTGGGGAGTCCGCTGTAAATGATGGTGAAACGGGTCCCAGGATTCAGAGATCCTAAGCTACGTCAGTGACTGTCTTCACTCGTGTGGCACGGCCACTTCGGGCGCGCGGCGGGTTGCTACGACGAGAGCAAGACCGATTAGAATGAGAACCACCCCAAGAGCAAAAAGGGGTCCAAGCCGATCACCGAATATTGCGGAAGAAGCGACGATTCCAACGACCGGCTGCAGATACTGCACACTGGCGGCTACACGGGCCGGGACGGTACGCAGCAGATGCAGCCACAAGAACAGTCCGGCTACCGTCACCACGACCCCGAGATAGACCGCAACCCCAACAGCCTGAGCCGTGATGTGGATTGGAGCATACCAGATCTCCCAACCTGTAAAAGGCAGCATGGCAATGAAGCCAAACAGAGTACTCCAGGCGGCAACCACAATGGTACCAAACTTGTATGTGAGCTCGAGGCTCCAGACATAATAGAATGCAATGGAGACGGCTGAGAGGAGTAACCAAGCCATACCCGCCAGACTGCTCTCTGGTGTTGTGGTCGACTCACTCTCCACCGCTACCAGGATAATACCGACGAATGCCACCAACAATCCCATTTGTTGCCTTCCCCTCACCGGCTGCTTTAGACGGAGCGTGGCGAAGACCACAACAAAAACTGGAATGGTAGCCGAGATAATGGTTCCCACCGATGCCGACGTGGCTTTGACACCAAAAGCCTGTGCGACTTGACCCAGGCTGATACCTATAACCCCAAGCGCGGCGAGGGGCAGAAGCGCCCGTGCTGACAACCGCTCCTTCCCTATGACGAGGGCCAGGAACAGCGGCACAGCAATGACGAATCGCATCGCAGTCAACGTGAGGGGAGGAACTGTTTGAAGTCCGAGCTTCGTGGCCGGAATAGAAAGACCCCACATGACCGCAAGAAGGAGCATTGCTGCGATGCTGTTTAAGGAGAGGCCGCTATGTGGTAGGGAGCGCCGGCCGACGCTATCAACGCAATGGTTCATCACACACTCACATTATCTATCTTTCCGCTCGTCCAATTCTCAAGAGACTGTTCCATCGTTTCGTCTGAATAGCATTCGTGCTCCGGAGCCTAATAGTGAATTGGGCTGAGGTACTCTCCATAGATGGATTGTGCAATCTTAATACTTATTTAATAATCTTTCAAATGCTACCACCTTCTAATATTAAGATTTGGGCAGGGGTTAAGGAAAACCAAAAATTCCCTGGGTTTAAAAACCAAATAGGAGAATGGAGCGTTCGTTTTAATTCCAAACGCAGGAGGCAAAATTCGTTCTTTTAGGACA
>JBBIMX010000098.1:0-4949 GCA_037444165.1 Deltaproteobacteria bacterium | reverse complement strand
AAGAAGGAGATTCAACCCTTGTCACCTATCATACCCCGATAGGTTCTGTTTCGTGCAAATATATTTATACTGAGGAGATGAAACGAGCAGGAGCATCCATCACCTGGATCACTGAACATGTGATCAAAGAGCCAAAAGACTATAAGACAGTGGGTTATATCTTTAAAAATATGAGGATTCACCCTGACTATGAGAATTATCTGGAATTTCAAAGAAAAGTGGGGGATAAGGGATTTGCTGCTGCCTTTGCAAACCTTTCGGCCAGCCCAATGCATCATATTATGAAAGAATTTCTTGACGCAACAACCTTTTATCTTGAAATGTATGACCATCCAAAGGAGATGCAGGGACTCTGCGAAGATATGGAACCTTATTTCGATCAAATTTTTAGGGTACTGGCTGATTCACCAGCGGAGGTCATTTTCTCTGGCGCTAATTATGATGAAATGATCACTTATCCCCCTTTTTTCCGTGACCACATCATGCCCTATCTCCAAAAGTTAGCAGATATTCTTCATCCAAAAGGGAAACTTCTTCTTTGCCACTGTGATGGAGAGAATAAGGGGCTTCTTGATCTCATTGCTGAAAGTGGGATGGATATTGCAGAAGCAATATGTCCCCAACCAATGACAAAAGTGACGATAAGTGAAGTGAAAAAGGCTTTTAAAGGAAAAGTAACTATATTTGGAGGCATTCCCTCTGTAGCTCTTTTGGAGGAGAGTATGTCTGATGAAGAATTTGAAAATTTTATGAAGAATCTGTTCAGAGAGATTTCGCCAGGGGATCGATTTATTCTTGGTATAAGTGATACGACGCCACCGGATGCAAAATTTGAGAGGCTTCTCAGGATTACAGAGATGGTGAACGAGTGGGGGAGTTTACCAATGAGTATGGAGAGGGCTGGGGATGACAAAAGAAGAAATTGAAGGCTTTTATAAGGTTCTAAGAGATACAGATCTTTCCAAAGTCGAGAGTCTCATTAGGGAATATATTAAAAAACATCTCTCCCCGATCTCCATCCTCAATGAAGGATTGATCGGTGCCATGGAGATTATAGGACAGGAGTTCAAAACCTCTAAGATCTGGGTTCCGGAGGTTCTGCTGGCTGCAAGAAATATGAACCGGGGGATTGAAATCCTCAAACCAGAGCTTTTGAAAGAAAAAGTAAATCCTAAAGGTAAGTTTATCATCGGTACTGTAAAGGGTGATATTCATGACATTGGGAAGAACCTCGTTTCCATGATGATGACAGGAGCGGGATACCATGTAATTGATCTTGGGATCGATGTTCCCAAAGAACGATTCCTCGAAGTGATCGCGCAAGAAAGACCAGAGATTGTTGGTCTTTCAGCACTCCTTACCACAACGATGCTTGAAATGGGGGATATCATAAAGACTATAAGGGAAAATTTTCCCAATCCACCGAAAGTCATCATAGGTGGGGCACCAGTCACTCAAAGGTTTGCTGATGAGATTGGGGCTGATGGATATGGTGAAGACGCTGTAAGGGCAGTCGAATTAGCTAATCGACTCCTTTTCTGAGGGATTATGCGGAGTCTTCTCCCAACACCCAAACGTCGATTTCTTTCGGGTCTCTTTGGAGGACGAAAAGGGGATCGGATCTCCGTGGCCAATCCCACCTCTATTGTCTCTGTAGAATTAATGGAAAAGGTAGGGATCTTCTTCCCTGAAGCCCACATCGATTCAATGAAGATGGCAGAGCTTGCAGCGGCAGGATACGAGATACTTGGTTTTGACTCAATAATGCCCGAGTTCAGTGTCCAGCAAGAAGCAGAGGCATTGGGATGTGTTGTCGATTGGGGAAGTCCCACCATGATGCCCGATGCAAAGACCCACCCAGCAAAGGAAGTAAAAGATATCGTTATTCCTGAAAATATTTTGGAAAAACCTTCAATGAAGGTGGTTCTTAACGCATTGGAAATATTAAGAAAGAATTATGGAGACCATGTGGCGATTATTGGTAAAGTAATGGGTCCCTGGACCCTTTCTTACCATATGGCTGGGGTTCAGGAATTTCTCCTATGGACACTAACCGATCCCGAAAAGGTGAGGGGGTTTTTAAATCTCCTAAAAGAGGTAACGATCATATTTGCCAAGGCCCAACTCCAAGCAGGGGCTGATGTAATTGTGATTGCGGACCATGCTACCGGTGACCTCGTGAGTCCAAAGACCTACCAGGATTTTTTATTGACAGTCCATCAAGAGATCAATCAACGGATTGGAGGACCTACAATCCTACATCTTTGTGGAAATTGCTCTGACAGGCTTAGGCTCTTTGTAGAAGCAGGATTCGATGGATATCATTTTGAATGGCAAGTGGATGCAAAAATGGCTGTTAAAGTAGTGAATCGTGAAATGACTTTAATCGGAAATATAGCCAACAAGGGAATTCTATTTGGAGGAACACCAGAAGATGTTTATAGACAGGCACGGTATAGTATCAAAGCAGGAGTAGACATTCTCGCACCAGAATGCGCTATCCCTCTTCAGACACCTATTGAAAATCTTAAAGCAATTGTTGAAGCAGCTAAGGAGGGTTATTAAGTTTAAAAAGTAAAATGCTTGACTCTCCTCTTTGAAAGGGATGCAAAAAGAAATGCTTCTTATTGGTGAATCGATTAATGGGTCAATACAAAAAGTTGGGCAGGCTATATTGAATCGGGATGAACGATTCCTCAAAGAACTCGCTCGTGTTCAGTATGAATGCGGCGCTCAGGTACTTGATGTAAATGCTGGAGTTGCAGAAGGAAACGAACTCCAAGACTTACCCTGGGTGGTTGAAACTGTCCAAAAAGAAGTCCCGATCCCATTGATGCTCGATAGCGCCAATCCCGAAGCCATCAAAGCCGCCCTTAGAGTTTATCAAAACACAGAACCCCCTATTCTTAATTCTATCTCCGGAGAAGAATCCAAATGGAGTAACTTATTTCCAGTGGTAGTCGAAAAGAAATATAAAATTGTTGTTCTCTTGATGGATGATCGAGGGATACCCAAAACCCTTGAAGAAAGATTGGACATCGCAGAGAGACTGTATAGGAGATTGACCGAAGCGGGTCTTCCCCCAAATTATATTTATTTCGATATTCTTGTTCTATCCGTGGCTGTTGAACCAGATTCAGGGCTTGTTACCTTAGAGACCATAAAAACCATGAGATCTCATTTCCCAAAATCTCATTTGATTTGTGGGATCAGTAATATCAGTATGGGGCTTCCAGGAAGAAGGCTAATCAATCGAACTTTTCTAACAATGGCTATATATGCAGGTCTCGATACCCTTCTAATAGATGTAAAGGACCAGACTCTTATGTCTACAATTTGTGCTGCAAAGGTCCTGCTCAATCAAGACCCTTACTGCCTCGAATACATAAAGGCCTACCGCGAAAAAAAGATTTTGATATAATTTCATCACTCTTAAATTTTGTTAAATGTTTATAACTTTTCATTCAATCGTGGGAAGGGACTTATAAAGGATGTTGGAGAAAATCTTAGAGCAGGAATCTTAAATTGTTCCTTAAGCGACAGAAATCTAACCCTCTCGCTTAACGACCCAACATAACTCTATTTTTTCAGTGAGGAATTACAAATTTTTTTCTTGATAATCTCAAAATTCCCTATAAAATTTACAATGATTGAAGTTCTCTTTTAAAAATAGAGTTTATTTTTAATTAAAATGGAAACCTTCAAAGTTATTTTTCAGCCTTCAGGGAAACGAGGAGAAATCCAAGAGGGAAAAACTCTTCTGGAGGCCTCCAGGGATTTAGGGGTAGGGATTGAGTCTATCTGTGGGGGGAAACAGAGTTGTGGGAAGTGTAGGGTTAAGGTACTGGAGGGGAAGTTTTCGCCTTTTACAGAGGAGGAGGCTAAATTTATCGGGGAGTCAGAGAAGGCTATGGGGTTTCGCCTCGCCTGTTCAGCTCGTGTTTTTGGAGATTCGGTTATCTTTGTTCCTGAAGAGAGTTTGGTTCAGAAGCAGATAGTAAGAAAGGAAATTATTGAGAAAAAGATTGAACTTCAGCCTGCCATTAAGCCTTATTTTATAGAACTTTCTCCTCCTTCTTTCCACGATCTTTTAGGGGACCTTGAAAGAGTTCAACAGGCTCTCTCCCAGAGGTATTCTTTCTCCGAGCTTAGGGTCGATTATCCTGCCCTTCAAACCCTCCCTCGTGCTCTTCGAGAAGGAGACTGGAAGGCCACGGCTTTCATATGGATGGAGCGTGAGATTTTTGAGGTCCGATCGGGGGTGAGGGAGGATCTTTTTGGGCTTGCTATCGATATTGGGACAACGACCTTAGCGGGGTATCTTTGTGATTTAAGGAGTGGGAGGATCGTGGCTACTCAATCGATGATGAATCCTCAGGTCCTCTATGGGGAGGATGTGATGTCGAGGATCAGCTTTGCCATGACTCATCACGAGGGTCTTCAGATCTTGCATCAGTCTATTATCGATGGGATAAATCATTTAATAAAGCTCATTTCTGAGAAAGCCAATTTATCTTCCGAGGAGATCTTTGAATTAACGGTGGTTGGGAATACGGCGATGCATCATTTATTTTTGGGAATTGATCCTCAGTATCTTGGGGTTTCTCCTTTTCCACCTGTCCTTCAGCGGTCGATGGATATCAAGGCCAGGGAGCTTGGGTTAAGGGTTCATCCCTCGGCCAATGTTCATATTCTTCCGATTGAGGCGGGTTTTGTTGGGGCGGACAATGTGGGGGTGATTCTTTCTCTTGAGCCTCATTATCAGGATGAGATGGTTCTCATTATTGATATAGGGACCAATGGGGAGCTTGTGATGGGGAATCGGGAGAGGCTTTTTTCTGCTTCTTGTGCTACGGGGCCTGCTTTGGAGGGGGCTCATATTCAGTTTGGGATGAGGGCAGCCCCTGGGGCGATTGAGAGGGTTAAGATTTTTCCTGAGAGTTTTGATG
>JBBIMX010000097.1:0-5019 GCA_037444165.1 Deltaproteobacteria bacterium | reverse complement strand
AGGATCGAAAAGAAGATTTTATAAAGGGTTAATCTTGAGCGGGCCCCAGAGATCCTCTGCATCAGGTCGAGCATGTCTCTGAGGGCATCAGGGTTATTAGCGCTTCCCATCTTAAAGGAGTAACCCAAATCCTTCAAAATCTGTTCTTGAATCACATCATAATAGCCGAATCGGCATGGACCCCATCCTCCAATCATAAAAATAGTATCCGCCCCTAATTCAAGGGCTTCAATCATGCTTCCAAGGGTTACTTTAAACGGGAAACAAGCAAATTCAGGGGCATGCTTAGTTCCCAAATCGAATGTCCTCTTAGTTGGGGTGGGAGGAAAGATTATTTCTACTCCTGCTTTTTTGAGAACAGGGCCATAGGCCTTATGAAGGTGACCAAGGTAAGGAGTTGTCATTTTCATTTTTGATTTTTCCCTCTCAGAATCATTTCGAGAAAGGCTTCAATTCTTGTAGAAAACCCCGCATTCGAAAGATGTTCATCGAAGACAATGGAAAGGATAGAAATCTTATTTTTGACACAGTGTTGAATTAATTCAAAATTAAAGGAATCCTGTCCACATCCAAATGATGCAAGATTGATGATCCCCTGCACCAGCCCACTTCTTGCAAAATGAATCGCAGAGCCTACCATCTCTTTTCCATAGGACCAATAAATTCTTTTACGGAGTGTCTCAATTCCCTTTTCAATCTCCTGGTCACTTAAGGCCTCCGGAGTGATAGGGAAATATCTCCTCAACTCTATCTGTTCGACGACATATCGCCTAAGAAAGGGATCATGAACATAATAGGGCCTACCAATTACTCCTATCCTCCCTTCTCCATCTTTCGAAGGTTTTTCAATCCTATTTGGAGATCGACTTAAATGGAGGGCCTGATCAAAAGAGAAACCCTGCCTGAGTAGTGATCGGAAGCGATTCTGCCTCTCTACGGCCATCAAATAAGATGTTGCCACCTTGCCCTTGTCCTTTAAAAAGATATTCCCCACTTTTAGGTAAAAATTCTCCTCTGCTTTGATCCCTTGTGCTTTACAATGAATGGGGTAATCAATGAGTGGAGGAAGAGAATCAATGGAAGCCCTGACCATATCTGGAAGCCCCATCAACTTTGGACACATATACGCATCTGGTTCAACGCTGATGAATCGAGGGATGAAAAGATAATCAACCTTCCTCCGAATGGATTCAACATGGCCAAAAAATATTTTTACAGGCAGGCAGAGGTCGCCCGGTACAAACTTTGATCCTTCTCGAACTGTGTCCTCTGTGGTTGGATCAGAGACGACCACTTCTATCCCCAACGTTTCAAAAAATTTCTCCCAGAGAGGAAAATAGCGGTAGAAAAGAAGTCCACGTGGAATTCCAATCTTCATTTTTGCATCCTATGGAATCTCTTTCTCCTTTCAACCGTCTCCAAAAAGGCCTCCAGTCGGGTTGTCATTCCACCTGCACCTGTGTGTTCGTCTACCATTATGCAAAGATAGAGTGTGTTTCCACCCTCTTTTACCTTATGACTTAAAAGAGGTTCGATCATGGAGTCCACCCCGCATGAAAAACAGGTCAGATAGATGAGACCATCGATCTGATTGGAATGGAGGTAGTGAAGACCTGCGCCAAGAATCTCCCTACCGAAGGTCCAGTAAATATCCTTTCCCAGCCTTTCAATTTCGAGATCAATTTTTTCAGGGCTAACCATCTCCTGGGTTAAAACAATGGCCTTAGAGTCCTCAATCAACCTTAGAGCATTAAAATTGAAAAACGGATCATAGAGACAATAGGGATGTCCAACCACAGCAATTTTATTTTCAAAAACCTCTTGAGAAACTTTCTCTTTTTTCCTAACGGAAATATGTTCATGGTGGACGTCGCCCCTTCTACTCTTTTCTCGAAATTCATGATAGGCGCTGATTGCTTTTTTTAAGGACTCCTTAGCCTCTTTTGATCTAATTCCCAATCTCTTGGCCATTTCCAAAAAAGAAGAAGAAAGGCCCGACCCTCGGTGTCGTTCATCCACAAAGGGGTCTAATAGTGGAGGAAGATTTGGGATCGAGTACTTAAGCATTTCTGGAAGTCCCCCGGTTCTTGGACAGAAACAGGAGTTTTTCTCAAGGCTTAGAAGTCTTGGGACAAAAAGGAAATCCACTTGATCTCGAAGGGTAAGGGCATGGCCGAAAGCCATCTTGATGGGAATGCAGTTATCATCGTCCACATACCTGAACCCCTCTTCAACCAAGTCTCGATGGCCTGGGTTTGAGACAATGACATCAAAACCCAATTCCTCAAAAAATGTCCTCCATAGTGGAAAGTACCTGTAATATAAAAGGACTTTTGGAATTCCAATGCGGAGAGCCATTTATTCTCTAAGCCTCACTTATAAGTGAAATCGGGTAGGGGTGTTGGATACATTACCCCTATCTCTTCGCCTTTCAAGGAGGTCGACAAAGGCACTCAATCGGGTCATCACCATGGTCTCCGAGAGGTTCTCGTCGAGCGAAAAGGTCAGGATCGGGATATCATACTCCCTGCTCACCTTGACAAGTATATTCCTTGCCACAGCCTCCAGCATACATCCGAGAGGCAGAAGCTGAATGGCTGCTTCATAGCCATCTTTTTTATAAAGGATTGGATAACCAATGGAGGAATTACATTCTCCTCCGAGATTATATTTAAGATAGGGTTTTGATGCTTTGATGGCACTCCGTTTTGACCTTGGATGAAAAAGATCTAAGCCAATGGCATGACTGATCTTTTGGGTAATCCAGACTGTTCGGGTCACCTCCACTCCCATCTCGCCAAGTTTTCGCTCAATCTCTTGGTTTGCGTGAGGATTGATAACCATATAGCTTTCTCCTGTGACCAGCACTTTGATAGGCCTTCTGTTAAAATCCTTCTTGATTCGATCAAAGAGATGAACCGATTCATCCCATGCCTTCTGCAACTGCTTAAGATTTTCAGCCTCATCGATCAGCCTAAAGCATTGGAGTTCAACCCTTGTGGTCTCCCCCCTTTCTATTTCTAAGGGTCTGACCCGGTGGGCCAAACGTTCAATCTTCTCACAGATTCTTAACTTCCTCCAGCCTAGGTGGAGGGCCCTAAGTGTTTTCAAGAGGGAAACCCCCCATTTCTTTCGTTCCTTGTTGAATCGTTGAACGTAATGGCTCCAGAGCCTTGTATCATCCATTGAAATCCAGGTGAAGTTAAACCCGATATCCTTTAAGATTTGCTGCATCACTACATCGTACATCCCAACCCGACACGGACCATGATCGCTAATCATGGCAATCGTATCGGCACCTCTCTCAAGGGCCTCGATAAAATTGCCGAGGATGAATTTGAATGGAAGACAAGTGGAGGAAGGAGAATATTTAATCCCGAGAAAAAGGGTCCTTTGACTGGTCTTGGGTGGAAATACAAACTCTGGCCCGATCAGCCTTCCAATGGCACCAAGCATAATATTCAGGTTGCCAATATGAGGAACTGCAAGTTTCATGGTTCAAGGGGAAATTCCTTTCTTGATTCCAGATTCCCATTTTCCACACCGATCCCCCCAATAGGAGATCGGTTTCTCTTCCACAATAAATTCTACGACCTCACAATGGTTTTCACAGTCTTTACAGATAAAATTGACGGTTCTGCATTTTATCTCTGAAACACCAAATCCCTTGAATTGGGTTTCAACCCCATCCATCTTTTCCTTTGCTAAAAGGGCAGCCCCGATTGCTCCCATGACGTGATAGTATTTGGGAACCAATATTTCTTCCCCCAATTCTCTTTCAAAAGCCTTTCTGATCCCTTGATTGGCAGCAACTCCTCCTTGAAAGATGATTGGGCTTCGAATCTCTTTCCCCTTTGCCACATTATTGAGGTAATTCCGTACAAGGGCCTCACAGAGGCCAGCGATGATATCATTCAGATGACAGCCCATCTGTTGTTTATGGATCATGTCTGATTCAGCAAAAACAGTACATCGGCCAGCGATCCTTACAGGTGATTCTGATCGAAGGGCATACTCCCCGAAGGCTTCGATAGGGACGTTTAGGCGTAAGGCTTGTTGATCCAGGAATGAACCCGTCCCTGCTGCACATACCGTATTCATTCCAAAGTCAACGACCAACCCATCTCGGATAATAATAATCTTTGAATCCTGTCCTCCAATCTCAAGCACCGTCCTCACCTCAGGATAGAAATGGATAGAGGCTATAGCATGGGCCGTGATTTCATTCTTCACCACATCTGCTCCAACCAGAATGCCAGTCAGCTGCCTTGCACTTCCTGTTGTCCCTACTCCACAAATCTCTACTCCCTCTGGCAGACATGCTTGAATCTCCTTTAACCCTCTTTGGACCGCCAAGATGGGTTGGCCATGGGTGAGGAGGTACTGGTGACAAAGGACTTTCCCCTCCTGATCAATAACTGCAAGGTCAGTACTTACAGACCCTACATCAATACCAAGATAGCCTTTAATCTGACGCCTTCTCTTTTCCATGGATATTTTGGTTTAATTTCTCCCACTCTCGATCGGCAATGGCCCCATATTCTTTCGAATATTGGTCAATTGAACTCGAAAGGTGGGTAAACAAAATTTCAGCGCCCGGATGGGTGAAATAGACCCCTGGCTGACTGGCCATCTCCCTTCCAATTTGGGGAACATCAATCAACATACAGGGCCTAAGAAGGTTGCGAAGATAGGGCTGACGAGAACGAATCTTTCTAAAGAATGGGGAATCGAGCACTTCAAGAAGGGTCTTTCCCTTGATATTGTCAGAGGCAAAATGGCAAAAGACGCAGGGTTCAACATCCCCTCTTGCATTGATATGAAAATACATCTTCCCGCCAGCCATGCAACCATTGGTCAGCCTTCCATCATTCCAGAAATCGACAAAGAGAACAGGTTTGGTTGCGCGGAAATGGACAAGGGCTTGTCTCAATTTATCTCTCTGGAGCGGGGTTGGCATCCATTGAAGATCTGGATTCCTTCCCACCGGAATGCACATGAAATACCAGATGAGAATAA
>JBBIMX010000096.1:0-5077 GCA_037444165.1 Deltaproteobacteria bacterium | reverse complement strand
ACGGGTAAGGTTTATTCTCGTAATCCCAGATCAGTCTCCCTCTCCCTTCAGAAAGACGGGTGGCCAAAACCCAGTGCCTCGGGGTCCCATCCTCCCCAATCTCTTTGAAGAACCCATTGGTAAGCCGTGCGTAAATGGGAGCAGGCCTTCGATAATTTCGGAATAGCCATACGATATTTCCGGCTCGATCTACCTCAATGACCTGATGATGTCCATCTGTTGAAGCAATTAAGAAGGTCCCCTGTTCGGTGACAGCGGTGATATAAAATTTATCCACATGGTCAGTCTGGAATGTCCATACCATTTTCCCTTCTGGAGTGACCTCGATGATCCGATGATTCTTACTATCCGTGATCACCGTATTCCCATTCCTCATCCGCAAAGCACCTCTGGGCCACCATAAAGTTTCCTTGGACCCATCCCCATAAGACCAGACGATTTCTTTTTTCCTGTTCACCTCCAAAATTCTATTTCCATCGGAATCCGAAACAAGAATGTGTCCGTTGGGAAGGGGATTGGCATTATGGGGATGATGAAGTTCTTTATCCAATGACCATAGAATACGGCCCCTTCGATCCACCTGAATACATCGATCATTATTCCGATCGGTAACCAAAAAGGTTCCATCCTCTAACTCAAAAGCTTCGTTAGGATAGTGAAGATGGGATCCGTCAGAAAGAATCCCTGTACCATTTCCCCACTCATCTGAATTCATGACGATCTTCTTTTCTGCCATCACCTCGATCAATCGATTATTCGTTGTATCCGTGATTAACGTATTTCCATTTCTTAAACGCCTGGCGCTATGGGCAAATTTGAGCCCCTCATGGTAGTTCCAAACAATATTCCCAATAGGATCCACCTCTACAATTTCGCTTCCGAATCCTGCCTCATCTCCTGCATCGGCAATCAGGGTATTCCCGTTAGGTAAACGCTCTACAGAGAGGGGCATCTCTACACGACCGCAAACCCCTCTCTCACACCCTGGACCCACTATTTGAACCATGGCTTTCTGCTCCTTTCTTTTCAGGAATGTCTTATTTCTCAATAGACCACCCATCCCTTTTCTCTTTCTCCTCTCCCCCAGCTCAGCTGGACTAAGAATTTGAAATGTTCTGCTCGGGTAAAGTTGATTTGAAAGAGGATGGGAAGTCCTGATTCTGCAAAAAAAGTCCGTTCTATATAAAACAAGGGGGAGCCCATTTCGACTTGAAGTAAAGAAGCAATTCGTTGATCCGCTGTAGAGGACTCGATGGTCTGGGTCACTTCTTTCAGGACGATCCCTCTTTTCTGAGCCATCATAGAATACAAAGAGGGTTTTAATTTTTTGGTTTTGAAGAAAGCTCCGATCAGGGCGGAAGGGGCATATTCTTCAACGACCATGATTGGGATCGCTTTCCAATATCTTACTTTTTCAACAAAACAGATTGGATCGGTCGGGGTTAGCTTCAAAGCGCACACAGGTTTATTAACCCCTTGGATCACTTCCGAACGGAGACACTTTATTTCAGTCTCCATTCCGAGTGAAAGAAGCTCGTCAATTTTCCCCGAAAGGCTTACGGTAATCTTTTCCTCGGGATTCTTCTTCACGATCGTCCCTATTCCAGGCTTTCGATCCAATAATCCTTCTCCTACCAGAAAGGAAAGGGCTTGCCTAATAGTCAGCGGGCTTACGCCAAATTGTTTTGAGAGTTCATTCTCTGGGGGAAGCCGATCTCCTTCTTTCAATTCTCCATTAAGAATTTTTGATTTGAGAATAGACTCAATTTGAAAATAAAGAGGTAATTTCTTCCGCTGAGCCATTGTCGTCCCTCTTCCTACTTTTCCTCACCAAAGGCTTCTTCTCTTTTCTTTCGGATGGTCGGGATAGTGATGACTATTAATAGGATAAGGGCCATGATCAGAAAAACAAGAGAAAGAGGCCGAGTAAAAAAGATCGATGGGTCCCCTCTGGAAATGAGCATCCCTCTTCGCAAATTTTCTTCCATCAAGGGTCCTAATACAAACCCTAAGATGAGGGGGGCGGGTTCACATTCGAGCTTCACAAAAAGATAACCTAAAAACCCAAGGATCGCAGTCAACCAGATATCGAAGATATTATTATTCACACTATAAATTCCAATACAACAGAACAAAAGGATGGCAGGATAAAGAACCCGATAAGGAACGGTAAGGAGTTTGACCCATATCCCAATTAATGGAAGATTCAAAATCACCAACATCAGATTTCCTATCCACATGGAGGCTATGACCCCCCAGAACAGATCTGGGTTACTACTGATCACCCTCGGGCCAGGCTGGATCCCATGAATCATCATGGCCCCAGCCATCATGGCCATAATAATATTGGAGGGAATCCCTAAGGTAAGAAGAGGGATGAAAGAGGTCTGGGCTCCTGCATTGTTGGCTGACTCAGGAGAGGCCACCCCTCGAATATTTCCTTTCCCGAAGGTTTCGGGGTTTCTGGAAACCTTTTTTTCCACCATATAAGAGATAAAAGAAGAGAGGATCGCCCCTCCTCCGGGTAAAATTCCCAGAAAGGATCCTGTGAGTGTTCCTCGGGCTATCGCAGGAGCCGCTTCTTTAAGATCTTTTTTCTTTAGCCAGAACCCATATATTTTTCTTTTTATAATCTCTCTTTTTTCTTTCCGTTCAAGGCTTCGAATGATTTCCGATATTCCAAAAAGCCCCATCGCCAAAGGAACAAACCCAATGCCATCGGCCAATTCGGGGATCCCAAAGGTGAATCTTTGGACTCCACTGGTCACATCTGTTCCAACCACTCCGAGAAGGAGACCTAAAAGAATCATCCCTATGGCTTTAAGAACCGAACCTGAGGCAAAAACAATGGAACCGATCAATCCGAAAACCATTAAGGAAAAATACTCTGCCGGCCCAAATTGAAAAGCCAATTCTGATAGGGGGGTGGCAAGGAGAGCGATCAGGGAGGTGGCAAAACACCCTGCAGCGAAGGAGCCAAGGGCGGCGATGGCCAAGGCCGTTCCGGCACGACCCTGAAGAGCCATCTGGTAACCATCCAGGCAGGTGACCACAGAAGAGGCTTCTCCTGGAACATTCACTAAAATGGAGGTCGTAGAGCCCCCATACTGAGCTCCATAGTAGATCCCTGCAAGCATGATGAGAGCAGATACGGGAGGCAAGGCAAAGGTAGTTGGAAGCAAAATGGCAATCGTCTGGACAGGTCCAATCCCTGGAAGAACCCCAATAAGGGTTCCGATCAAAACTCCCACAAAGCAATAAAGGAGGTTGAGGGGAGTAATGATGGTTTGAAAACCCAATGCTAAATTAGAAATGAGATCCATTCCAAACTCTTTTTTATAGATCAGATCCACCCTTTGAAAAAGAAAGGTAAAATAGGGATCTGAAATTTGAGGAAATAGACAAAGATGACAAGAATCACCAGAATGAGAACAAAGGCATTCAAAAAGGCTATCTTAAGATTAAACTCCTCGCTGGCTATACTTGATATTAGGATCAGAAAAAGAGCGGAGAGAATCACCCCAAGGGGATAAAGCAAAAGGCCAAAAAGAACGACGGAGGAAAGGATAAAGAGGACTGGTCGAAACCGAAGAGGGATGTGTCTTCTTACTCCCTTCCCTTTAGAAAGACTCTTCAAACAAATTCCTGCTCCTAAGATCGGAAGGATCAGACCTAAAAGAAATGGAAAGTACCCAGGTCCCATCTTGGCCGCCGTCCCGACAGGATATCTTTGAGATAAGAACGCAGTGATGAGTCCAAACATAATAAATAGAAGACCGGCTTTGAAGTCTTTGGGGTGCTTAATGTACATGATGGAGTGATCTTTTATTTCTTATAAAAAAAGGTTAAAAAATAATCAGGTTGGGCCTATGAACGAATTGGGCCCAACCTCATTATAGGAAAGAAGAAACACTTGGATGATTTTTAGCAAAATTAATCAGCCTTATAACCAGAGGCTTTGATAATAGGCCCCCATCTCTCCCGATCCTGCTTGATAATTTTTGCAAATTCTTCAGGGGAAGTCCCTGTAGCTTCAGCCCCCATTTGCTCGAGTTTCTGTTTCACATCCGGCATTTTCATCACGCTAACAATGGCTTGACTCAATTTATCTACGATCGCCTTAGGGGTTTTAGCGGGAACGACAATCCCATTCCAACCTACCCCTTCTATTTCATATCCCATCTCCTTAAAGGTGGGAATATTTGGATGTTTTCGGGAGGTACCGGCTGTGGCCAAAATCCGGATCTTATCTGGATGATAACGGGATTGGGCATCATAGGTATCCACTCCCATTGGGATATGACCTCCAATTAATGCAGTAATGAGAGGGCCTGAACCATTGTAAGAGACGTGAACCATTTCAACCCCTGCATACTTGCCAATCATCAAACCAAAAAAGTGGGGCAAACTTCCTGTCGCCGGAGAGCCGAAGTTGGCCTGTTTTGGATTTTTCTTAATCCATTCCATTAATCCTTTTACATCCTTAATGGGTGACGTAGCGGGAACAGAGAGAACAAAATGGTAAATTTGGACTTGAGAAACAGGAATAAAGTCTAAGTCTGGATCATACCCCAATTTGGAATAAACTAAAGGACTCACGACAAACAGAGCGGGATTCATCACCAACATGGAACTTCCATCCGGAGGTTGATGTTTTGCATATTCAGTTCCAATCCTCCCTCCGGCTCCAGGTTTATTCTCTACAATAACCGTCTGACCCAAAATATCTTTCAGTTTTTCAGCCATTAATCGGCCAATAATATCCGAACTGCCTCCCGGGGCGTAAGGAACGATAATCTTAATAGGCCCCTTTATGTCCTGAGCCCAAACAGGGAGGGAAAAAACTAAACTCATTACCAGGACTCCACTAAGGATCAAAAACCATCCTTTACCAAACGACTTCATGATAGCACCTCCTATGAATTCATTTTTAATAAGGGCCTTTGGCCGATCCAAAGGACTCACCCCTTATTTCTTTACTTCTTTATAAATACATAGAATAAAATGATTGTCAAGAAAAAAAATTCGAGACCGTAATTCCTCACTGAAGTGGGGAATAACCCCGAGAGAGGTATTG
>JBBIMX010000095.1:0-5236 GCA_037444165.1 Deltaproteobacteria bacterium | reverse complement strand
AATCTATTGATTTTCAATTCATCCCCATTCTATAGGTTTCGGAAATATTCCTGTCTGAGTAAATTTATTTCCACCCTTCAATGATGGATTATGATTATCCCAAATCTCTGATTGACCCTTAAACTAAAGGGGTGCTATAATGATTCTTGTTCGAAAAAGATAAACTTATATCCGTCCAATCCTAACTCCGAATATTTTTACAAGAGATATTTCGAATAAAGGGGCTTTGGAAGGGGCATAAAGGACCCTCATGCTGGATTTCATTGGATTTACTATAGGAATCCTTCTTATTCTTCTTGGCTTTATCGGAAGTCTCCTCCCAATCCTTCCAGGACCACCTCTTAGTTTTATCGGACTCCTCTTATTCGCTCTTATTCGAAATTTTTCTCCCCCTTTGACTCCTACCCTTATGGTGATCCTTTTAATCGTCACGATGGTGGTGACCCTCATCGATTATCTTCTTCCCTTATTCGGTGCCAAAAGATATGGGGCATCTAAATGGGGAATTTGGGGGGCCATTGGGGGAATGGTGATTGGAATATTCTTCTCCTCTTTCGGAATGATTCTCGGGGCTTTTATCGGAGCCGTTTTGGTAGAATGGTTTGTTTCAAGAAAAGAAGGACAGGCCTTGAGAGCAGGATGGGGAATCATTGGAGGTTCCCTTTTGGGGATGGTTTTGAAACTGGGAACCTCTGGGATAATGGTTTACTATTTGATTCGGGCTGTGATATAAAAATTTCCATAAAAGGATCATTGATGATCAGAAGGCTTCAGATCCTGGATTCGGAAAGATGCGTGGGATGTCAGTCCTGCATGTTTGCCTGCACTCGAAGAGAAGGTAAGGCCTCCCTTGAAGGTTCAAGAATTCGGGTGAGATCAATAGGAGGGATGGAGAGAGGATTTACGGTCATCGTCTGCAGGGCCTGTCAGGACCCCTCGTGTATGTACAGTTGTCCCACCTCTGCTCTGGAGAAGAGGGAGGTTGGGGGCGTTAAACTCCTTAAAGAAAAATGTATCGGATGTGGGAAATGTATGGAAGCCTGTCCCATCTCCGCCATTTCGATGGATGAAGAGGAGAGAAAACCCCTCATCTGTCTTTACTGTGGCTATTGTAAAAGCTACTGTGCCTTCGGAGTCTTGGATATCGAAAAGGTGAATCATGGATCCTCATCTGTATAGAGTCCTTGTGATTGATCTTTCGAAACTTTCCTATCGTGTGGAAGAAAGGAAAGAATACTTTCAGAACTACCTGGGCGGGGTGGGGGCTGGCATTCCTCTTCTGAGAGAGTTTCTCGATCCAAAGATCGATCCATACGATCCCGACAATGTCATTGTTCTCTCCGTAGGAGCCTTAACGGGAAAATTTCCTATGATCTCCAAGATGGTCTCCCTTTTTAAATCCCCCCACCATGGGCTCCTCGGTGAAAGTCATGCAGGAGGAAGGTCAGCGATCTCTCTATGGCAAGCGGGCTATGGGGCCCTGGTGATCAAAGGGTCGAGCAAAATCCCTATTTATCTTACGGTCGATGGAGATCGGGTTTACTTCAGAGAGGCAAGGGCACTCTGGGGAATTGCGGACACAGGGACAGTAGGAAGATTGATTCGGGAAAGGGAGGGCCAAAGTGGATATAGAAGTATCTTGAGGATTGGAAGAGCCGGAGAAAAGGGAGTTTCCTATGCCAATGTCACGACAGAGACCTACCGTCACTTCGGTCGATTGGGCCTGGGAGCGGTTTTTGGAAGTAAGAAGCTTAAGGGAATTGTGATTTCAGGAAAAAGAACGACTCTGCCAAGGGATAAAAAGGAATATCTAAAACTCTATCAGGAGATTTATAACGAGTGTACCTCCTCACCGACTAAAAAATATCATGAACTCGGGACCTCAGAAAATATTTTACCCCTCAATGCCCTGGGAGCCCTTCCAACAAAAAATCTTAAGGCCACACGCTTCGAAAAAGCCGAGATCTTGTCCGGAGAGAATTTAGCCATCAATTATTTGGGCCGAAGGATCGCATGCAGCCACTGCCCGGTGGGTTGTATTCACCTGGCTGTCTTAAGGGAGAGGTATCCTGACGACCCCTATTTTTATAAGACGACTTTTGTCTGCTATGATTATGAACCCCTATACAGTCTCGGTAGCCTTTTGGGAATCGAACAGGTGGAAGATTTCTTAAAATTAATGATCACGGTAGAAAAATATGGACTCGATGCCATCACCACAGGAGTGGTTTTAGCCTGGGTCACAGAGGCCTATGAAAAGGGATGGATTGGGAAAGAAGAGACTGAAGGCCTTTCTCCTTCTTTTGGAGATGCTCAAACCTATAAGAACATGATTGAAAGGATGATCGATTCTGATTCCGAGTTCTATCAACGAATGGGACGTGGGGTGGAGGCATTGGCGGAAAGGTATGGAGGGAAAGGGTTTGCCCTTTCCTATTTTGGGAACGAGATCTCCGGTTATCATACTGGCCCCGGGGCCCATCTCACCCATATCACTGGCGGAAGGCACAGCCATTTAGATAGTGCAGGCTATAGCCTTGATCAGAAGATATTTAAAGAAGGAAAACCCATTAGCCCAAAAGAGATGGCCCAGAGGCTTTTTGAAGAAGAAGCCTTAAGACAGGTGTTGACCAGTCTGGTCGTCTGTCTCTTTGCCCGAAATGTCTATACCCTTGAACGTGTCAAAAGAGGCCTCCAACTATTTGGTTGGGACCTTACCGAATCCGATCTCTTCCAATTGGGAAAGAAGATTTTGATCGAGAAGAATCGCCTGAAGAAAGAGATGGGATTTGAGATGGAAGACCTAACGATCCCCGAAAGGGTTCTTGAAACCCCTTCCCCTTTCGGTCCCCTTAATGAAATCTATCTAAAAGAAGCTGTGAAATCCTATAAGGATCTCCTCGATTCGCAACAGAATTCTTAAGGGCTTATTCCCGCCTCTGAGTGAGGGAGTACAGGAAGTGAGAGGGAAAGTTTCTTAATGGAGGCGAACTGAGACGACTTTTGAAACTCCTGGAGTCTCCATGGTGATCCCATAGAGGGTTTGGGCCACCTCCATCGTCTTCTTGTTGTGGGTGATCAGAATGAATTGGGATTGCTTTGATAATTCCCTGACAAGCTCAATAAAACGGTTGATATTGGCATCATCCAGAGGAGCATCCATCTCGTCCAGAAGACAAAAGGGAGTAGGTTTGATCATAAAAAGGCCGAAGAGAAGGGCCGTAGCCACCAGGGCCTTCTCTCCTCCTGAAAGGAGGTCAATATTCTGAAGCTTTTTCCCCGGGGGTTGAGCAATGATATCGACCCCTGAAGTGGCGGGATCATTCTCATCCACAAGGACGAGGCTTGCCTGTCCACCCTTGAAGAGTCGAACAAAGACTTCCTTAAACTTCTCGTTCACCAGATGGAAGGTCTCTAAGAATCGCTTCGTGGTAGTTCGATTAATTCGGGCAATAGCTTTCTTCAAGTTATCGATCGATCTCTGAAGGTCTTCATGTTGTTCTACTAAAAAATCGTGCCTTTGTTTCAACTCCTGATATTCCTCAATGGCCATCAAATTGACCTCTCCAAACCCCTCCAGGGCTGTCTTCAATTCGGCCAATCTCCTTAGCCTCTCCTCTTTTGGGTACTCCTCTTCCGCAGGGGTAAACGAAGAGGAGAGAGTCGTCCCGTAGCGTTCCTTGATAGAATCCTGCAGATGTTGGAGTTTTAATTGCACTTCAGAAAGCTCAATCTCCCCTTCATGAATCTTCTGACGAACCCCCTCGAGTTCCTGGCGAAGGTATCGAGCGGAAGCCTCCCCTTCCCTCCATTCATTGGAGCACTCCGTCACCCTTTCCCGTTGACGAATGAGCTCCTCTTCTCCCTTTCGATGCCTCTCCATCTCTTCTTGAATGACCCTCTCTTCCTGCTCGATTTTCTGGGAGAGGGTGAGAGACTCTTCTCGGCACCGTCGGATCTCTTTCACCTTTTTTCGAACCAGATCTCGAAGGGTTCTCGAATTCTCCGAAAGATGAAGGAGTTGTTGATCAAGCCCTCGCTGCCTCTCTTCGATAGAGGCAAGGATTACCTTCTTTTCTGTGATTCTCCCTCCCAGTTCTTCTGTCCCTTCTCTTACCTCCTCTACCGTTCGCTTAAGGAACTGAAGTTCCTCTTCCTTCTCCGCCCTTAATCTCTCGGTCTGATCGAGCCCTTCCAACACCGATCTTTTCTCTTCCCGAATCTCCTGGCTTTCCTCCCGAAGTTCATCTCCTTCAAATTGAAGGATCTCCATCTTCTCGTGAAGTTGAGTGACCTCCTTTCTCAAGGCCTCAAGATCTCTCTCCTGATGAAGGAGCTCGATCTCTCTGTCCTGAATCTCCTTTCCCTTTCTCCCTAATTGATCCTCCCTCTCTACAATCTCCCTCTGGATCTGATTCTCCTCTTCACAGATTCTTTGGTACTCTTCTTCTCCCTCCTTCACCTTTCTTTCTAACTCCTTAATCACCCTCCTTCTCTCCAAAATTCCGAGTCTTTGATCCAGGCTTCCTCCTGAAATGATTCCAGAGCGCTCTACGACCTCCCCCTCTCGAGTCACCAAGACCCGAAATCTATCTTCTTTCTTGATCCAGTAGAGGGCCTCCTCCAGATTGTTCACCACCCCCACATCTCCAATAAGGAATTGAGCCAGGGAAGAAAATCCTTCCCTCACTCGAACAAACTGAAGAAGGGGAAGGGGAGAGTCTTCCTCTCTTCCTTGAGAAAGAAGTTCGGATCTTTCGATCTTCACTCCGATGGGGATGAAACTTCCTCGCCCTAAAGACTCCTTTTTTAGAAAATGGATGGCCTCCTTTGCCTCCTCTTCTTCGTCGACCATCAAATATTGGAGCCTCTCTCCAAGAACAGCCTCTAAGGGAACTTCATAGGGAGGGTCGGGTTCAAAAATATCCGCTACGACTCCTCGGATCCCTTCCCATTTTTCTTCTTCTCGTTTTTTCTGGAAAAGGATCGATTTGACCCCTCTCTCAAATCCTTCGTAATTCTCCTGAAGCTCTTTTAGGGAGAGATATCGCGAACGATTCTCCCTCAATGCCTCCCCTATGGCAGATCGTTCCTTCTGTCTGGTCTCTAACTTTTCTCTCAGTCTTTCGAGATCCCGCTCTTCTCTCTCCTTCTCTTCCTGAAGTCTTGCCTTGAGGGATAGACTCTTCTCCCTCTCTCCTTCCTGCTGAGCCATTTTCTCTTCTAATTGCCGGAG
>JBBIMX010000094.1:0-6049 GCA_037444165.1 Deltaproteobacteria bacterium | reverse complement strand
ATAGCTTTTATTCCATAGACCCTATTTCCTACCCCTTTTACCCTTGATTCGATCGTATAGAAAGGATGGGTTGAACTGTAAAGACCGACTCTTCCAATCTCTCCCATAAAAGGGGAGAGATCCGGAATTCTTTGAAGAAGTTCCATCTGATTTCGAAACTCTCTTTCCTCCCTTGCTGTCAGAAGGGTTTGAATTAAAGGTTCAGGAAGACCTAAGAGAACTTTTAAAACCACCGGGGGAGCATGATTAATATTGACCCTTTCTCCCAGGGCATAGACAGAAAAGATATCTTTAAATCCCCAGCCCCCTGTGGCTTTTGATCCATAAAAAAGATCCCTGGTCATCCCTTTTATCAAAAGGAGTTCTTCGATGGAATCGAGAGGACCATTTTTACATGGATAGGGTTCTTTCAGGGATTGATAGTAATCATTCTCTGCCCCATTGAGTCGATAAAAATCGTCAGGATCCCTCCAGTCCAGGATGGAATCCACTACGACATCCCGTAAGCTCTCATCGAGACCAAAATTTCCTACCATCTTCCTTAGGACCGTGTCTGATACCACATTAATATTGATCTTTCCATCCTCTGCCATCACCTTTACTTCACAATCTCCCTGGTGTGTCGGAATCTTGTAGATTCTTCCATCTGCCATCCACTCCTTCTTTAATTCCTTTCCTTCCTCTTCAATGAGAATGGTTTTCCTTAATTCTTTTATTCTTTGGTCATGTTTATAGATGAGCTGGGCAATAGCCCAATGAATTCCTCCCCGAGCCGAATAATAGAGTTCTCGCTCTTCTTTCAGGTTCTTAGAAATATTTAGATCAGTTCTCGTACCAAAACAAAATTCCATGGCGAGAATCGATAAGAAGGTGATCACCCAGATCACCATAATTAATGCAAATCCCTTTGGGTTCACTCTGTACCCCCCCTCAATAATCGCTCTCTGAGGGTTCTTCGTCTAAGTCCTGGGATAAGAGTTTCAATTTCTTCAAATTTTATCGAAGGAAGGGCTATTTGGATCGAAGTAGTGATGGGTTCGCTCTCGCCTTCCAATTGAAAGGAAATCCTGATTGCTCGAGGAAGAGGGTTCAGTCCCTTTCCTTCCCACTCCTCCAGCCATGTCCCCTCTTCCTCATCCTTCTCTTTCTTAAGATATTCAAAGGTGAACTTCGAGATCCCATTTAGGGTGAAGATTAGAGAATCTTCCTTGAGTGGGGTTTCAAAGAATTCCTTTCGAAGAACCCTCCCTTCATAAAGTTCGAGTTTTTCTCTATTTTTCCAGAGGTAGGCCGCATAGACCAGCCCTTCGGCCCTCCTATTTCTCATCGAATAATTGGAAACAAACCTTAACGCATCGGGCTTCCCCTCAAAAGCCAAATAGTCTCCTTCTGCCTTCTCTGTCTTCACCTTATAGGGGAAGATGGATTTGATTTGATGGATCATCAGGTTTTGAAGAGTGCGAACTCTCAAGGTGCGATCATTTTGCTTTTCCACCTTTTCCCATGAGGAGAGCGAGAGCCTGAATGTTCCCAAAACCATAAGGAGGATCAAGCCGAAAAGAACGAAGCTGATCATCACCTCGAGGAATGTAAATCCTTTAACTCCCCTCTTCATTTCTCGCCACAAAGTAGGATTCCATGGAAATGGATTTTTCTTTCAGGCCTGACTTCCAGAATACCTTTACCCTCACTTCCATTAAATTTGCGGGTGGTTTTATCTTCGAGAGAACTTCCTCCGGGAGGAGATCCACTTTTTGTCGGGATACCTCCCAGCGAAACTGCTCATTGAATTGTCCCTCTTCCTTTCCTTCTTGAAAAGAAGGGGTAAGGGCAATCTCTTCCATCTTCAAATGGGCGTATTCCACTGCCTTTGAATATTCAGCTGCGATTCGTTCCGTTCTTAACCCTCCCGAAAAAAGTTCGATGATTCCAAGAAGGCCCACTCCAATGATGGCCAATGAGACCACTATTTCAATAAGGGTGAATCCCTTTTTCATTGGACCCACTTCCCTCCCGACCAAAATTACACGCGTTTCACTTCCACACTCCCCGTAAGGAGATCCAGGAGAATTTCAAATTTTTTGTCCCCAGGCCCTGAGAGAAGAATGGTCCCCCCACTCGAACCCCCTTCAGGGTAGAATTCAAAAGAAGGGTGGTTTAAAGGAAATCGAACGGATACCCCTTTTACCTCTTTGATTTGGATCCCTTCCGGGATGGGGATATTTTTTAATAGTCTTTTCTCGACCTCCCCTTCTTCGGAAAGGGTTTCTACCGAGAAGACCTTGATAGATTTTGAATCCCTTTCGAGGGTGATGATAAATATCTTACCCTTATTGATGGCCTCGGTGCGATAGTATTTCAATAAAGAGGAAATTTTTTTAATCGTCGCCCTAACCTCAATGGATTGTTGGATTTTCTGTATGGAAGGGAATACGATCACAAGGGAAAAGAAAAGGATGGTGAGGACGACCATCGATTCAAGAAGGGTAAAACCTCTTTCTCTCATCTTCCTATATCTTTCCAACTCACGATATCTTCATCCTCTCCTTGCCCTCCCTCGACCCCATCCCTTCCATAGGAAATAAGATCGTAGTCTCCATGTTCCCCTGGAGATCGATATACATAGGACCTTCCCCAAGGATCCAGAGGGATTTCTTTTGGAAGGTATGGGCCATCCCATTTTTCCACTCCAGAGGGCTTTTCCCTCAATGCTTTTAATCCTTCTTCAGTCGTAGGATACCTTCCTACATCGAGTCGGAAGGCATCAAGGGCCGTTCCAAAGAGTTCGATTTGAGCTTTCGCTGCCTTCTGTTTGGCTACCCCCACTTTCCCAAAAAGTCTCGGACCCACAAGGGCGGCAAGGAGACCGATGATGATAATGACGACGAGGATTTCAACAAGGGTAAATCCCTTTTTTCTGGCTCTTTTTTTCATCCTTTCACCCTCTTTTTGTTTTTATCAGAAGGGGATCTCATTAATACTAAAAATGGCAAGAAGCATGGAAAGGACAATAAAACCGACGATCCCACCCATGACCAGTATCAGAATAGGTTCCAAAAGGGAGATCACTCTTTTTAACGTAGTTTGAATGTTAGCTTCATAAGTCTCAGCAATCTTGATCAGGACTTCATCCAATCTTCCTGTCTCTTCTCCTACATGGGCCATCTCAATAGCCAAGGAAGGAAATACACCGGTCTCCTCCATCGATTTTGAAAAACTTTTTCCTTCTCTTAATCGGTCGTGGAGATAAAGGATGGCGCGCGAGATGGCCAGATTCTGAGGGATTTCTCTTACAAGGTTTAGTGCTGAAAGAATGGTTATACCGCTCTGGAGAAGGGTTCCAAGAGTTCTCGAAAAGACGGCGACCTCCCGTTTTTTTAGAATGTCCCCAAAAAGAATCCATCTCAACTTTAATTTATCCCATAGGAGTTTCCTCTCGGGATCCATTTTGTAAGCTTTTAAGCCCAAATAAAAGAGCAAAAGGAGTCCCACACCCAACCACCAGTAATCTCTTATCGTTTGGCTTATCGTAAGAAGGATCATTGTTGGGACAGGAATGGTCTGACCCAGGTCCGAGAAGATTCTGGCAAATCTTGGAATTACAAATGTCATGAGGATGATCACGGAAAGGCCGCTCACTATTGTGAGGATAATCGGGTAAAGCATCATAGAAAGAATTTGATCCCTTAATTCTTTTCGACTTCCCAAGTATTGGGAAAGACGATTCAGAACGGCTTCGAGGAATCCCCCTGACTCCCCTGCTTTCACCATATTGATATAGACTTTAGGAAAAATATTCGAATGATACCCCAGGGCTTCCGAAAGCGATTTTCCTTCCTTTACTTTTTGAAAAATGTCTTTGATCACCTCTTTAAATTTAGAGTTCTCCACCAACCCTGACATCACATTGAGACTCCGGTCAATGGGAAGTCCTGCGGAGAGAAGACTGGAAAGCCCCTGAGTAAATATGAGGAGATCGTTTAATCTAACCCGTTGAAATTTTAATTGGATTCCAAAAGTTTTCTCTCCGGCCTTTTCAATCCTGATCGGAATATAATTCATCTGATGAAGAGTCTGAATCACTGCCTCTTCGTCGCGTGCCTCTATGATCCCTCCTATTGTCTTTCCGTTTAACGTAGTGGCTTTATAGAGAAATTCGGTCAAGAGACCCTCTCCTCTTCGTGGGTGACCCTCATCACCTCTGAAAGAGAGGTTATTCCACTTTTTACCCTTAACCATCCATCTTCCCTGAGGGTCCTCATTCCCTTCCTTCTGGCCATCTCTTTAATCTTGCTTGCATCCTTTTCCGACAGAATAAACCTCCTCATCTCATCATCCATGATAAGGAGTTCAAAAATCCCTGTCCTTCCAAAATAGCCTGTATAGGAGCAGTGTTCACATCCTTTTCCCTCCATCACCTTTACTTCTTCTTTTTCCTTTATCCCAATTTCTTCAAGAAGAATAGGATCAGGTTTTGAGGGAACCTTACAATGGGGGCAAAGCACTCGGACGAGTCTCTGGGCAAGGATGCAGAGGATGGTGGAGGTGAGGAGGTAGTCTTCCATTCCCATATCGATGAGGCGGGTAATGGCACTTGGAGCATCATTCGTATGAAGAGTACTCAAAACGAGGTGACCAGTAAGGGCAGAATGAATGGCAATATCTGCGGTCTCTGAATCTCGGATTTCACCAATGAGGATAACATCAGGGTCCTGTCTTACAATGGATCTTAAAGCATTGGCAAAACTTAATCCTATTTGAGGTTTTACTTGAATTTGATTTACCCCTTTGAGTTGATACTCTACCGGATCCTCTACGGTAATGATTTTCTTTCCAGGGGTATTAATCTTTTCAAGAGCGCAATAGAGGGTGGTTGTCTTTCCACTCCCAGTAGGCCCTGTCACGAGGATAATCCCGTGGGGACTTTCAATCAGTCTTTTAAATTCTTTTAACTCATCCTCCGGAAAACCAAGTCGTTCAATATCCAGAACAATGGAGCTCTTGTCAAGAATTCTGAGGACAAGGCTCTCTCCATAAATGGTCGGGACAGAGGAAACCCGAAAATCTATATCCTTTCCTTTAACCCGAAGCATGATTCGACCATCTTGAGGGAGTCTCCTCTCGGCGATATTCAGTTTGGCCATGATTTTAACCCTTGAGAGGACAGCCGGCTGAAAACGTTTAGGAAGGGATTCTACATCATGAAGCACTCCGTCGATCCGATATCGAACTCTCAACTTATCCTCAAGGGGTTCAAGATGGATATCACTGGCTCTCATCTCGATAGCCCTTGAGATAATGAGATTGACAAGTCTAATGACAGGGCCCTCCGAGGCCATATCTTTTAGGTGGTCAACATTCTCTTCCTCCTGCGGAACATAATCGGGAATACTGTCTATATTTTCAATAAGCTTTTCGACAGAGGTGAACCCAGAACCATAATGGTTTTCGAGAGCCCTTAAGATATGAGATCCTCTTCCAAAAAAGGTCTTTACCTTCTTATTGGTAGCCACCCGAATGGCATCAATGACATAAAAATCGAGGGGATTCTCCATGACGACGGTAATTTCCTGATCCGTTAAGCGAATAGGTATAAATTTTGACTCTTTCATAAATTGGAAGGAAATGGTATCGATCAGGATGGGCTCTTTGGGGTAATCCTCCTCTCTTAAAAAAGGAATTTTATAGAACTCTTCGAGGGTTGAAATATATTGCTCTTCACTGATAAGGCCAGATTCAATGAGACGATCTTCCAGGGATACAGATTGGGGATCTTCTTGAGATAAGACCGTCTCGATATCCTTCTCTTGAATAAGACCTTTTTCAACGAGTAGATTAATAAAAGAAGGGAGCGGATTATTCATCGGGTGCTCTTTTCGAGAAGAATATTAGCATAATTATTAAATATTATCAATTATATAAAATTTCATTACTTGACTAAATCAAAAAAAGGTTATATAAATTTCTTTTAATTTTTCAAAAACTTATAACACATTGAAATGAAAAGTCTTTTAAAACGCCTAATAACTTCATTTATTCAAAGGCAGAA
>JBBIMX010000093.1:0-6486 GCA_037444165.1 Deltaproteobacteria bacterium | reverse complement strand
GCATAGATCGAAACAGCACCATGACCTTCCGAGTCAAGAGAATTTGGGAACCTTTTCGTTAGAAGTGCAGTGGACAGAGATCTGGAGAGTGTTAATCAAGACGTTGACCAAACCCCTTTTTGTGACTCAAAAACGACTCGCTAAAAATTAGCTAACCCCTTGATTTTATTTGGTGCCGAAGAGGGGGCTCGAACCCCTACGGGAGCAATTTCCCACTAGACCCTGAATCTAGCGCGTCTGCCAATTCCGCCACTTCGGCACTTCCTCGAAAAATTGAAAATGATATATCAATTATTTTATATTTTTCTAAAGATTGTCAAGGGCATTGACCAAAAACTTTTGTCCCCTCACTGAAGGGTAAAAAATAAATTTAAGGCCGAAAGGGTTGTAGGAGAGATGGAAATTATTAAGGGGATCGAGAAGTTAAATCGACATTTAAAGAACCCGGTAGTTACGCTTGGAAATTTCGATGGGGTTCATCTTGGTCATCAAAAGATATTTAAAAGGGTTTTAGAAGAAGCCCAAAGGCTCGATGGGGAGGGAATGGTTATTACCTTCGAACCCCATCCCCTCAAGGTCCTTGACCCAAAGCGTTGCCTCCCCCTCCTAAGCCCTTTTCGAAAGAAGATGATGCTCATCGAAGCCTCCGGGATTCGAACTGTCCTCTGCCTTGAATTTTCACTGAGTTTTTCAAAACTTTCTGCTTCTGAATTTATCGAGAAGATTTTGGTCGATCAGATTAAGGTGAGAAAAGTCATTATCGGATTCAATTATCATTTTGGGAGCCAGAAGGGTGGTGATGTAGAAACCCTTATTCGAGAAGGGAAGCGTTTTGGGTTCGAAGTAGAAGTGGTGGAAGGTGTGAAAATTAATCAAATCCCGGTGAGCAGTTCGAAGATAAGGGACCTCCTTCAGAAGGGAGAGGTCGAAGAGGCATCGAAATTTTTAGGAAGAGATTATCCAGTGATAGGAAATGTCATTAAAGGTACGGGGAGAGGGAAGGAATTGGGTTTCCCAACGGCCAATCTCGAGAGGTCTGAAGAACTCTATCCTAAAACAGGCGTTTATGCCGTAGAGGTCATCTGGAGGGATCAACATTTCAACGGGGTGGCTAATGTTGGGACGAATCCCACATTCAATCCTATGGGAGAGAAGGGTGATCTCACCTTAGAGGTTTATATCTTAAATCTGGATCAAGATCTTTATGGAGAAGAGATTCAGGTGAATTTTAAGAGACGGATACGGGATGAAATCCGATTCCACTCATCCCAGGAACTCATTGATCAGATTAAAAAAGACATTCTCTGGGCTAAAGAGAATGTCTTTTTTAATCAAGCGTCCTGAGATTTTAACGGATTAGTTTACCCAATCTTATCCAACGAACCTTATTGAAAATATGATTGGCATACCGATCCCATGAAAAATAGATAATAAAGGCCTTTCCCTTAACTTCGTTCACGTGAACAAATCCCCAGAAACGGCTATCCTGACTATTATCCCGGTTATCTCCCAGGACGAACAAAGAATTCTTGGGGACAACGTATGGGCCATAATGATCAAGGTATGGGATATATTTTAAACTTTCAGGCTTTTCATATCGCCCCCAGGGGTCTTCGATCAATTGATCATTAATGTAGATCTTATTTCGAATGATCTCTACTTTCTCCCCTTCAGTGGCAATCACCCTTTTAATAAAGTCTTTCGATCGATCCCTGGGATAGATGAATACGATGATATCCCCTCTTTTAGGTTGATAAAACTGAAGAACCTTCTTTTCGATAAAAGGGATTCTGATTCCATAAATAAATTTATTGACAAGAATGTGGTCCCCTACCAGAAGAGTGGGTTCCATGGAACTGGATGGGATCTTGAAGGCCTGAACAATGAAGGCCCGAATGAATAAGGCAATAACGACCGCAATGATAATGGGTTCTATATACTCTTTAAAGAATTTCTTCTTTGTCATCTTTTTTCCTCTTTCAGAAGTTTAAAATTTCACCATAGGCCTCGGGTCTCCGATCTTTTAAAAAGGGCCACTCTTTTCTTATTCTATCTATGTTTTTAAGGTCGATCTCAACGAGCAGGATTCCTTCCTTCATCCCGGTAGGTCGATCCAGAAGCTCCCCTTCAGGAGAGACACAAAAGGATCTGCCGTAAAAATCCTGTTTCTCCTCACTTCCAACCCGATTCACTCTCAGGATATATACCCCATTGACCATGGCATTGCCAGCGATGACCGTTCTCCATTTCTCCTGCGAGGCAAAGGCCGCAGCGGTTGGGGAGAAGATAATCTGTGCCCCCTTTAATGTGAGGATCCTTGAACCCTCCGGGAAAAAATTATCCCAGCAGATCTGGATACCGAGGGTCGCAAATTTTGTTTGAAACACGGGGAATCCAAGATTTCCCGATGAAAAGTAGTACTTTTCTTCCCATAAGGGGATTTGTGGAATATGGACTTTTCGATAGACTCCCAGGATCTTCCCTCCAGCATCAATGACCACTGCTGAATTATAATAATTCTCCCCTTCCCTCTCAAAGATGGGACAGATTAATACCACCTCTCTCATCTGTGCCAGTTTCTGCATTTCTCTTATCGTTGGTCCCTCCATCTCCTCGGCCAGAGAAAAATGACGAGGGCTCATCTCTCTCGGAAACCAATGGGTGTTAAAAAGTTCCTGAAAGCAGATGATCTGTGCCCCTCTCTCTGTGGCTATCTCGGCAAACTTTATTGCCTTTTCAATATTTCGGCTTTTGTCTTCTGAACATGAGATCTGAATACCTGCCAGTTTGACCAATGACGGACCCCCGACTAAAAAAGTTAAAAAATGCTAACAAAGTTACTCATAGGTGTCAAGATTTGAAGAGATGGATGTTGCATTTTTTTATTTTAAATATATAATGATATCAGATTGTTCATCCTCTTCTGGGAAAGAGACGATGAGAATCTTAGTCATTGAGGATGAAAAGAAGGTAGCCAGTTTTATTAAGAAAGGCCTGGAGGAAGAGCACTATGCCGTGGATACCGCTTTTGATGGAGAGACCGGGCTCGAGATGATCGAAACGAACGAATATGATCTGGTCGTCCTTGACCTTATGATTCCAAAGATTGATGGGATGGAGGTCTTAAGAAGGATTCGAGCAAATAAGAATAATGTCCCTATCCTTGTTCTTACGGCAAAAGATTCTACCGAAGATATTGTCAGAGGCCTTGATGCAGGCTGTGATGATTATCTTACCAAACCCTTTGAATTTAAAATATTTTTGGCAAGAGTCCGGGCCTTGCTACGGCGGGAGAAGATGGACAAGGAACCGGTCCTCAGGGTTGCCGACCTCACCCTTCATCCCGTCACCCATAAGGTGATGAGAGGAGGAAAAGAGATTGAACTGACAAGCAAAGAGTATGCATTGCTCGACTACTTTATGAGAAACCCTAATCGAGTCCTCACAAGGACCATGATCTCCGAGCATGTATGGGACTACCATTTCGATTCCATGACGAATGTGATCGACGTCTATGTAAATTATCTTCGTAAGAAGATCGATAAAGGATTTGAGAAAAAGTTGATTCATACGATTCGAGGGGTGGGTTATATTCTCTCTCCTGATCGGTCCTAACCTTTGGTTTCAAGGGATAAAGGAGGTTAAAAAAGAGGGGAATGCCTTTTTTAAGTATTCGATTCAAACTCACCCTTTGGTATGTCCTGATTCTCGCTGCCCTTCTCATCTCTTTTAGCACCTTCCTTTACATCACCCTCTCCAAAAGCCTCTATCGTGATGTCGATAACAAGTTGAGATCCCTTGCCGAACTCATTGCCACCGAATCCTCATCTCCCTTATCCAAATTTGGGTTCGGGAACATCGACCAAGCCCTCGAAGTCTCTTTGGATCTCAAACCGATAGGAAAGTTTATCCAGGTCTTGGATGAGTCCGGGAGGGTGGGTCGCCGATCTGAGAATTTAAAAAATATTCAACTTCCAGTCTCCCTCCAAACCCTTAAAAATGCGACCCGGGGAATCGTCACCTTTGAAACCCATCGAATTGGAAACCTCCCTCTTCGAATCATTACCTATCCCGTAAAAGAGCATCAACATATTACCCGAATCATCCAGATTGCCTCTTCTCTGGAAGATGTAGAAGAGGCCCTGAATAAGCTTTTCCTTATCCTTCTCATTACGGTTCCCTCCGCTCTGCTGTTAGCCAGCTTAGGAGGGCAGTTCCTTGCCCGTAAGGCATTAAAACCGGTCGATCAGATTACTCAAACGGCCAGAGTCATCACGACGAAAAACCTGAATCAAAGAATCCAGCCCCTAAGGGTCAAGGATGAAATCTCTCGACTCGTGGATACCTTTAATGAGATGATTTCGAGATTAGACCAGTCCTTTCAACAGATCAAACAATTCACAGCCGATGCCTCTCATGAGTTAAAAACCCCGCTTACAATTCTGAAGGGAGAAGTGGAGGTGGCCCTTCGCAAGGAAAGAACCCCTTCGGAATATACCCAGATTCTTGAGAGCAACTTGGAGGAGATCGATCGCATGTCCAAAATCGTAGATGATCTCCTCTGGCTTTCCAAAGCAGATATTGGTGAGATTCAACTTCAAAAAGAAGAGGTGAACCTCACAGCCCTGATCCAGGAACTCGTGGAACAGATGGGTCTGCTTGCTCAATCCAAGAGAATCCAGATTCACACCATCCATCACGATGGTCTCGAGGAGATTCGGATTTATGGAGATGCCTTAAGGATGAGGGAACTCTTTTTAAATTTACTCGATAATGGAATCAAATATACAGAAAAAGGAGGGGAAATCACTATTTATCTCCAAAAGGAGTTTCCTTTATCCATCCAGGAAGCTTCAAACTCCTCTGATGGAAGAAAAGCGGGTTTTGCTAAGGTCATCATCTCTGATACCGGAATAGGAATTTCAAAAGAAGACCAGAAGAAAATATTCAATCGTTTTTATAGAGTCGATAAAGCCCGCTCAAGAGAACAGGGGGGAAGTGGTCTTGGTCTAAGTATCTGTAAGTGGATTGTAGAGGCCCATCAAGGGGAGATCGAGGTGGAAAGCGAGCTTGGAAAAGGAAGTTCATTCATTGTTAAACTCCCTCTTTATAACCCATCTTTAGATCAAACCCTATGATTCAAAAGATCCAAAATGGCTTATCTCTTCCCCAAAATTGGTAAATTATTAACCACCTGAAAACGATTTTTGTTAGCCTCCCTAAAAGATAGATTGAAATTCTTTAAAATCATTATCAAATTCAAAAAAATAAAAATGGTCAAAAATTGGCACTTATCTTGCTTAAAAATTTCTGTCCAGAAAAACACCCCCTACATTAATATATTGAGGGAGATAAGAGATTGAATGATCGGTTAGGCGAGCTCCTTGTCAAAAAGAACTTTATTACTCCTGACCAGCTAAAGAAGGCCTCAGACGAACAGAAACTCAAAGGTGGGCGAATCGAATCCCATTTAATACGGCTGGGATATATTAAGGAGGACGAGCTTCTCTCTTTTCTGAGTGCTCAGTATCGAGTTCCCTCTGTCAAACTTTCAAAGATTGAAATCAATCCCAATGTAATCAAACTCATTCCCTCCAGCATAGCCAAAAAATATTTCATCATTCCTATTCATCGAGTGGGACCCAAACTCACCCTTGCCATGGCCGATCCCAGTAATATCATTGTCATTGATGAGATTAAATTCATGACAGGTTTTAATGTAGAACCTGTGGTCGCTTCAGAAAGTGAGATTGTGGATGCGATCAAAAAATATTATGGAGGAAGTGGAACCTCCTCTTCGAGTACAGGAACCGATTACAGTGATCTGGAGGAGGAACTCAATTCATCCTCTGATTTTGGGGTGGTTCTTGACGATGATCCAGCCATTACAGAAGATTTCGACTCATTGGTCCACGGAGCCATTGAAAATGTGGAGGTCGTAGATACCGAAGCTCAAGAAGAAGAGACAGGAGAAATTGAAGGTCCCATTATCAAAATCGTAAACGGGATTCTCCTGAAGGCGATTAAAACCGGAGCGAGCGACATCCATTTTGAGCCTTATGAAAGGACTTTCCGGGTTCGATTCCGAGTGGATGGCGTCCTCCGCAGGGAGATGAATCTTCCCATCCAGCTTAAAAATGCCATCGT
The DNA here is from genome assembly GCA_037444165.1 of Deltaproteobacteria bacterium. Classification (GTDB taxonomy): domain Bacteria; phylum Desulfobacterota; class BSN033; order BSN033; family UBA1163; genus CALIBK01. The sequence goes on along the minus strand of JBBIMX010000093.1, from coordinate 339 downwards.
CTCCCGTCTAAAGATTATGTCCAAATTAGACATCGCCGAGAGAAGACTCCCTCAAGATGGAAGGATTAAACTCCGCCTTGCTAAAGGACGGGAGATGGATTTTCGAGTCTCCACTGTACCGGTTCTTTTTGGCGAAAAGGTCGTCTTGAGGCTCCTTGATAAATCAGCACTTCAATTAGATATGACCAAATTGGGATTTGAAGAATCCTCCCTTGAGGACTTCAAGGCCGCCTTAAAAAAACCCGTAGGAATGATTCTGGTCACAGGTCCCACTGGAAGTGGAAAGACAACGACCCTCTACTCTGCCCTCTCGGAATTGAATAAGGAAACGGAAAACAT
>JBBIMX010000092.1:0-6605 GCA_037444165.1 Deltaproteobacteria bacterium | reverse complement strand
TAGTTTATGATGGGCGTCGTTTTGATAGATTAAAGATCACTCAATGCTATTAAAGGGAAGGAGGTGATTTAAATGACAAAGGCTGAATTGGTGGGTATTATGAAGAAGGAGGCAAATATTTCAAAGGCTACTGCTGAAAAAGCGCTCCAATCCTTTTTAAATGCTGTCACCAAAGCATTAAAGAGGGGAGACAAATTGACTCTGCCAGGATTTGGGACCTTTTCAGTAGCTAAAAGAAAGGCAAGAGTGGGAAGGAATCCTCAGACCGGAAAAGAGATTAAGATTCCAGCAAAGAAAGTCCCTCGATTTAAACCGGGCACTCTCCTGAAAAATTCAATTAAATAATTTTATAAAAGACCCAATCCTCGTCCTTATCCACGAAGGGGAGTTAAAACTCCCCTTCTTTTTTTCAATGAGGAGTAAAATGACTCTGATTGGAGTGTTTGGGAATAATCATTTCGAGATATGGAATTTACACAGGTTATGAACAATTATGTGGAGACGAGGGATTTAAGAGTATTAAATATTAAGGTTTTAAAGGGAGAGGGCACAATTTCTAACTTATTAAAATTATTAAATAATTTTCCGAATTTTTAAAAATCCATTTATTTTTAAGAAATTAGACGATTTTTGATTCGGCAATTCTCTTTTTTCAACAAGATTTCAACAAAGAGGACCGAAATCTTCCAATAATTGATTTTCCTGGATTTAGAGAACGGATCGTTCTCTTTCCCTTGATTTACATAAGAGTGTAGGGACCTACGTGGAAAAGGTAATGTAAAATCAGGTCAAAGAAAGGTAGATCGAATTTTGACCAAGGAGAATCCACTTTTAAAATATGGGATCCCGTACGAATCATCAAGACAACATGGTTTTTAATTCTCTATCATGATTTCCTATTGAAACTGCGAATGGTTTTTGTTATCGTTTCGAAAAAACTTTTTTGGTTAGGGTATGAAATACGTTATTTTGGGAACAGCAGGACATATTGACCATGGAAAGACTGCCCTGGTAAAGGCCCTCACAGGTGTAGACACAGATCGATTGAAAGAAGAGAAGGAGAGAGGAATCACGATTGAATTGGGATTTACTTTTTTAAACCTCCCCAGTGGGATAAAACTGGGGATCATCGATGTGCCAGGACACGAGAAATTTGTAAAGCATATGGTTGCAGGAGTTTGGGGGATAGATCTGGTTGCCCTTATCATTGCCGCTGATGAGGGAATTATGCCCCAAACAAGGGAACATTTGGAAATCTGTGAACTTCTTAAAGTGAAAAAAGGGTTGGTCGTTCTCACCAAAATCGATTTAGTGGATCAGGAGCTTATTGAACTACTCAAAGAAGAGGTCTCCGAGCTAATTAAGGATACGTTTTTGAAAGAGGCACCCATCCTTACCGTCTCTTCGGTAACAGGTCAAGGAATTTCGGAGTTGATATCGCTTCTCGATCGACTTTCCCAAGAGGTGGTAGAACGACCCACGGATGGGTTATTCCGATTGCCTATCGATCGAGTATTCGTGATGAAAGGTTTTGGGACGGTGATTACCGGAACGGTAGTCTCCGGAAATCTTTCCTTAGGGGAGTCGGTTCAGATCCTTCCTTCAGGTTTGAAAGCCAAGGTGAGGAGCTTGCAGGTCTATAATCAACCTGTCGAAAGAATTGTGGCCGGTCAACGAGCAGCCATCAATCTTCAGGGAGTAGAGACCTCTCAGATCGAAAGGGGGGAGGTGATTGTTCGTCCAAACACTCTCGTTCCAACCACTCTTCTGGATGTCTACCTTGAACATCTCACTACCGCTGAAAGACCATTGAAGAACAGGACCGTTCAGCGGTTTCATATTGGAACCTTACTGGCTAACGCGACGATTCAGCTCCTTGACAAAGAAGAACTGGTCCCTGGAGAAGGAGGGTTTGCCCAATTAAGACTGGATCGACCTGTCGTGGCGATGCAGCAGGACCGTTTTGTGATCAGAGGATCCTCCCATATTCAAACGATCGGCGGGGGAGTCGTGTTAGACCCCTATCCAGAAAAGCATAAACGATTCTCAGAAGCCGTCATTAATGATTTAACCCTTTTGAGAGAGGGGAATAAAGAGGAGATTCTCCGTCATTCCCTCTTAAGGGCGGGAAGGGGAGGAATCACCCAGGAGGATTTGTTAAGAAGGACAGCCCTTCTGCCAGGGGAATTGCAACTCCTTCTTAAGACAATGGATGAAAAAGGGGAGATTCTCTATATCGATCCGGAGAGGTCTAAGGTGATCCATCTCTCTCATTATCACCAATTGAAAGCAACGGTCCTTCAGCAATTAAAAGAGTTTCATCAGCGTTTTCCTCTCAAATCTGGATTGGCGCGGGAAGAGCTGAGAACGAAGCTTCCTCTGGAGATGGATACAAGGTTGTATCAAATGCTTCTTAATGACCTTCTGCAGTCCGGGGAGGTCATTCTCGAAAAAGATCTCTTGAGACTTTCAACACACAGTGTTTCCTCCAGGGATGAAAAGGGTTTGGTCAAGAGAGTGGAAGAGGCCATCTTGAAGGGAGGGCTCCAACCCCCATCTCCTAAAGAATTAGCCGAGGAATGGTCTGAAGAGGAGGATCGTCTTCAGACCATCTTTGATCACCTCGTTCATCAAGGAACATTTATAAAAATAAAGGAAGGAATCTATCTCCATCACCGTCCCTTCCATCAGCTAAAGGAGGAATTAACCCGCTATCTCCAGGAGCATAAAGAAATTACGACTGCTCAATTTAAAGAGATAACCAAAGTCTCAAGAAAATATATGATTCCGATCATCGAGTACTTTGATCAAATCAAGTTGACCCTAAGGGTTGGAGATAAAAGAATATTACGGACTGGGCGAACGAGTTAAATCGATGGAAATGGAGCAGGAGGATAGAGGATGAAGGTAAAAAAGAAGATTATCAAAAAGAAGTTAAAGAAACCGGATGAATTGATTAGTCTTACAGAGAAGTCTCTCACCTTTATTCTTCGTCATCGAAAAAAAATTCTCCTGGGGGGAATCCTGGTTGTTCTCCTGATTGGTGCCTTTTATCTATTTCAGAGTTGGGAAAGAAAAAAAGAGGAAGAGGCCGCTGAGAAGTTCCATCAGGCCGTAGAAAAGTATCAGAGGCTCACCTCCCCTTTTAAAGAAGAGAACGTCCAGGAACTGAAAGGGCTTATAAAAGAATTCGATGAAATTCAGTCCTCTTTTCCCAGAACTTCTCCAGGAAGATTCTCCCTTCTCTACAAAGGAGACCTCCATCTCAAATTAAATGAATTTGATGAAGCCCTGAAGGCCTATCGAGCTTTCTTAGACCAAGCCAGGAAAGAAAAACTCTATCGATTCTTCGCCCTGGAAGGATTGGGGTATGCCTATGAAGGGAAGAAGGAGTTCGATAAGGCCCTCGAGGCTTATCAAGAGATCCTTAAGTTAGAGGAGATTCCCCAGTGGACGAATCTCTATTTCCATATGGCTCGATGTTATGAAAAGATGGGTAAAACCAAAGAGGCCTTAGAAAATTATCAGACCTTTTTAAGGGTATTTCCAAAATCATCCATGGCCAATTCCATCCTCCGGAAGATATCCAAACTTGAAGAAGACTCTCTTAAAAGGAGATAGGTGATGGATTACAGCTCGGGTGAGGCTTGACTTGACATTTTTTTTAAATTGGTTAAATTGTGAGAAAAAGAACAATGTCTTTGATAGAAATTTTTACTTAGAAATTTTTATAAGTTGAAAAAAGCTTTAATTTTTCAGGAGGACCTATGGAGAAAATATTACAAGGCAATTATGCGATTGCAAGGGGAGCTTGGGAGGCAGGGGTAAAAGTGGCCTGTGCCTATCCAGGTACACCCAGTAGTGAAATTCTTTCGGCCCTCGCACAGGAATATAAAGAGGATGTGCTGACGGAATGGTCTCCCAATGAGAAGGTAGCACTGGAAGTGGCTATAGGGGCCTCCTTTGCAGGAGCAAGGGCTATGGCTTCTATGAAACATGTGGGCCTGAATGTCGCTTCGGATCCATTCATGACCGTTTCTTATACAGGAGTCAAAGGAGGACTGGTGATCATCGTCGCGGATGATCCATCCTCCCATAGCTCCCAGAATGAACAGGATAGTCGTCACTGGGCAAGGTTTGGAAAGGTACCCATGCTCGAACCCTGCGATTCCCAAGAATGTAAGGAATTCACCAAAATGGCCTTTGAACTCAGCGAACAGTTCGATACCCCGGTGTTGGTGAGGACAGAAACCCGGGTCGCCCATTCCTTCTCTCCTGTGAAACTTGAAGAACGGAAAGAATCTTCTATTCCATTGGGTTTAGATAAAAAGGATGCCCCAAAGTATACCATGGTTCCGATCTACGTGAGAATCAGACGAAAATGGGTTGAGGAGAGGATGAAAAAACTGGAAGAGTTCGCAAACGAATTCAAATATAATACGATCGAAATGAATGATCCAAAGATTGGGGTGATTACGAGTGGGGTCTGCTATAATTATACCAAAGAAGTCTTTCCTGAATACTCCTATTTGAAGCTTGGGATGGTCTGGCCCCTGCCCCAAAAGATCATCTCTGAATTTTCTCGCAAAGTAAAAAAGATCATCATCGTGGAGGAGCTCGATCCTTTCCTCGAAACCGAGATCCGGGCGATGGGGATAAGGATTTTCCATGGAAAGGATGTCATTCCTAACCATTATGAACTCTCTCCCGAAATTATCGAAAGGGCATTAAAAGGGAAGAAATACAGACCCCCTAAAGTGAGAGTCCCTACAGAGGAACTTCCACAGAGACCTCCTAACCTCTGCTCGGGCTGTTCCCATCGTGCCTTATTCTATGCCATCAAAAAACTGGGGCTTTTTACCTTTGGGGATATTGGTTGTTATACATTGGCTACAGCACCCCCCCTCAATGCCATTCATTCCACAATCTGCATGGGAGCAGGAGTGGGCGGAGCTTTTGGGGCGATGAAGGCCCTCGGGAAAGAAGGCCTCGGAAAATGTTGCGCGGTCATTGGAGATTCGACCTTCCTCCATGCTGGAATCACACCTTTGATGGATGTGGTCTATAATAAAGGGAATTCTACGACCATCATTCTCGATAACCGGACAACCGGAATGACAGGACTTCAGGAACATCCAGGGACAGGATATACCGTTACTGGAGAACCGACCCATCGGATCGATTTCGAAGAATTGGCCAGGGCCTTAGGGGTAAAGCACATTCGAAAAGTAGACCCTTACAATCTTAAAGAGACGATGGAGATGATCAAAGAGGAAGTCGAACGAGACGAGCCCTCTGTGATTATCACGGTCAATTCGCCCTGCATGCTTCATCGAAGGGAAAAGAGAAAGTTTGAGCATCCTTTTTACAGGGTGTTGACGGAAAAATGTAGGGGATGCGGACTCTGTCTCGAGGCAGGGTGTCCAGCCATCAGTTGGAGAGGGGTTTCCGAGGAGGAGGCTCTGACCCAGGATGGTCATAAACGAAAAGGGGTGGTTCAAATCAATCGATTACAATGCCCGGGTTGTGGTCTTTGCAGTCAGATCTGTAAGTTTGAGGCCATCGTTCCTGGAGAGGCCTAAGGAGGTTGAGATATGGAAGAACGGGTGACAAATGTCCTGCTTTCAGGAGTAGGGGGACAGGGGACGATCCTTGCAAGCGATATTCTTTGTACCGTATTTCATGAGATGGGATATGATGTGAAAAAGAGTGAGGTCCATGGAATGGCCCAACGAGGAGGAGATGTGACCACCCATTTCCGGTTCGGAAAGAAGGTCTACTCCCCTCTCATCAAATATGGAGAGGTTGATTATTTGGTCTCCATGGAGCTTCTTGAAGGATTAAGATATATCAACTGGTTAAAGAAAGAAGGAAAGGTGCTTCTGAACCTTCAGGAGATTTTCCCACCGGCAGTCAACCTTGGAAAGATGAAGTATCCGGAGGATATTGTTGGCCAGTTCAAAAAATTTTTTAATGGCCGGGTATATACCGTCCAGGGTCTGGATCTGGCCATGGAATGTGGAGATCCCAGAGCCGCTAATATCGTGATCCTTGGGGCCTTCTCCACCTTCTTTCACTTCTCCGAAGAGGTATGGGAGCGAAATCTCCTGAGCCATCTTCCCCCCAAAATCCATGACCTCAATCTAAAGGCCTTTAGAGCTGGAAGAAAGGCATTGGGTTAGGATAATTTAAATAAGAACGTGGATGGATTTCTCTCCTTCCCCTCTCGGGCTTATCCCACCATAGAGCGATGGATTCCTTTGCTCTTTGTTTTTTTGGAGACGATCCTTTATAATTTTTTAAAAGGAAAGATGGATTCAAAGATAGGAAAACATCGATGAAACGCTATCGTCCTCTCTCCGTTTTCTTTTTCCTTTTATATTTCATCCTTCTTTGTAAGATCGAATGGTCCTTTTCTGAAGAAAGGATTCGTCGTTTCTCTCTGGAAAATGGAATGCGGGTGGTCCTCCAAGAGAATCGGAATGCCCCTGTCGTCTCCCTCCAGATTTGGGTGAATGTAGGAAGTGCGGATGAAAGGGATGAAGAGGCAGGGATGTGTCACTTTATTGAACATATGATTTTTAAGGGGACTGAGAAACGAAAGG
>JBBIMX010000091.1:0-6762 GCA_037444165.1 Deltaproteobacteria bacterium | reverse complement strand
ATATTCCCCTCAGGAGGAATCCAAAAAAGAGGAGTACCTCTCTTTTACCTCCCTTATCCATAAAGAGATTCGAAGGGTTAATGACATCATTGAGCAGTTTTTAAACCTCTCCCGTCCTTTTCAGCTTCACCTGAAAGAGACCATGCTCGGTCCGCTCCTCGAACATTTGATCAACCTTTTTAAAGAGGAAGCCATTTCCAGACAGATCACCCTTCGCTTAGAACCTACTGACCTCCCCACTCTCCTTATCGATGAGGAAAAGTTGACACAGGCGTTGATCAATATTATGAAGAATGGAATGGAGGCGATGGGAAATGGAGGAACCCTCACGATCTTGACTCGCTCCTTTCGAGATCGAGTTGAGATTGTCTTTTCCGATACGGGTTGTGGAATTGCCCCTGACCAGATGAAGCGAATCTTTGATTATTACTACACGACCAAAGAGAAAGGAATGGGATTGGGTCTTCCGATCGCCCATCGAATCATTGAAGCTCACGGAGGAGAGCTCAAAGTAGAAAGTGAATCGGGAATGGGAACTCGGGTGACGATTACGTTACCTAAGAGTAAAAAGGAAGAATCTAAATCCTGAGAGAAATCTTTAAACCTTATTAAGGGAAATGAAGAAGGGAAGAATTCTGATTGCCGAAGATGAAAAACCCCAGCGAGAACTCCTCGAAGGGTTTCTGAGGAAGGAGGGGTTTGAGGTCGATGGGGTGGGAAGTGGCCGTGAGGCTCTTCAGAGGCTTCGAGAGAGTGTGTATGATATTGCCCTGATCGATTATAAAATGCCTGAACTCGATGGGCTCCAAACCCTTCGCGAGATCCGTCGTCTCTCTCCCGAGCTCCCGGTGGTGATGATGACGGCCTATGGAACGGTGGAGACAGCAGTTGCCTCGATGAAGGAAGGGGCCCTGGACTATCTCACCAAACCGATTGACCTCGATGAACTCCTCCTCATCTTTGAGAAGGTTCTGGAAAGATCTCGTCTGATCCATGAGAACAAGCTCTTAAAAGCCCAGCTCAAAGAACGATATACTTTTAAACACATCATTTATCAGAGCCCGAAAATGGAAGAGGTGATGAATCTGGTCGCCCGGGTCGCCCCCAGCTCCTCTACGGTTTTGATTCGGGGAGAAAGTGGAACAGGTAAGGAACTCATCGCCAATGCCATTCATTATGCCTCTCCTCGTGCAGAGAAACCCTTTGTCAAAGTAAGCTGTTCAGCGATTCCGGAAACCCTTCTTGAAAGCGAACTTTTCGGTCACGAAAAGGGGGCCTTTACAGGGGCTCTTCAGAGAAGGATCGGACGTTTTGAAGAGGCCAGTGAGGGAACCCTCTTTCTCGATGAAATCGGAGAACTCTCACCGGTTCTTCAGGTAAAACTCTTAAGGGTCTTACAGGAAAGGGAATTTCAGAGATTAGGATCCAACCTCACCCTTAAGACCGAGGCGAGGGTGATTGCGGCCACCCACCGGAATCTTGAGGAAGCAATGAAAAGGGGTGAGTTTAGAGAGGATCTCTATTATCGACTCAACGTGATCTCCATTTTTATTCCTCCTCTTCGAGAAAGAAAAGAGGACATTCCTCCCCTGATCGACTATTTCTTAAAAAAATATTCTCAATTGAATCAAAAAAAGGTCACTAACCTGTCTCAAGAAGCTCGGATGCTTCTTCTCCGTTACTCCTATCCCGGTAACGTGAGAGAGCTTGAGAATATGATTGAAAGAGCTGTTGTCCTTTGCCGAGGAGAAATCATTACCACTCAAGACCTTCCCTTTCATCTCCAGGACGAAAAATCCGAAAAGGAGTGGGAATCGTTAGGGAAGCCCAAAACGCTTCCTGAATCTCTGGAAGAATTAGAAAAGGATCTCATCCTCAAGGCTCTTCGAGATCATCAGGGAGTGCAGACAAAGGCCGCTGAGAGCTTGGGAATTAGCGAACGGGTGCTTCGATATAAGATTAAAAAGTATGGAATTCGATTCTAAGAAAATCCTCTTTGGAGGACCATCATGACTTATTACCGTTACCGATTCTCTTTGGGTTATGGTCTCCCTCCTCTCATTAAAAAATTGATGATCCTGATGGGCGCCATCTTCCTCCTCCAACTCCTCGTGAGTCAGAGGATCACCTTTTACCTGGGATTGGTTCCTCTGCTGGTTTGGAAAAAATACTTTCTCTGGCAACTCTTTACCTATCTCTTTCTTCACGGAGGCATCACCCATCTTCTTTTCAATCTCTTAGCCCTCTGGATGTTTGGAGGGGAGTTGGAACACTACTGGGGGTCAAAGAAATTCCTCTTCTATTTTCTTTTTTGTGGAATCGGAGCAGGGATCTTAACGGTCCTCCTCTCCCCCAACCAATTCATTCCCGTGATTGGAGCCTCTGGTGCTATCTATGGAATCTTATTAGCCTTTGGGTGGCTCTTCCCTAACCGACCCATCTTCATCTACTTTCTCTTCCCGATTCCCGCAAAGTATTTGGTAATCCTTTACGGTCTGATTGAACTCTTTTCATCTCTTGAAGGAACGGGAGGAGGAATCGCTCACCTCACCCATCTTGGAGGACTCCTTTTTGGGCTCTTTTACATGGCCTATCCCTTCTTCCGACAAAAGCTCAGGCAGAAATATTACAGGAGAAAGTGGTTTAAAAGGGAGTCGAGGAATAAAAATTATTTTCATTAAAAATTCATCTCGAGGGAGAGGAATTATCCTACCCTTTGAATCATGATTCTTATTGGGACAAGTGGCTACAATTACCCTCATTGGGGGAATGGGGTTTTTTACTCCTCTGATCTTCCTCAGAGGAAATGGCTTGAATTTTACTCCCAATATTTTAAAACCGTTGAACTCAATGTCTCCTTTTATCGTCTTCCTAAGAAAGAGACCTTCGAAGGATGGTATGAGAGGACTCCAAAGGGATTCCTCTTTTCGGTCAAAGGGAGCCGGTATATTACCCACATAAAACGGCTAAACGATTGCCGGGAGCCCCTTTCTCTTCTATTAAGCCATGCCTCTTTGTTAAGGGAAAAATTGGGAGTCCTTCTCTGGCAACTTCCTCCACGGTTTCCATTTAAAAAAGAGAGGCTGGAAGAATTCTGTGTTCTTCTCTCAACCCTTCCCTCTTCAAAATCCCTCCGCCATGCGTTTGAGTTCAGAGATGAAAGCTGGTTTTGTGAGGAAGCCTTTGAGATCCTAACCGATTTCAAATTTGCCTTCTGTATAGCCCATGGTTCGGGTCTCCCTTATAAAGAAAGGATTACCTCCCATTTCGTCTATCTCCGTCTTCACGGGGGTGAGGTGCTCTATGGTTCCAACTATTCGGATCAGGAATTGAAGCAGTGGGCCGCCAAGATTCTTTCGTGGAAGAGAAAGGTCAGAGAGATTTTTGTCTATTTCAATAACGACGCCTTTGGATTTGCCGTGAAAAACGCTTTTGGCTTGAAGAAACTTCTCTCTCAAGGCTCCCCTTGAAAAGGAAGAAAAAGGGGAGGATCGAGTGATCCACTAGAAGTGGGGAATAAGCCCGAGAGAGGTATTGGAAGTGTTCCATGGGTTTCGGAAATATTTTTGTCGGGCTTAAATTTATTTCCCCCGCTTCAGTGAGGAATTCCAGGATCGAAATCACGGAAGGATCATCTTTTCAAGAGCCTTCACCCGAGCCTCCAGGGCATTGAGCCGTCTCTCCAGATCTCCATAGGAGAATCGAATCATGGACCCCAATTCCTCCTTGACAGCCTCAAAGCCTTCCTTCAACTTTTCACTCACCATGGTCCTCTCCTCAGCGATGCGGCTTATCCTTTCCTCAAGCGTTTTAAGGATCTCTCGAATCTCCTGAAGGCTCATCCGGGTCTCTTCACTGGAGGATGAAATTTGAGACCAACTTTCTTCTTTAATTCTCTGAAGGCTGGATGTGATCTCTCCCTTTAAGTGTTCCGAGACACTCTCGAGTCCCTCTTTCACCCATTGAAGTTCTCTCCGTATCTCTTGATTTAAACGATTCGAAATCTCCTCGACCTCTTTTCCTATCCCTTTTATAGCCGACTCCCAATTTGGGCTCCTCCATTCCTCCTTCAGTTTTTCGATGGCCTCCTTTATCTCCTTCACCCATTGGAGAATGGAGTCTCTATGCTCCTCTCTGAGCTTAAAGAATTGGGAGAGAACCTCTTGCCTTAATCTTTCTATGTCTTCCCTTTTTGAAAAAATGAGAAACTTCTGCTCCAACAGCTCTTTCCATTCTCTATCCATCTTCTTCTCCTTTGATCTTTGGGTTGAGATATTTTGGGACCCTTCGCTTAAATAAAATGTTATCGAATTTAGAAACGAATGACAACTATTTTATTTGACGAAAAAATAGAAGTGAAGTATAAGAGCAATAAAGGATTCAGTGAGGGATGCTCAAAGGACGCGGATGAGATTTATTCTAAGAATGATGACCCTCCTCTATATTGGAGCGATCTTTGTGTTGGCCGATTCCCCCATGGCGAAAGACCTCTCCCGCTTTAATCCCTATAGCCTCCTTCATATCCCCCTTTATGGAATGCTTAGCCTCCTGCTCATCTTCTCCTTCCCTCCGTCCCCCAAAACCCCTTCGACTCATCCAGGCATCTCACTCGCTCAAATTCAGATCAACGAAAAAAGAGCTTTCTTTCGAGCGGGGGTCATCACTCTGGCCATCGGGATGGCTGATGAGATCTATCAATCCTATCTCCCAAGTCGGAACGCCTCCGTCATGGATCTCTTTCTTGATTTCTTTGGGATTGTCCTTGCTCTTTTTATCCTTTATTATTTTTTTAAAACAAGAAACCGAAAGACTCAAAAGGTTTAAACCCTTTCCATTGGGAGGTCCTTATGAAGGATTATATCTTGGTCGTAGGAGGGGCTGGATATATTGGAGCTCATGTCAATAAATTCCTTCATCAGAATGGGTTCAAGACCGTCGTCTTCGACAATCTGAGTCGAGGGTATCGGGAATTTGCAAAGTGGGGGGAGTTTGTTAAAGGAGATCTATTGAAGGAAGAGCAACTCCGATCCTGTTTTGAAAAGTATAGGATTGGGGCAGTGATGCATTTCAGTGCCTTTGCCCTGGTTGAGGAATCCATCTTTGATCCAGAAAGATATTACCAAAATAATGTGATGGGAACATTGAAACTTCTTGAGGTGATGCGCACCTTTGGTGTGGAATATTTTATTTTCTCCTCCACCTGTGCTACCTATGGCCTTCCCGAAACGATTCCCATTTCGGAGGATCATCCCCAGAGGCCGATCAATCCTTATGGTCGGACGAAACTGATTATCGAAGAGGTGCTGAAAGATTATGAACGGGCTTATGGCCTCAAACACATCAATTTAAGATATTTCAATGCTGCCGGTGCCGACCCGGATGGAGAGATAGGAGAACTCCACCAGCCAGAAACCCATCTCATTCCTCTTGTTCTTTATACCGCCTTGGGTCTTCGGTCAGAAGTGAAGATCTATGGAACAGATTATCCTACGAAAGACGGAACCTGCATTCGAGATTATATCCACGTCATGGATCTGGCCGAGGCTCATCTCAAAGCCCTTCAATATCTTATCCACAAAGAACGAAGTGACTCTTTTAATTTAGGCAACGGATATGGTCATTCTGTTCGGGAAGTAATCGAGGCAGCGAAGAAAGTAACGCGTAGAGAATTTAAAGTGGTCGAGTCTGAAAGAAGGGAAGGAGACCCTCCCATTCTCATCAGCAGTAGTCAAAAGGCAATGGAGAGACTCGGCTGGAAACCCCGTTATGAATCGATCGATGAGATTATTGAAACCGCATGGAAGTGGTCTCTGAAACACTTTTCTCGTCGATAAAAATTTCATCCTTCTCAAGCCCCCTTCATATTCCTCTTCTGTCCTCCATGGACACTCGGCGGGGATTTGAAATCGAAGAGGAAGTGTGATAAAAATGTATCTGTGATCGAATTCGATGGTCAATGAGAAGAAGAGAGTCAGACGAAGCATTGATGAAAATAGCCCTTGAAGAGGCCAGGAAGGCGGCTCAACAGGGAGAGGTCCCGATCGGTGCCGTTTTATCCTTAGGGGAAAGGATTGTTGCAAAGAATCATAATCGATGCATTCAGCTAAATGATCCAACAGCCCATGCAGAAATCCTTGTGCTTCGAAAGGCAGGTCGGTTATTAAAAAATTACCGACTCAACCATACGAACCTTTATGTGACTGCAGAGCCATGCCTCATGTGCGCCTCTGCGATGATTCATGCGAGAATCTCACGATTAGTATTCGGGACCTGGGAAAAAAAATTTGGTGCGGTCGAATCAAGATTTAAACTTTTCAAAGAGAACGGGTTGAATCATCGGATTGAAGTTCAGGGTGGGATTCTCGAAAAAAAATGCTCCGATCTCTTAAAGAACTTTTTTAAAAAGAAAAGAGGAAAGTGAAGCCCGGAGAGATGCCCGAGAGGCCGAAGGGGCTCGCCTGCTAAGCGAGTATCCTGCTAAAACGGGATCGAGGGTTCGAATCCCTCTCTCTCCGCCAAATTCGACGACCTCCGCTATTTTTATTAAAAGGAGAGGTTGCCGAGAGGTTTAAGGCGCCGCTCTCGAAAAGCGGTGGGCGAAAGCCCCGTGGGTTCGAATCCCACCCTCTCCGCCAAGTTCTCGGTATGGGATGAGGAGAATTAAAAAAGCTTGTTGATGGCCGGGTCCTGCGCAACAAAAGATTACAAACCCCGCCAGGTCCGGAAGGAAGCAACGGTAGTAATCCCCTTTGTGTGCCGCAG
>JBBIMX010000090.1:0-7229 GCA_037444165.1 Deltaproteobacteria bacterium | reverse complement strand
TGCGGCTTCGTCCTCTCAAACCTCGGCTTCGACATGGCTCAAACCCTCCTTCTTTTATCGGTCCCCTCAGGCGACCTTCTTAAGTTTTGAAATAATTTCCTCGCTGATGGAAGAGGGCACTGGAGCGTAATGAGAAAACCTTAGAGTAAAGGTGGCCCTCCCCTGAGTAAGAGAGCGGAGATCGGTGACGTAGCCGAAGGTGTGGGCCAATGGAACCTCTCCAATGATGACATTGGTCCCCCGCCGATATTCTACCTTCGTCGTCTTTCCTCTCCGTGAAGTAAGATCACTGAGGACTTGCCCTACAAATTCCTCAGGCGTAATAATTTCAATGGACATCAATGGTTCCAGAAGAATAGGATGGGCTCGACTCGCGGCTTCCTTGAAGGCCATAGACCCAGCGATTTTAAAAGCGAGATCCGATGAGTCCACCTCATGATAAGATCCGTCGATAAGGGTGACCTTAATATCCACCATTGGAAATCCGGCTAAGACTCCTCTCTCCATGGCCTCTATGACACCCTTTTCAATGGATGGAATATATTCTCTGGGGATCGTTCCTCCTATAATTCGATTCACAAACTCGAATCCCTTTCCAGGAGGCTGGGGCTCTAGGATTAACCAGACATGCCCATATTGGCCCCTTCCTCCAGATTGACGAATGTAGCGGCCTTCGGCCTTAACGGGTTTGGTGATCGTCTCCCGGTAAGCCACCTGGGGTTTCCCTACATTGGCCTCCACTTTGAATTCTCTGAGAAGACGATCCACGATGATTTCGAGATGGAGTTCTCCCATCCCGGAGATGAGGGTCTGACCTGTTTCCTCATCGGTTTTTATTTTGAATGAAGGATCCTCCAGGGAAAGCTTATGAAGGGAGGTGGAGAGTTTCTCAATCGATCCTTTATTTTTAGGCTCAATGGCTACTGAAATGACCGGCTCGGGAAAACTCATTGCCTCGAGGATGATGGGGTCCTCTTCGCTACATATCGTATCCCCTGTCGTGGTATTTTTGAGGCCAACGGCAGCAAAAATCTCTCCTGCAGAGACCTCTTCAATCTCTTCCCTTTTATTGGCATGCATTTTTAGAAGCCGACCAATGCGCTCCTTCTTCCCTTTTCTGGAGTTAAAAACAGTTTCTCCGGATCGGAGCGATCCTGAGTAGATCCGGAAAAAGGTAAGTTGTCCTGTATAGGGATCGTTCATGATTTTAAAGGCCAAGGCCGATAGGGGATGACCATTATGAGCAGAAAAACTCTTTTCCTGACCATTGAGGTCAAACCCCTTCACTGGGGGAAGGTCCAAGGGAGAGGGAAGATAGTCTACGATGGCATCCAGAAGAGGCTGGATCCCTTTATTCTTAAAGGCTGAGCCGCAGAGAACAGGCGTTGCTTTCCGTTTCAGGGTTGCTTCTCGAACAGCCTCTTTGATCTCAAGAACGGAGATTTCCTCTCCTTCAATAAATTTCTCCATCAAGGATTCATTCCATTCGGATAGTCTCTCAAGAAGGATCGACCTCTGCCTCAGGGCTTCTTCCTGATAGCCATCTGGAATCTCAACGACTTTAAAAAGGACCCCAAGGCTCTGGGAATCATAAATAATCGCTTTCATAGAGACCAGATCGATGACCCCTTGAAAATCCTCCCCCTTTCCAAGAGGGAGATGAAGGGGGAGGGGGACGGTATGGAGGCGATCGATCATCATCTGAAGGCAACCTTCAAAATCAGCCCCTACTCGATCCATCTTATTAATAAAGGCAATCCTTGGAATTTCATATCGGTCTGCCTGCTTCCAGACGGTCTCAGATTGGGGTTCCACTCCTCCCACAGAACAGAACACAGCGATCGCCCCGTCTAAGACCCTGAGGGAACGTTCTACCTCGATGGTGAAATCTACATGGCCTGGGGTATCAATGATATTGATCCGATGATCCCTCCAAAAACAAGTCGTGGCGGCAGAGGTAATGGTAATTCCTCTCTCCTTCTCCTGCTCCATCCAATCCATCGTGGCAGAACCTTCGTCTACCTCTCCAATTCGATGAGTGACCCCTGTGTAGTAAAGGATTCGCTCTGTCGTCGTCGTCTTTCCGGCGTCGATATGGGCCATAATTCCAATATTTCGAATTCGTCCGATTGATAAATTAGTTGACCACATAAACCTCAAACTCACAGCCAATTGGAGAGGGTCCTTTACCATCGATAATGAGCAAAGGCCTTGTTCGCCTCCGCCATTTTATGGGTATCCTCTCTCTTTTTAATGGAGGCTCCACGATTATTTGCCGCATCGATCAGTTCGGCTGAAAGTTTCTCCTCCATCGTCTTCTCTGAACGTTGTTTGGCATAACTGATAAGCCATCTAATTGCTAATGAGATTTTCCTTTCAGGCCTTACCTCCACCGGAACCTGGTAGGTGGCCCCTCCCACCCTTCTGGGTCGAACCTCCACGAGGGGTTTCACATTCTCCATGGCCTGATAAAATATTTTTAATGGATCCGAATGAGTCTTCTCCTTGATCAGATCAAGGGCTCGGTAAAAAATACGTTCGGCCACACTCTTCTTCCCCTTCCTCATCAAGCAATTTATAAATTTAGAGACAAGGGTATCCTGATACTTAAGATCAGGAGGTATTTCTCTTTTCTTTACTTCCCTTTTTCTGGGCATAAACGTTCCCTCTTCTTATTCATCAATCATTTTATAAGAGGACCACTCTTTATTTACTTGGGTTTTTTGGCTCCGTAACGGGAGCGACCCTGTTTTCGATCCTGAACGCCAACAGAATCAAGGGCGCCCCGAATGATATGATATCGAACCCCTGGAAGGTCTTTCACTCTACCTCCTCGAATTAAGACCACCGAATGTTCCTGGAGATTATGACCAATTCCTGGAATATAGGCAGTTACCTCCATCCCATTGGTCAATCGAACTCGGGCCACCTTTCGAAGGGCAGAGTTGGGTTTTTTCGGAGTAGTGGTATAGACACGAATACAAACCCCTCTTTTTTGAGGAGAACCCGTAAGAGCAGGGGCAGAGGTCTTCTTCTTGACCTTTATTCTTCCTTTACGAACCAATTGACTAATTGTGGGCATTTCTTTTCCCCATTAAAAAAATAATTAATTCAATAAGTTATATATCTACGACCAAATAAGAAATTGGACAAATGAAAAACTTTATAAAATTAACTTATTATTTTTAATTTGTCAAATTTTTAAAAATCTCTCCTAACACCCCTCTCGGGCTTATTCCCCACCTCTGAGTGAGGGATTGCCTTATAGTGAAAAAATTCCTTGACATGGAAAGGGATTTTGGAATATAAATAAAGCAATCTTAAAAATCAATCTTGATCTCCTGTACTTTTGAAAAGTTTTTGGGAACCCCCAGAGACTCTTTAAAAAGTCCTGGGGGTTTTGATTTTAAGGAGGAATATAGAGATGAACCAAAAGCTTTATGTAGGAAACCTTTCTTTTCGTGCCTCTGAGGAAGATTTAAAAGGTCTTTTTTCAGAGGCAGGTACAGTCCAATCGGTCAAGATTCCATTGGATTCCTATTCAGGAAGATCAAGAGGTTTTGGGTTTGTAGAGATGGCCTCACCTTCTGAGGCCGAAAAGGCTATCTCTCTCTTCAATGGAAAGACTTTTATGGATCGGACCTTAATCGTGAGTCAAGCTCATACCCAGAGGCGAAAGGAAGGGGGTTTCAGACGAAAAAGGGATAGAGGAAGGTAATCTTCCACAGCTTGGAGTGGGACTCTAATTTAAAAAAGAAAGGGGGTTTCTTTGGAGGTCCGAGTTCAGGATAATCAGATCGAGAATGCGATAAAGGCTCTAAAGCGTCAAATGGCGAAAGATGGAATCTTAAAAGAACTAAAGAAGAGAAGAGCCTACGAGAAACCCTCTGTAAAGAGAAAAAGGAAAAGACAAGAGGCAAAACGAAGGAGGGATAAGGTGGCCCGAAGGTATGCTCAAAGGGGTTCGAGATGAGGGCTTCTCTCTTCTTTATGATATCTAAAGGAAGAGATCAATCCGGTGGATCTGAAATTTGATAATAATTCTTCTTGCAAGAGTCCCTTAGAAGGGTGAGGGATTCCTTAACTTCTTGGAAGGATCTTTTAAGAACCTCGTATTTCTTCTCCAGTTCCAAATTTTGAGCCAGCGTCTCTTCTAACTTCGCTCGGAGCTGAAGATTCTCTTCATTAAAATGGGAGGTCTCTTTCTCCTTCCATCTCTCCTTCATCCTGGTAAGCTCTAACTGATCCAATTGATACTCCAGCTCTTGAACACGGCGAGAAGCCTCTTCCTTCTCTTTTAGGACCTTGGTCAGAGCGTCTTTCGTAATCCTCAATTCCTGCTGTAAATCTCTGATCCTCTCTAAGGCCTCTTCATTCTCCTCTTTAAGGTAGTTAAGCTCCAAAGCCTTCTCTTTTAATCGTTGAAGTTCCTGTTGAAGACCCTCCAGTTGGCTCTGGAGATCCTTATTTTCCTGAGTGAGATGATGAATCTTTCTTTCATAGGAAATCCTATCCAATTCCATCGCTTTCTGAGTCTTCTGGGAGAGAAGGAGTTGATGATGGAGATCCTCAATGAGAGCGGAGAGATCCAGGTCTCCTGGAGAGAATCGGGCGTCAGGAGTTTCGAAAAGGACTTTTTTCTCAACCCTTCTTTCCAATCTCTCCTCGTCCTTGGGCTCTTCAAATACAGGGGGTTCTTCTTTTAC
The DNA here is from genome assembly GCA_037444165.1 of Deltaproteobacteria bacterium. Classification (GTDB taxonomy): domain Bacteria; phylum Desulfobacterota; class BSN033; order BSN033; family UBA1163; genus CALIBK01. The sequence continues at coordinate 2,523 of JBBIMX010000090.1, read as the reverse complement.
AGAATAAAAAGGTTCTTCCGCCTTTTTCATCTTGGGCATTTTTTCCGCAATAATCCTATCGAACCCATCGGCCTCTAATACCTGGCTCTTTCCTTTCATTCTCTACCCTCCATTTTTATTCGTGAAGAGCCCTACCAGGAAGGAAGCCTACTTTATCTCAATCGCTCTTTCATATAGGCTTCCATGGCCTTTAACATCTCGATAATCCGTTCCACCTCGGCCTTCATTTTATTGATCTCCTCCAAAACCCGAGTGGCCCTCTTGAGATCAAATTCTAAGGCCGAGGGAATGGTGAGGGAAGAACGAAGCTCAGAATAAAGAAGATGAATCCGATCGGCAATCTCTTCTCGCCTCAACTCCTCTCCCTTCCGGATTGGAGAAATAACCTTTGGTTCCGGAACATCCCATGGCTTTTCAACCCCTTCCTTGTTCAGGGTGTTTGGGAATTTTTGAGCTACATTGTTGGTGAATTCATCCGTCATGTCCATTTCCTTTCAACCCAAAGATCTCGTCGATAAGGCTCTGAATATCCTCAGCTCCTTTCGAGGATTGGGCAAACAAAAAGATGGGAGTGCCGAGGCTGGTCGCCTCTGCAATCTTTGTATCCTGTCGAATCACGGTGCGGACTAGGTATTTTTTATAATGGGTCTCCAGGGCCTTTTTCGATCGCCTACAAATGCGATGGGAGTCATTGTATCGATTCAAAAAGATGAAAATATTTTCAAACACAAAGGAGAAGTCCTCCTCAATGGTGGAAAGGGTTTCAAAGAGAATCTTGAGTCCATGGTAAGAAAGAAAGTCTGCGAGGACAGGAATGAGAAGGTCATTGGAAGCGAGGATGGCATTAAGATTGAGAAGTCCAATGCTCGGAGAGGCATCCATAACGATCACATCATAATTCATTTCAATGGTACTGAGCAATCGTTTCAATCGAAATTCTCTCGAGTTCATTGAAAAGAGCGAAAGCTCAATGGGAGAAAGATTGAGGTTGGAAGGGATAATATCCAAAGTGGAAAGGTCTGTCTTCACGATGATATTTTCAATATCCTCTTTTCCTATCAGAGAATTAAAAAGGGTTTTCGGAAAGGCCTCACTATTAAGTCCCAAACACTGAGTCAGATGGCCCTGGGGATCAAGATCAATAAGAAGGGTCCGAAATCCCATTTGGGCCAAACGAAAACCATAAGAGGCGGAGAGGGAACTCTTTCCCGTTCCTCCTTTAAAATTGAGAAAAAGCTGTTTTCGAACCGACTTCACTGGAGAGGGAATTCCAAGGTAATTCCGATACTTGACCACATCCTCCGGTTTATAATAACGAGCCCCCTTATCATCTCTCTGGGCAGGAGGAATGAGACCCTTTGCTTCCTTCTCAAGAAGTTCCTGTTTGGAGATCCTGAGGAGTTTGGCAAAGGTGGATGGAGAATAGACCCTTTCCCCAAGGATCCGGGCCCTCTGATTCATCATTCCTCCGTTTGGGTTCAAAGATTAATTCTCTTTTGAGTTGGCTTTTGAAGCATTCGATTCAACTGAGCCTTCACCCATGTTCGAATCTCATGACTTGAATCACTGATGGCTTTCCACATCTGAGTCTCCCCTTCTTCTGGATAAAGGATAAGGAGAGATGAAAGGGCTGCTTTTCTCACCATGGAATCCTTATCCTTTAGCATCTCGCTAAGCAGGGTTTGGCCTCCTTCCACCTCCCTCCATCCTAAAAGGGTTGCCATCTTCCTTCTCACCCAAGGAGACTCATCGTTTAAAAGTGGTTTTAGAAGATTAATATCGATATTCTGTTGAGTCTGAAAGATCCCCTTGAGAGCAATCCTTCTTACCTTTTCATCTTTATCTTTAAGATGTTTTTTAAGAAAGGGAAAAATAATGGGATTCCCTAATTTTATTAAAGATAAAAGGGCTTGGGCCCTTACCCCTGGATCCTCATCTTCTAAAATCTCCTGTAAAAGGGGTAAAGCAATGGATAGATTCGATTTTTCTATATAGTATTGAACGGCCAATGCTCTCACTTTAGGATCCGGATGCCTTAAATCATCTATGGCCTGGCTTAAAATCTCTTGATGGGAATAGGTTTTTAAGGAAATATTTTCAGAGGGATCAAAATGAGACAAAGTCTCTTTTAGGGATGAGTTTTCTGGATCTTGCGATTTTAAATAGAGGAGACGGAAATTCTCAGTCAATCTATCCCTCCTTTCCTTCACTCATGGATGATTCACTTAAACCTCGAGACGAAGTTTTGAAATCAAATTTTAATTGTTCAGAATATTTCTCTAAAAGCATGTCCAATGCCTCTCTCACATATACCGATTGAGGAACTTTTGTTCTTTGAGAGAGCTTTTTTAAAGCCTCAATCTGTTCGTTGTCAATATAAATAGTTCTTGCAGTCTTAGTTCTTCCCAATCTGCCCCCCCAATTTTATAAAATACAATATAATACAATACATCTATTGTCAAGTAATTAATCTATTGATTTTCAATTCATCCCCATTCTATAGGTTTCGGAAATATTCCTGTC
>JBBIMX010000089.1:2925-7479 GCA_037444165.1 Deltaproteobacteria bacterium | reverse complement strand
ACCCGTTTCTACGATGGATGGATTCGTAGAACATATTTATATTCAATCCATCCGCATTCTATGGGTTTCGGAAATACTCCTGTCGGGCTTAAATTTATTTCAACTCTTCAGCGAGGGGGTTACAAGTCAATCCAAAAAAGGAGGTGGATTATGAAGAGATGGAGTTTCATTAGTATGGTTTCTATTTGTATTTTAGTTTTAATTGGAGGTTGGACTATGGCCACAGAGAAGATTGGCGTGATCGTGGTGGATGTCCAGGGAGACTTCACCAAATTCAAAAATGGCTCCTTAGCCGTAGAAGGGACGGATGAGGCCTATGTTAAGACGGTGGAGGAGAACACGAAGAAACTTAAGTCTTCAGGTTATCCTATCTATGCCACTCAGGACTGGCATCCCAAAAATCATGCCTCTTTCTTCACCAATCATCCCGGGAAAAAGGCCTTCGACGTGATCAAGCTTCACGGAAAGGATCAAGTCCTATGGCCTCCCCATTGCGTTCAGAATACCCCGGGAGCTGAAATCCTCCTGGATAAAACCCTGTTTAAAGTCGTCGTGAAGAAAGGAATGGATCCTCAATATGATAGTTATTCTGGTTTCCAGGATGATGGTGGAAAGAAAACCGAGATGGACAGGATTCTCAAAAAAGATGGAATTAAAAAGGTGATCGTCTATGGGATTGCCACCGATTATTGTGTGAGGGCGACTGCCCTTGATGCCGTGGCGGCGGGTTATAAGGTCATTTTGATTAAGAATTTATGCCGCGGGGTAGCCCCGGATACCTCTCAAAAAGCCATCGATGAGATGAAATCCAAAGGAGTAGTGATTCTCGAAGAGTTGGATTTAGAAAAAATCAAAACCCATTAACGAAAGAGGGGGCAGAATCCTTTTCTCACAAAAGGTCTGCCCCCTTTTCAAAAGGAAACCAACCTGTCTGTTTATTTGTTCCTCTAAAGAAGTGCAAACAGGGTTTATAGCTCAATAATACCTCTTCTCCTCGATGTGATCCTCGGCGAGATCAATTCCCCATTCGTTGAGAATCTTTGAAACGGCTTGCTCTCCACTCTCGATACAATTTGGAATCCCCACCCCTCGATAACTTCCGCCTGCAAGGGCCAGGCCCGGAATCTCGCCACTCCGCTTCTCTATCAACTCCACTCGCTCAAGATGCCCGAGGGTATATTGAGGCATTCCTCGGGGCCACCGATAAAGACGGTAAAAGAGTGGCCTTGCCTTCGGATTGAGGCCCACCATCTCTTGAAATTCGGAAAGGACAATCTGAACCAATTCTTCATCCGAGCGCTCCACCATACTCTGATTGTGGGGTCCTCCTACGAAACCTCGAAGAAGGGCCCTTCCAGGTGGAGCCCTTCCAGGCCATTTTGAAGAAGAGTAGGTCGCCGCCATTAAGGCTCGAGCTTCGACCATCGGACAGAGCACTCCGAAGGCATTGAGATCAATTCCAACCTCTCTTTCATCGAAAGCAAAGGAGAGGGTGGCCGAAGAAGTCCAGGGAATCTCTTCCAGGGCCTCTGCTATTTTTGGATCGATGGGTCTCATTAGGGGTTCTGCGGCCCACGACTCGGTGGCCACAATGACTCCATCTCCTTCCCAAATCGTTCCATTGGATAGCTGAACCCTCCACCGATTTTGTGAATCTCTTTCAAGGAAAGTCACCGACAGGCCTGTGTGGATTTTCTCCAGCCCAGAAGCTTCTGCCATGCTGTCGGTCAATTGCTGCATGCCTTTTACAAAAGAAGTAAAGAAGGTTCTTGGCTTCTGGCCTGGTTTGGGAGGGTATTTCTTCCTCATTTCCTCTACCTTTTTTCGAATTGCAAGAAAACCCTTTATTAGAGACCCATATGTTTGTTCTATCTCAAGGAGTCTTGGAAAGGTAGCAGCGAGGGACATCGTTTTCGGATCGGAGGCATGAACCCCTCCTACGAGGGGTTCAGCGAGACGATCCAGACACTCCCTTCCCATTCGTCTCACCACGAAGCTCTCCAGTGTCTCATCATAGAACTCTCCTAACTTCACCTTCTTAGGCGGAATAAAGAGATCCATTGCCATCCGAATCTTTCCAGGCCATGAGAAGAGTCCGGTGGTCACGAAAGGAAGAAATTTGGTCGGGGCGAACATCATGATTCCGTCAGGTAAAGGATAAAGTTTTCCCCGGGAGAAGATGAAGATTCGCCTCTTAGAATCGTCGGTAGGAAGTTCATCTTCAAAGATTCCTAACAGTTTTGCAATGCGATGACAGGCAGGCTTCTCGGTGAGAAAACAGTCCGGTCCTCCGTCGACGATGAACTCTCCATTTCCAGAAGGATCTCGAATAATCTCGGTGAGAATTTTTCCTCCTAACCGTGGGTCTTTCTCAACGAGAAGAAAATCGAGTTCGTATCCCTGGGAGATCGCCCGCCGGATCTTATAAGCCGCTCCGAGACCTGCCACCCCTCCTCCGATGATGATGATTCGTTTCATCTGACCCTCGATATGGAAAGGGTTCGAGGATTCAAGCCGTCAAGGATCCATTCACTGGATTGTCTCGATCCTCGGGGGCTCGAACCCTTTTAAATGTGCTTCTATCACACTTGTCAGGGCTTCGATAAATCGCTCAGAATCGTTGAGCGAAGGAGATCTTCTTAATGTCAATCCTAAGGATTGGGCCTTCTCTCGATAGAAGAGATCAAGGTCGTAGAGAATTTCGACGTGATCGGAGAGAAAGCCAACTGGAACGACCAACACCTCCCTGACATAAATTTTACTCAGCCCTATTAGGACTGACTCCACATCTGGACCGATCCATTTCTCAGGCCCCCCTCCTTTGCTTTGAAAAGCAAGATGCCAAGAAAGGGGCTCTATTCTCTCGAGGATTCCTCTCACACATTCTCTCAAATCACCCACATAGGGGTCGTGGTGGATCACAGATTCTGGAAGGCTATGGGCTGTAAAGATGAGGTGAACCCTCTTTCTTCTTTCTGAGGGGAAAAGCGCCAACCCTTCCTTAATCCTTTCAACCCAGGCCTCCAAAAAGAGAGGATGAATGTGCCATCCCTCTATGAAACGAAGCTTCAAAGCATCGCCCATCCTTTCGTTGACACGGTTCACCTCTTCTTTATAAACTCCTGTGCTCCATTTTGATCGGAAGGGGGTCATAGGAAGGACGAGCACCTCTTGATGACCATTCAGATGAATCTCTTTTAGCACCTCTTCAATCGAAGGTTCTCCATAACCCATCCCTATATAGGATTTGAAGAAATAGCCTTTTGCCTCCAATTTTTCCTTAAGCTTTTTACCTTGCCTTTGGGTAATCTCGTAAAGAGGGGAAGACCCTCCAATCTTTCGATAACGATCTTTCACCCTCTCCAATTGTTCTAAAGAGGGAGGCCGCCCCTTAAGGAGACGAGTTAAAAAGGGCTCCACTTCATCCAGAGATCGGGGCCCCCCGAAGGCTAAAAGGAGAAGGGCTTTCATCCATTCCTTCCTGTTTTTTAGGCTCTCGAATTGGAACTATATTCGTGGACCATCTCCACCAGGGCTTCCACATTTTCGACCGGGGTATTGGGAAGGACTCCATGACCAAGATTAAAGATATGTCCTGGTCGACCTTTTACAGCATCAAGAATCCTTTTCACCTCTTTCTGGATGAGATTCAAAGGTCCAAGGAGGACTGCAGGGTCAAGGTTTCCTTGAATCCCGACGTCGTAACCCACCTGTGCCCATGCCTCTGCGATCTCTATCCGCCAATCCAATCCAATCACCTCTCCTCCTGCTTTTTTCATCAGTTTAAGAAGAGTGGCATGAGAGGTGGCGAAATGAATGAGAGGAACCCTGTTTCTTACCCTCTCGATGACTCGTTTTGAGTAAGGAAGAACAAACTCTTCGTAATCCTTCGGGCTTAAACATCCTACCCAAGAATCGAAAACCTGAATGGCCTGCACCCCTGCCTGAACCTGGGCATGGAGGCAACGCGAGAGGACTTCTGATAGCTTCTCCATAAGAGCAAACCAGGTGGACTGATTTCGATACATCAGACTCTTGGTGAGCGCATAATGGGTTGAATGTCCTCCCTCAATCAGATAACTGGCAAGGGTGAAGGGAGCTCCGGAAAAACCAATCAGAGGGATCTTCCCATCCAGTTCTCTTCGGACGATCTGGATAGTTTTAAGTAAGAACGAGAGGGATTCCTGAGGATGAAAGAGTCGAAGTCGGGAGATCTCTTTTTCGTCACGAACAGGATGGATAACAGGACCCTCGCCTTTTTTATATTCCAGACTCACCCCCATCGGTTCCAAAGGAAGAAGAAGATCTGAAAAGATGATAGCCGCATCCACCTTAAACTTCTTGATCGGAAGAAGGGTCACCTCTGTGGCCAGCTCCGGGGTTTTACACATCTCTAAAAAGGAATATTTCTTTCGAAGGGCTCGATACTCCTTCATATACCGCCCTGCTTGACGCATCAACCAGATCGGAGTATAAGGGGTGGGTTTTCTATGACAGGCTAAAAGAAAAGGAGGTTGAGTTTCCAAGCGTTTCATCAAATTCTTATTTCGAATT
>JBBIMX010000089.1:0-2915 GCA_037444165.1 Deltaproteobacteria bacterium | reverse complement strand
CCAATCCCTCAGCATCTGGATCAACAATCTCACTCCCACTCCGGTCCCTCCCTTTGGGAGTAAGGGTTTCTCTTTTTCAATAAAGGCGGGACCGGCGATATCAAGATGAACCCAGGAGGTCTTCCCTATAAATTTGCTCAAAAAGATGGCCCCAATGATGGCTCCTGCCGCCCGGGTCCCCACATTTTTGAAGTCAGCCACATCGCTCTTAATATAATCGAAATACTCATCCCATAGAGGCATTCTCCAGACCTTCTCGCCCGATTGTTGAGAAGCCTTCTCCACCCTTCTGAGAAGATTCTCATCGTTTCCAAAGAGGCCAATGACATAATCTCCTAAGGCGATCACAATCGCACCGGTGAGGGTGGCCAGATCAATGACAGCCTGGGGTTGATACCGAAGGCTATAGGCCAAGGCATCGGAAAGGATGAGTCGGCCCTCGGCATCGGTGCTGAGGACTTCCACGGTTTGCCCGGAGAGGGTTTTCAATACATCCCCTGGCTTTAAGGCTTTCCCGCTCGGAAGATTCTCTGTAGCAGGAATGATTCCGACCAGGTGAAGGGGGATCTTCAGTTCCGAAGCGGCTCGTAGGATTCCTAAAACAGCGGCGGCTCCGGCCATATCCCCTTTCATCTTTTCCATCCCTTCAGAGGGTTTTAAAGAGATTCCTCCACTGTCAAAGGTAATCCCTTTTCCCACCAAAGCGATCGTGTCCAGGTCTTTTCCTTTATTATATTCGAGAAGGATAAACTTGGGGGGCTCCTGACTTCCCTTCGCCACCCCAACAAAGGCTCCCATCCCTAAGGCCTCTGCTTGAGCCATCTCCAACACTTCGATGTCCATTCCATATTTTTGAGCGATCTCCTTCGCTTTCTCTGCAAGGAAGGTAGGAGTGACTTGATTACTCGGAGCATTGACTAAATCTCTCACCATATAAACGGCATTAGAGATAATCTCTCCCGTATGCCATCCCCTCTGAATGGCTTCCACCTCTTTATCACTTCTTCCCAGGAGGACTCCTTCTTCAATCTCTTTGATCTTCTCCCGCTCCTGCGTTTTCAATTCTTTAAATTGATAGGTCCCGAGTCTTAGACCCACGATAAAGGCTTCGGTGAGGACTTCTTCTGAAACATTTTCAAACTTCTCCACCTGGAAAGCAAACCGTTTTAGCCCACCATCCCGAATGAATTGCCCTGCCTTGGCCGAAGCCCCTCTCCATCTCTCCAGATCAAATTCTTCCTTTTTCCCAAGTCCTGTAAGAAGAATCCGTTTGGGTGGAAGGAGTCCGTGGGTATGAAAGAGTTTACATTCAAAAAGTTCTCCTTTAAAATCCCCCTCTTTGAGGATTTGAGAAATCCATCCCTTCCATGCTTGATCGACTTTTTCAATGATCCCCTCTAAAGGTTGAGGAGACTCAAAGGAGAAGAGGAGAAGAAGCTCACATGGATACTTTTCAGCCTCTGCCTTTTCGATTCGAATTTCCATAATCCCTCCACTAATCTATCTCTTTCAGCCTTTGGATGGTGATGGAACGATTCTCTTCTAAGGAACAGAATTCTTTTATTCGACTGACCAGAGAAGAGGGCCAATTCCCCCGCTCAATCACCCTGGCTAACATCCAGGGATTTAAATCGGAGACTTCCATCCATTTTCCTGCCTTTTTAATGAGTTCATCCAACGCTCTCCGGTTGGGATCGCCTTTCAAGGGATACTTCTCTTTTATTTCGATCCTGATCTTAGCCACATGGTCACTTCCATAAATGGCATCCAACCCTTCTCTTTGGGCATAGGCAAACAGGGCCTCTTCGACCCTGGCCAACTCTGCATCGATCTCTTCGTTCATCATCCTCTTTTTTTCTTTCAGCTCCACATATCGATTAACCAGGTTCACCCCTTCCTCTCTTAAATATTCGTTCGGGGGCAGACTCTCCACAAGGATCAAATGTTTTCTTTTGGGGCAGTACCCTTGAAAATCACACCAATCACAGAGGGGACCTTCTTTGGGTAAAAATTCTCGATCCGATTCGATCCTCCTGATCAGATCCATCGTTTCCTGTCTGAGGCGTTGAAGTTCTTCTGGGGTCCGTGAAGACTGAAACTCGACGTCAAAGGTGAGGTAATGCCAGATCAATTTGATTTCTCGAATATCTTTCCATCTTCCTTCTACCCCCATTTGGTAGAAAGCCAATTGCCGGTCGGAATCTACCTCGGCTTTGGTCGGAAGCCGGTTGGTCGTTTTATAATCATGGATCTCGAGGACCGAATGGTTAGAAAGGGTGAGACGATCAATGACCCCCCTAATCCAGTATCCCTCCTCCAGAGGAAAGTAAACATTCTCCTCCAGGGCTAATGTTTTCCCTTGATCAAATGGGTAATAACGATGGTAATAATCCCGAAGGCATCTCTCTCCCAGCCGTCGATAGTCCTCGGCACTGTAATCCTTTCGAATGATCTGAACGGTATCACTCCAATTCTTTTCCCAGGATTGATGATAGTAGGCGAGAAGTTCCTCGAGGGTATTGAGCTTGGTGACTTTGAGGTCTCGGTAAAGTTTCTCCAGGGCCTCATGAACCCTGGTCCCCATGAAAGCCTCGATCCCCTCGGTCTCGATCTTAATTTTGTCAATATAGGCAAATTTATATTGTTGCGGGCAATTCTCATAGGTAGAGAGTTGGGAATGGGAATAGGTCGGCACGGTTCAAACTCCTTCTCTAATTTTATTAATTATTCTTAACAAGAAAACCCTCCTCTGTCAAAAATCTCTTAAGACCTCTGAAAAAGTATTTAAAACGTATTTTTATAGACTGGGGAGGTGGGGTGGAAAAGCCTTCGAGCGGATACCTTTAACCGTTTGGCACTATGGATTAATTCCCTGAAAACGTTTGTTTTTCTATTAAACGATGGTTAGCCAATTC
>JBBIMX010000088.1:0-8228 GCA_037444165.1 Deltaproteobacteria bacterium | reverse complement strand
CGAAGGGTTTGGAACCCTACCTCCCCAGTCTTTCTATGACTCTTTCAGAGCTCTCAAAACTAACTCTTGACATGAATGGGGGGCTTATAATATAAATGTTTTAGTTTTGGATGCCGGGTTAGCTCAGTCGGTAGAGCAGAGGACTGAAAATCCTCGTGTCCGTGGTTCGATTCCGCGACCCGGCATTTTATTTTTAACAGGGCAATTTTGATTGCCCTATTTTTTCATATAGGGAGGCGAAGAATGTTTATCTCATTGATTATGAAAGGGGGACCTGTGATGATCCCCATTATTTTGGGATCCATCATTGCCCTCGCCATTATTCTCGAAAGGATCTGGACACTCTGGAGGATTCGCCTCAATATCCCCCAGTTCGCCCACGAAATCTTCCTTTATCTCGAAAGAGGCCAATTCCAGAAGGCACTGGAACGATGTGCAAAAGTTCGACATCCTATTGCCGATGTATTTAAATTGGGAATCCTCAATCGGGAGCTCCGAAAAGAAGAAGTGGAATCGATGATGGAACGAGAAGGAGACGAACAGATTCAATACCTTGAACGGTATTTAGGAGCTTTAATTATTATCATCGGGGTGGAGCCCATGCTCGGTTTTCTTGGGACCATCATCGGTTTGATTCGCGCCTTTATGGCGTGGGAACACCTGGGTCCCAATATTACTGTAAGTGCCCTTGCGGCTGGAATCTATCAGGCCATGATTACTACCGCTGCCGGTCTTTCTGTGGCTATCCCATCCTACATTATCTATCATCTTATTGTGGGTAAAATTAAAAGCCATGCGCAGGAGATTTCCTACTATGGAAATGAGTTGATTGACATATTGGCAAGGGTAAAAGAAGGAGGATCGCAATGAAGATTAAAACCCGTAGAGATTCTAATGTAACATTAGAAACATTTGCTCTTACGGATATCATATTGAATATATTTATCTTTTTCTTTACAGCCTTCAGTCTAGTCTACACGTTTAACCCTTTAAAAGAATCCAAAATTATTATTAAACTTCCACAGGCAGATGTTAAAACCCCTCCTGAGCAAAAAGAGCCTATCATCATAAATATCACTAATAAAAATGAAGTCTTTCTATCCAATAAGCGTAAAAATCTCAAAGAGTTAAAAGCAGAACTCTCAACTCTCATTGCCTTTGACAGAATGAGGCCTGTCATTGTTCGGGCAGATAAAGACGTAGTTTTGGAAAAGGTGGTTGAACTTCTTGATATTGCAAAAACTTCAGGGGTGGAACGGTTAGGTATAGCCGTTGAAGAAAAACCTCCTCAAAAGGAGTAATCTTATCCGGAGAACAGTCCACATAAAACCTCCTCGAAATCTATATCTCAAAAAAACTCGCCTCAATAATTAAATTAATTTTTTGATTTTTTAGAAAAAAAATTTAAAAACCTATTTATTTACTTTTTATTAGAAATATAACTATTTGAAATAATTAAATAATTAAAAATCAATATTTCGATTTTTTACTTGACAAACTATATTTTGTGTTCTATAATAGGTATCGTTTCAAGATATAGAATTTTTTAAAAGGGGGCGTTTCAAAGATGAGTTATGTGATCTGTGACAAAAGAAAAGGAAGTCCGAAGATTCATGTCGAGGTTTGCCGAAGGAAGTGTAAATTCTTGAACGAATGTAAGGTATATAAAGAATTTATGAATAACTTAGAGAAGAAAGATCATTGAAGCCTCCCCACCTGCTTCTGCCTGTTCCTTCGATCAATTAGAAGGGAATAGGGAAGAGCAGGTCTTCATACCCCTCCTTTCTTTAAAAGGGCGCCTCTTTAAAGGCGCCTTTTTTTTACCCGATATCCCCCCATTCATATTGAAGGATACTCAACAGGCATAGGCCGGCTGTTTCGGCCCGAAGGATTCTTTCACCCAAACCGATCGGAATGAAGCCCCACTTTTTTGCATTCTCAATCTCTCCCTCACTGAATCCCCCTTCTGGTCCAACGATAAAGAAGATCTCTCTCTCCCATTTTGACCCCTTTAAAAAATTCTTTAATCCCCTTTTTTCATTCTCCCATAAGATCAGGCGGCAGGAACCTGGGGATGGCAACTGAAGCATCTCCGAGAAGTCCTGCAATGGAATTACCTCTGGAATTCTAACCCTTCCACATTGCTTGGAGGCTTCAATGGCAATCCTTTGCCATCGACGATGACGACTCAACCTCTTTGATTTATCCAGGAGGGGGACAGATCGCGACGAAAAGAAGGGGACGATTCTTCTAACCCCTAACTCGGTTGCCTTCTGGATAAAATAATCCATCTTCTCCCCTTTCAATAGACTCTGTGCAATGGTAATCTCTAAGGGGGATTCTCTCTGGACGGAAAGAATCTGCTCAATTTGAACTGTAATACTATGTGTCCCCTGTTCAACGATGATCCCTTTGTATTCCTTCTCCTGACCATTAAAAAGGACAATCTCTTCTCCCTCTTTAAGACGAAGAACCCTGCGGATATGTCGGACTTCTGGTCCCTCGATTCTCAATCTTCCTTCTTCCATCACAGGATTGGAAAGATAGAATCTTGGCATGCTTCCCCCTAAACCGTTCTTTCTTTGATTAACCCGTTCATCTCTTCACTTCTTCTCAAAGGTGAGGCAAATCCATTCCTTATCCCTTTGGCCTTCGAGATAATCAAGGGAACCTATTTTTAAATAATGATCCCGAAGCTTCTTCTCTTCCGCTCTAAGGATACCCGAAAGAATCAGAATTCCTCCGGGTTTCAAGCGATTGACCAAAGGGTTACGAATTCGCCAGAGGGTTTTAAAATCGATATTGGCCACCACGAGGTTAAATTCTTTTCTTATCCTTCCAATGCCCCCTTTTCTAATATGGACTATTTCAGAGACATCGTTTTGTTTCACATTTTCTCTTGCCAATTTCAAAGCCTCTTCATCGATATCCATCCCCCACACTTCTTTCGCTCCTAACCGGGCTGCCACGATGGATAGAATCCCTGATCCTGTCCCCACATCAAGAACTGAAACTCCCCTCTTCATTCTTCTCATAAGGGCTTTCATACAAAGTTGAGTGGTGCTATGGGTTCCTGTTCCAAAGCCCATTCCTGGAGTGATCAGGATAGGGATCTCTCCCTTTTTCAGCCTTACCCTGGTCCAAGGAGGAAAAACGACCAACTTAGAGCCCACACGGATGGGTTTAAAATACTTCTTCCATCCCTCACTCCAATCTTTTTCTTCAATGAAGTTCGTTTTGATCTCAACAGAGGGAAATTGGGGAAGAACCGTTTTAAGGGATTTGAAATACTTCTGAAGGGATTCCCCTACCCTTCTATCTTTTTCATGGACAGGGAAATAAGCCTTGATGAGGCTAAGATTTTTCTGCTCTTCGACCTCCTCAATTCCTGAAGCCCCCTGTTCTATCAAAACGTTTGAAGTGATCTCAACATATTCTTTCGGAATTCGAAGCGAAATCTCCCTCCAACCTCTCATGGGGATCAACCTATCATTTGAATTTCGATGTGTCAATGAGTCTTTTCACCTTCTCTTTTTTTATAAAGGATTGAATGGATAGAGTTAAAAAGTTATATTACAAAAAAATTTAAAGGAATCGAAGGATGTCTTTCTCTATTCGAAATCTTTCAAAGAATACCAATCTCATCTTTCTCATCGCTTTTCTCTCTGGCCTCTTTTTGGGGAATTACGCCTCGTCTCTTAAAGGATTCATTTTACCGGCTCTCATTTTCATCATGTCTCTCTCTACGACTCAGGTCACCCTTGCCGAACTTAGTCATTTTAGACGTTACCTTCGTGATATTGGGATGGTCTTTTTGATCAACTACCTCTTTCTCAGCGGGATCATTCTCTTAGCCAACCATTTGTGGATCGAAGATCAGGATCTTTATGTAGGGTTTGTGGTCATGGCCGCTATCCCCTCGGCCATTGCCGTCCTCCCTTTCACCTATCTCCTGAAGGGAGAAATGATGGTCTCGTTGATCGGTTCTGCAAGCCTTTATCTCCTCGCCTTGGGGATGGCCCCTCTCATCTCCTTCCACCTTTTAGAGATCGGGACCATTGAACCCATCAAGGTCATTTCCTCCCTGATCCAGTTAATCCTTATCCCTTTTGTGATCTCCAGAGTGTTACTCAAATGGAAAACTTATCATTCGATGAAAGAGCATTTCAGCCCGTTGGTCACTCTGGCCTTCGGGTTTATCATTTTCATTGTGATTGGAATCAACCGCTCCGTTTTTTTGGGACAATTCGACCTCCTCCTTCAGCTCTCCGGGATTGCCCTTCTTAGAACGTTTGGAACTGGTCATCTCGTTCATCTCGCTTCAAAGATGGCCGGAGTAGATCGAAAGAGAAGGATGAGTTACGTCTTGTTCGGATCGTTTAAAAATCTCGGGCTGGCTGCGGCCATCTCACTCGTCCTTTTTAATGAGAGGGCTGCCATTCCTTCGGCAGTGGCCATCCCTTTTGAGATTCTGTTCTTCATCTGGTTCAATTATTATCAAAAAAGGTGGGATCCTGAATCGTCTTGAATTTTATTAAAATAAGAATGGAGGGCTTCAAACAAATCCCCTTCCTCTTTTATTTTGAATAAATGGAGACGAAAGGAAGCACTCCATGGAAGCCCCCTCGTATACCAGGCAATGTGCTTTCGAATCTCCTTTATACCCCTCTCTCTTTGATAATACTCCCTGAGAAGAAACCAATGACGTTCGATGGCCTTTCTCCTCTCATTTAGGGTGGGGAGACTTTTTAGAGAAGAAAAGATCCATGGATTCCCAAGAGCTCCTCGACCAATCATAATTCCATCACAACCCGTCTCTTCCATTCTTTTCCTCGCCTGGTGGAGGTCTAAAATATCGCCATTTCCAATCACCGGGATAGAAACGGATTGCTTGACCCTTCGGACCAGGTCCCAATCCGCTTTACCCCGAAACCCCTGAACTCCTGTCCGTGGGTGAATAAAAATCCCGTCCACCCCGCAATCTTCCGAAATCTTAACAATCTCTATCGCATTTTGGTGTTCTTCATTCCAGCCGGACCGAATCTTAATGGTCAGGGGAATCCGAATCATTCTCCTTACCGAAAGGAGAATCTCTTTGATTTTTAAGGGGTGCCGCATCAGCTCAACCCCTGCTCCTGCTCGAACTACCTGGGGTGCAGGACAACCCATATTGATGTTAATCCCGTCTGCCCCAAACGATTCCGCAAGGATGGCCGCCTCCGCTAAATTTTTCGGGTCGGATCCAAATAGTTGCACAAAAAGAGGATGATCCTCTTGATGGATATTGAGAAGCGCCTCTCTCTTTTTGATCAGGCCTTCTGCACTGATCATCTCTGTAAAGGCAAGAGGGCAGCCATATTCCCTCATTATCTGCCTGAAGGGATAATCGGTGATCCCTGACATGGGGGCCAGGATCAAAGGTTTGATCAATTGAAGAGTCCCGAGTCGCATCGCTATGGCTGTGCGCATCGCATCTTTATTTATCGTTCCAGTGTTTCTTGATTAATTGGATGGCTTCATCCACCCTTAAAGGAATCCCGAAATCGAGCCCCTCCTCCTTGAGCCCTTTAAAGAGTCGGGTGAGGGTAGGTTCTTCTAAGTTAAAATTCTCCAATTCCTTAAACTTCCCAAAGATCTCCTCCGGGCTCCCCCTCTCACTCAAGTGTCCATGGCCATGCATCAAATAAAGGATGTCGGTGACTTCTGGAACGAGATCGACTTCATGGAGGGTCATAATAAAGGTGATCCTCTTATCCCTGTTAAGTTCATTCAGGATAGAAATCAGTTCTTTTCTTGACAGGGGATCCAGCCCTGTAAAGGGCTCGTCAAGAATGAGGAGTTCCGGTTCCATCACCAACGCCCCTGCCAGAGCTACCTTCTTCTTCTCGCCCCCTGAAAGATAATGGACCATCTTCCTCTGGACCGCTCCAAGATTCAGCTTCTCAATGGTCGCCTCTGCCAACGCCTTCGCTTTCTTTTTCTCCATTCCATAGTTTAATGGAGCAAAAAGGATGTCATCATAAACCGTGGGACCGAGGATCTGTTCGTCCACATCTTGCATAACGACTCCAATCCTCTGTCTCAGCTCTGAATAATCCTTGACAGGGTCCACTCCAAAAACCCTGACCTTTCCCTCTTTTGGGACGAGAAGCCCTAAGAGATGTTTCAGAAGGGTGGTCTTTCCACACCCATTCGACCCAAGGATCGATACCCTCTCTCCTCGATTCACCACAAAATCAAGGCCGCAGATCTGGACCTTGGTTTGATCTGGATAGACATGGGTAATACAATCGACCTCGATGATCCTCTCTTTCCCTTCCATCGCTTTACTCTCCCCTATAATGAACCTTATTTTTGAACCCCCTCAACTTCATGGCTTCGTACATTTTTTCACTGTGATCTAATGCTGTGATGATCAGATGGCCAAACGCATTGGATAGATTCGTAAGACTTCTTACAGGATGTTTCCACTGGAACCCACCTCGGAGGTAAAGGGCATGTTGAGTCTCCTCCAGGACCTTCAGGAGAATAAACAAGGAACGATAGGTCAAGAAAAGGGCCGTGACAAAGATCGAAGGAAGAAAGCGATCCAGGGTTTGAAAGATGAAAGGGTAAGGGGTTGTCCCCAGTAGAATCACCACCCCTGTTGCTCCTGAGAGGACTTTTAAGAAGACCAGGAGAATGAATTGAATTTGAAAATGAGAAATAAAAATAAAAAGAGTGGCAAATAGGAGGGGATAGAGGGTGAGGGGGAATAGCCTCAGAGGGAGGCGAGAAAGAAAAAAGAGAAGGAGTAGGATTCCATAAAGAAGGATAACCGCGTGAAGGTTTCTTCCAAGCACGATCCACAGGAGCACAAAACCCATCCCCAGAAGCTTCCATTTAGGAGAAAGCCGATGGAGAAAACTCCTTCCCTCGAGTGCCAGATAGTCAAGATAGGAAAGCTGAACCATAAAGGATATTCGCCTCCCAATGAAAAATCCTGGTCTTCCCTGGCTTGTTAAGAATCACTCCTTACCCCTCTCATTGGTCAATCTTAGAAGTTCTGGTCTTAATCGATATATATATCTCAGGATCAAGGAGGTGATCGCCCCCTCCAGCAACCACCCCAAAAACCCTAAGGGAAGAACGATACTAACAAATCTTCTAAAATTCACTCTCTCCGAAATTTCTTCAGACTGATGATCCTTTTCATTAAGGAGTTTGAATTCAAAAAGGCCTTTCTCCTCGTGGGAGTGAAGGAGTTCTTCATAATGGTCTACCCCTAATCGAACCACTCCGATCATAGAAAAAGTAGAGATCAAAAGAGCAAAAAAAGTGGCAAGAAAGACCGAAGGAATGATCCGCTTGGAGATCCTCCAGAAGGCTCGGAAAAAGAGGTAACCCAACATTCCTTCTATGGAAAGAATAAGGGTATTGAGTCCTATGACGGTTAGGCCTCCATGTCCAAAGAGCGCTAAGAGAAAGTTGACGACAAAGGTCACTAAAAAGATGAGGTAAGGGCCTAAAAGGATTCCCGTAGCTACGGTGAGATTGACATGGTAGGCAATAGGGACAATTTCTACAGAGGCGCCAAGAACCATAGCGGCAGCCATCATACCCAGCAACGGGAGCTTCCTGGTAAGATCCTCCCCCCTAATCGGACGAGAAAAAAGCCAGGCGATGAAGATAGCCAAAATCAATCCAGAGGCCCAAAGCCAAACAGGCAAAACTCCATCTGGTAAATGAAGATGAGACATCCCTCTCCTCCCATTGATTCAAGGTGACGGAAGAGTACAATTTTTACAAAACCCTAAAAAATTGATCTGGTGATCGGTGACTTTATACCCTGTCAATTCCGTCACCCATTTTACCCACTCGGTTAAATCACTGCACTCAAACTCCACCACTTTTCCACAGGACTGGCAAACGATATGGTGATGATGGTTCTTTAGTTCACAGGACTTGTATTTTACGGTAGACCCTTTTGAAATTCTAAAGGCCATACCCAGAGATTCGAATAAATCGAGTGAACGATAGATGGAGGTCAATCCCACCCTTCTCTTCTTTCTCCTCAGTATCTCGTATAATTCCCGAGGGCTCAGGGGAATCTCTGAAGAGGAAAGTTCCTGATAGATCAGCAGCCGGGGGTGACTTATCCGAAGCTTTTTCCCTCGAAATAATTCTTTAAAATATACTTTTTCCATAAGGAGTTAGAGAATAAGTGAAAATATTTTCATTAATATTTT
>JBBIMX010000087.1:0-8648 GCA_037444165.1 Deltaproteobacteria bacterium | reverse complement strand
CGGAAATACTCCTGTCGGGCTTAAATTTATTTCCACCCTTCAGTGAGGGGTTACAAAGAGGGAGAAGAGATGGAACGATTAAAAGGATTTGTCCTAAAGCATTTTGAGAAGATTTTGGTCCTGATCATCCTTTTAGCGGCCTTTCTCGGAACTTACCTTGTCGAGGAGAAGTCCATCGTCTTAAACTTTTATTATCTCCCTGTTCTGGCCACGGGTTATTTTTTAGGGAGAAGGTTGGGTATTCTGACCGCAGTTTTCTCCATTCTGGTCATTATTATTTCCTATATCATTTTCCCTGAGCATTTCTTTAAGGGCCAAGAGGTTTTGAAGAGCGTTGCCCAACTTTCCTCCTGGGGAGGTTTTCTTATTTTGGCCAGCGTGGCAGTGGGGACCCTTTATGAACAGAATGAGCGGCGGCTACAGGATTTGAAGAATGCCTATATCGGAATCCTCGAAATCCTTTCAAAATATCTTGAATCTACAGATCGATACACAAAAGGTCATTCCGTGAGGGTTTCGGAGCTGGCCTCCGAGATTGCTGTGGCCATGGAATTGCCTCGCCCAGAAGTGGAGAATGTCCGTGTGGCAGGATTGCTCCACGATATTGGAAAAATTGAGGTAAGCGGAGAAATTTTAAGAAAGGCAGCCGAGTTGACTACCGAAGAGAAAGAATTGATGGACGAGCATACGATCAAGGGAGCCTATCTCCTTTCCTCGGTCGGTTCGGTTTTGAAAGAGGTGGTTCCCATTGTCGTTTCCCACCATAAATATTTCATTGATACCATTGACGGGGCTCAAAGGGAAATGGTGAAGATTCCTTTGGGAGCGAGGATCCTTGCCGTGGCAGATGCTTTTGACGCCATGACCACCGATCGACCCTACCGAAAAGGAATGCCTCCCTGGGAAGCCTTAGAAGAGATTGTTCGAAATACAGGGAAACAGTTTGATCCTCTGGTCGTGGAGGCCTTTAAACGAGTGGTCAAAGAAAGGATGGAGAGGGTTTGATTTGATTCCATTCAGAATAAGGCCTGAACAAACTCCGCGGCATTGAATTCTTTTAAATCATCCAGCCCTTCCCCAATCCCAATGTATCGAATGGGGATCTTCATTTCTTCGGTAATTCCAATGATGATTCCTCCTTTAGCCGTCCCATCTAATTTGGTGAGGGCGATTCCGGTTACCCCGATAGCCTCATGGAAGAGTTTGGCCTGGGAGATAGCATTTTGACCCGTAGTCGCATCCAAAACAAGAAGAATCTCATGGGGGGCGCCTGGATACTCCCTGTTCACAATCCGTTTTATTTTCCTCAGTTCTTCCATTAGATTGACTTTGGTATGGAGCCTTCCAGCGGTATCGATAAAAACGAGATCCATTCCTCTTGAGCGTGCGGCGTGAATGGTATCAAATGCAACCGCAGAGGGATCGGATCCCGTCGATTGTTTTATGAAATCCGCTCCTACCCGCTTTGCCCAGATTTCGAGCTGTTCGACTGCAGCGGCCCGGAAGGTGTCTGCCGCCCCGATCAGGATCTTCTTCCCCTGGGATGAATAGCTATGGGCGATCTTTCCGATGGTGGTCGTCTTACCCACCCCATTCACCCCCACGACTAAGAAGACAAAGGGTTTTGTCTGGGAAAAGTCGATGATGAGCGGTTTTTCACCGGACTTTAAGATACATAGAATCTCTTCCTTAATAAACTCTTTCACCCTCTCGGGATCCTTAAGATCCCCACGGTTTAAACCTCGCTCGACTTCCTCGATTAAACGGGTGGTCGTTTTCACTCCAAGATCCGCTTCATAGAGGATAGCCTCCAGTTCTTCCAATAACCCCGGGTCGATGGTTTTCTTTCCAAGAAGAAGCCGATCGATCTTCTCTACAAAACCCTGATGGGTTTTAGTGAGTCCTTTCTTTAATTTTTCAATAAAACCAAACATCACCCACCTCGATGAACTATTCCCTTTTAGGGAACCAGAAAGTCTGGATACAAAAAGAGCGAAGGGAGACCCTTCGCTCTTTTCCTAAGAGAAGGGATCCTTTTATTTTTTACTCACATCCTCATAATCGGCATCGACCACATCTTCTTGAGACTTCTGTTTTGAACTCTCATAGGATCCAGCTCCAGCCCCTGTGCCTGTGGCTGTCCTTTGAGAAGCCTTTGCATACATCGCCTCTGCCAGTTTGTGGGAGGTTCGAGTCAGATCCTCCTCGGCCGATTTTATGGTTCCGATGTCATTGGATTCCATCGCCTTTTTAGCCCTTGAAATGGCCTCTTCAATAGCCTGTTTATCACTCAAATCGATTTTGTCTCCAAACTCTTTAAGAGACTTTTCCGTGGTGTAGATGAGGGTATCAAGATGATTTCGAGCCTCTGCCAATTCACGTCTCTTCTTATCCTCAGCCGCATGAGCCTCTGCCTCTTTAATCATCCTCTTGATCTCTTCCTCCGTAAGTCCGCTGGAGGCGGTAATTCGGATGGACTGCTCTTTTCCGGTTCCAAGATCTTTGGCAGAGACATGGACGATTCCATTGGCATCGATGTCGAAGGTCACCTCGATTTGAGGCACTCCCCTTGGAGCCGGTGGGATTCCTACTAACTCAAACATCCCAAGGGTTTTATTGTCTGCAGCCATCTCCCTTTCGCCCTGCAGGACATGGATCGTCACCGCTGTCTGGTTATCCGTTGCCGTTGAGAAGATCTGACTTTTCCGAGTTGGGATAGTCGTGTTTCTTTCGATCAGTTTGGTAAAGACTCCTCCAAGGGTTTCAATTCCAAGGGAGAGAGGCGTCACATCAAGGAGGAGCACATCCTTGACCTCTCCTTTCAGCACACCTGCCTGAATGGCTGCACCGATCGCCACAGCCTCATCGGGGTTGACACTCTTATTCGGTTCTCTCCCGAAGATCTCTCGCACTTTTTCCTGAACCTTAGGCATTCGGGTCATTCCACCGACCAGAATGACCTCATCGATGTCTCGGGGTGAAAGTCCAGCATCGGCAAGGGCCTGACGGCAGGGGCCCTCTGTCATCTCTACGAGGTCTTCGGTTAATTTTTCTAATTTGGCCCGGGTCAATTTCATGTTTAAATGCTTGGGACCCGAAGCATCCGCTGTGATGAAAGGAAGGTTGATATCGGTTTCCATCATGGAGGAAAGCTCAATTTTTGCCTTTTCAGCCGCTTCCTTCAATCTCTGGAGGGCCATTCGATCCTTTCTGAGGTCAATTCCTTGATCCTTCTTGAACTCATCCGCAATATAGTCGATGATCCTCTGATCAAAGTCATCTCCTCCAAGATGGGTGTTTCCGTTGGTCGATTTTACCTCGAATACCCCATCCCCCAATTCGAGAATGGAGATATCAAACGTTCCTCCACCTAAATCGAAGACCGCGATCTTTTCATCCTTCTTTTTATCCAGTCCATAGGCCAGGGATGCGGCTGTAGGTTCATTGATAATTCGAATGACGTTGAGACCGGCGATTCTTCCTGCATCCTTTGTGGCCTGCCGTTGACTATCATTAAAATAGGCCGGGACGGTGATCACCGCATCGGTGACCTTCTCGCCCAAATAGGCCTCTGCCGTTTCTTTCATCTTCTGGAGAATGAAGGCAGAGATCTCGGGCGGGCTGTAGTCTTTATCCCTCACTCTTACCCAGGCGTCCCC
Source organism: Deltaproteobacteria bacterium (assembly GCA_037444165.1). GTDB lineage: Bacteria > Desulfobacterota > BSN033 > BSN033 > UBA1163 > CALIBK01. The sequence goes on along the minus strand of JBBIMX010000087.1, from coordinate 4,989 downwards.
ATTCTTCGCCTCGATAATTTTATAGGGAAGGATTTTGATATCCCTCTGGACTTCAGGATCTCTGTATTTCCTTCCCATCAGCCTTTTGATCGAAAAGATCGTATTTTCTGAGTTGGTGATAGCCTGGCGTTTTGCAATTTGGCCAACCACCCTTTCCCCTTTGTCCGTAAAGGCCACCACGGAGGGGGTGGTTCGGCTTCCTTCGGGATTAGGGATCACCACAGGATCCCCACCCTCCATCACGGCCACCACCGAGTTGGTCGTTCCTAAGTCAATCCCTATTGTTTTTGCCATATGAATTCCCCCTTTTTAAGATTCTTTATGATTCCAGTGTCTGAGTCTCTTTGGATAGAGGCTTCGACACAGAAACCATTGCTGGTCTTAAGAGTCGATCATATAAGAAATAACCTTTTTGAAACTCTTCTACCACATGATTGGGCTCGTATTGGTCCGTTTCGACGACCAACATAGCCTCATGACGGGTAGGATCAAACGGTTCCCCGACCGAGTCGAAGGTCTTGAGCCCAAACTTATTTAACGTGCTCAGGAGTTGCTGGAGAGTGAGTCTCACTCCCTCTACTAACACTCCCGAATCCACTACTTTTTCGGCATGATTGACCGCCCTCTCGAGATTGTCAACGAAAGGAAGGATGGCCTTCATCAAATCTTCATGAGCATATTTTATATATTCTTCCTTCTCTCTGGCTGCCCGCTTTTTATAATTTTCAAGTTCTGCAGCCATTCTCAAGAAGCGGTCATAATGGTCTTGGGCCTCCTTCTCTTTTTCTTCCAACTTCTTCTTTAATTCCTCAATTTCATTTCTTTTTTCCTCTTTTTCGACCTCCGAAGGTTTCCCTTCTAAGGCCGATTCTTCTGAGCTTTCTTCATTAAGACCATCCCTATGGATGGGGATTTTTTTTTCTTCTGCCTTATTCATTTTTTTAACTCCAGCGTCAGAAATAATAGGATTCCAAAATCTGAGACAAAAGTTTTGCCGAGTAATCCACCAAAGGAATTATTTTGGAATAGTTCATTCTCCTGGGACCAATGACTCCCAAAGCTCCCCAGACCCTTCCTTTGCATCCGTAAGTCGAGGTCACAAGGCTACAAACCTCCATCTCCTGGATTTCGCTTTCTGAGCCGATGGAGATCTGGACCCCCTTGGGTTGAAGACATTTATCAAGAAGCTTTACCATGGTTGCCTTTTCTTCAAAGGCCCGAAAGAGGTCGCTCATGATTGAGATATTTCCAAATTCAGGCTGCTGAAGAATATGGGTTCGTCCTTCGATGAAGACATCGGTTTCATCGAAAGAGCCCAGGGCCCTCTCTCCCAGTTTGATGGCTTGCTCCAGAAGTCGATCATAAGTATATTTTTCTATTCTCATCTGTTCGATTAACTTCTCCCTTACTTCATAAAGGGTCAATCCGGTGAGAAGATGATTGAGATAATCCGATAGATGATCCAATTCAGACTGAGAGAGGTCTTCCTCCATCTCGATGATCCGGTTCTGAACCAGTCCTGTCGAACTGATGAGGATAGCCAGGAGAAGATGCTTCTTTAACTTAACGAATTCAATATGCTGAAGAACAAGCATTCCCATTCGGGGGGCCCAAACCACGGCCAGATAATGGGAAGAGGAAGAGAGAATTCGACAGGCCTCCCGAAAGAGTTCTTTTCCTTCGAGTTGATGATGTAAATAATCGGATCGAATCCTTTCCTGTTCCTCCTTACTCAACTCATGAATATCGAGAAGATGGTCAATATAATACCGAAGCCCTCTCTCTGTTGGAATCCTTCCCGCAGAAGGATGGGGTTGATACAGAAGTCCTAATTCCTCAAGATCCGCCATGATATTTCGAATGGTGGCAGGACTGAGAGTTGACTCTAATTTTTTAGAGACCGTCCTGGAACCCACTGGCTCCGCGGTCTGGATATAATCCTCCACAATCATTTTTAGAATCTCTTTCATTCTCGCATTAAGAAAGGGAATCATTTAAGCTCCCTTCTTTATTAAAAAAATAAGCCAAAATTCATCGTTATCGGTGAAAAGATAATAATAGATAAAGGGTTTGTCAAGAAGGGCTAAATTTTGATCCTTGTTCTATTAATAAAAATTTTTTAATATTTTCAGCAAGTTTCATAAAAGGGGATAGGCCCCAGGGCTTTCTTCCCCCTTTTCTTCAATGGATCTCCAGCGGTTTGGTGGAAAAATGGTCAAAACCCAATCGATAGGGAAACTGGATTCTCCCATCCTCCTTGATAAGTTGGAGCCCTTCCTTATCGGGAAGAATCTCTCCAATGCAGGTAATCGGAATACCAAGGGAATGACTTAGGGAGGAGATTTTTGCTCTCACCTTTTTAGGTGCTGCAAAAAGGAGTTCGTAGTCTTCTCCCCCTGTTAAAGCCAGTTGGTAAGGATTCTTTGAGTATAGCCTGACCCATTGGCAATAATTTTTAGAAAGGGGGAGACGGTCTTCCCATATCCGTGCCCCTACTTTACTTTCCTCCAGGAGATGTTGGGTATCGCTCAGGAGACCATCACTGATATCAATCATGGCGTGAGCCATTCCGGATTGAGCAAGAGCTTGTCCCAATTGTATCCTTGGAGTGGGAGCGAGGTGTCTCTCGATCAATTCCTTTGGTTTTTTCTTCCTTTTCCTATCTTTAAGGATCCTTAACCCTAACCCCGCATCCCCCAAGGTACCCGAAACGTAGAGCTCATCCCCCACCTGAGCCCCTTTTCGAAAGACAAGGCCTTCCTTCTTTCCTTGACCAATTAAACAGATATTGATCACCAGTTTCTCGGATAGAGAGGTGTCCCCGCCGATCAGATCCACCCGAAACTTTTTGGCCTCGGCTTTTAGACCTCGATAGAAACGGGAGATAAAGGAGAAAGAAAGGGTTCGAGGGAGTCCAATACTGATCAGAAAGTATTTCGGAATTCCTCCCATCGCTGCAATATCACTGAGATTGACGGCCAGAGACTTTCTCCCTAAAAAGTATGGGTCTGACCAGGATCGCTCGAAATGGATATCTTCGATCAGGACATCCGTGGTAAAGAGGAGGGACTCCTTACCGAGCCGAACGACTGCGACATCATCTCCAATCCCCTGAATCAGATTTGGGTTGGAAGTAGTCATCCATCTTCGGATTTCCCGAATCAGACCAAATTCTCCCAATCGCTGCAGGGTTTTCTTCATGGATTTATCTTTCCTTTTCCATATCGTTCGAGGATGGTCTTGATGAGGCTGGAGGTGGAGCGGCCTTCCACAAAAGGAAGAATGATGACTTTCCCTCCAGAAGACTCGACAATCTCTTTGCCAACAGTAGTCTCTTTGGTCCAGTCTCCTCCCTTGACCAGAACATGGGGTTTAAGCTGGGCGATCAACTCCAAAGGGGTAGGCTCGTCAAATAAAGTAATGTAATCGATACAGCCCAAACCGGAAAGAACCTCAGCCCTTTCCTCCTCGGGGAGGATTGGACGTTGGGGGCCCTTTATCATCCGGACCGAACGATCACTGTTTACTCCGACAATTAAGATATCCCCGAGCTCCTTGGCCTTCTCGAGGTAACGAATATGGCCTACATGAAGAAGGTCGAAACATCCGTTCGTAAAGACGATTTGTTTCCCCTCCGATTTAAGAGCTTCTACAATCCTTCGAAGTTCCTCTCTCCCTTTGATTTTTTCTCTCATTTGAATATGTTAAGTATCAAATTTCATCTTTCCCGTCAACCCTCTCTATGACCCCATGGTGGAAATTGAGAAACAAATCTGAGGAGTACCTAAAAGTTATAGATAGTCAGTTCGGATGATATAAAATCTTCTGTGTAAAAAGGAATGGAGGGCTTTTATCCTCTTGGGAAAGGTTTATCCAGGGGCGGTGAAGCGTTTAGAGTTAGAGATTGAGGAGTGGCTCTCTTTTTATCAGGCGAGACTTTCTACGAAAGAGAGGCACTAGCCAAGGGCCAAGGAGCTTCGAAGAGCTCAGATGGTCTTGTGGCGCAAGATCCGGACCACCAATCTTATAGAGAGAGCATTTCGGGAGGTTAAGAGAAGAACCACACCCATGGGTGTTTTAGTAACAGAAGCAGTATGGAACGAATTCTTTATTCTGTATTCTTTCACTATAATTTTAAGGGCCAAGAGATCCCTCCCTTCCCTTTTTACACAGAAAGCTTTTCTGAAAATTCCCCTTGATCATTTTCCCTAAAATGTGTAAATTATGATTGGAAATCAAGAAGATGCTAAGATTGAGAAATCTCCTTGGATAATTGATTTTTAAATTAAGCTAATTCAGTATAATGGTCCCTAAGGCGATGTTTATTGAAAGAAATTACATTATATAGTTATTTTCGAGAATAAAAGGGAGCACGGTCGATCATTTTTCAACAAAGAATAGAATAAACATAAAAAATAATGTTAGGCGAACCCACAGCATAATGAGAGGGAGGACGAGAAAATTTCGTTAAAATTTTTCCGTGCTCTTGAGCAGGAGTTAAAAGGAGAAGGAGGTGAAAGAAGATCAATGAAAAAGATGACTATTTTAATGGTGGCGGTTTTAATATTGACGCTGATAGTAGGCGTTGTGGCTAAATCTCAAGAACTTACATCCAAAGTGGGAACGGTAACGAGTTTCAGCAAGAAATGGCTTGTAATAAAAGGCGATGACGGAAAAGATTATAATTTCAGGGTTGGTCGAGCCACTTCATATCAACCAGATAGGTATCCGAAGGTAGGCGAGCGGGTGGAAGTCCGTTACTCCGAGTCGAGAGGTGTATGGGTGGGTTACGTTGTTACTATTCTACCAACAAAGTAATTTCTATCTTGGAATCATGAACGCGGATGAGGTTAAACGCTATTTTTTCGCAAAAGCGGGTGAAAGGATGGAAGTTGTCAAATAAACAGTTGGCTTACAGCCACCGCTGATTTTAATCATTAGGCATCAGAATGAACAGTCGGAGACCACAATCACGAACCGTCGTTTCGG
>JBBIMX010000086.1:0-8805 GCA_037444165.1 Deltaproteobacteria bacterium | reverse complement strand
CGCACTTCCGACCGAGTCGGATCCGCCTCTGGCGGAATGGGTTTCTCCAATACCCTTCTCGGGCTTATTCCCCACTTCAGTGAAGGATTACCCCTCTTTTTTAAAAGATCTTGCACGTTAAGGAGGATTTGATATATATAAATACTACAAAACCATAAAAGAAACAACCATTTTATAATCCATTATTCAGAAAGGGAACCCCGAGAGGGGTTTTTAGATTAAGATTACTCTTTAACCCTGGAGTCCTTCTGATGGGTGGATCTGAATCGAAGGATTTTATAAGAGAAATGATTGAGGAACATATTCGAACCAACCGATTCGGGGGAAGGGTTGCTACCCGTTTTCCTCCCGAACCGAATGGTTACCTTCATATCGGTCACGCCAAATCGATCTGCCTCAACTTTGGCATCGCAGCTCAATACGGGGGAACATGTAATTTAAGAATGGATGATACGGATCCAAGCGGCGAAAGTCAGCAATACGTGGATGCGATTATTCAGGATGTGAAATGGTTGGGTTTCGATTGGGGAGACCGTCTCTATTTTGCTTCCGACTATTATGATCAACTCTACCAGTATGCGATTCAACTCATTAAAGAAGGGAAAGCTTATGTTTGCAGCTTATCCCCGGAAGAGATTCGCCAGTATCGGGGGACATTGACAGAACCTGGAAAAGAGAGCCCCTATCGAAACCGCTCGGTGGAGGAAAACCTAAATCTTTTCGAAAGGATGCGCAAGGGAGAATTTGAAGAAGGCACCCATGTCCTTCGAGCTAAAATCGATATGTCCTCCCCGAATATGGTCATGCGGGATCCGGTGATTTACCGAATTAAAAAGGTCCCCCACTATCGCACAGGGAATAAATGGTGTATCTATCCGATGTATGATTTCGCCCACTGTCTTTCAGATTCCATCGAGAAGATCACCCATTCTATCTGTACCCTCGAATTTGAAAATAATCGGGCTTTATATGATTGGTTTCTCGATACATTAAGGGTGGATCATCACCCCCAACAGATTGAGTTTGCTCGACTCAATCTCAGTTATACCATTCTGAGTAAGAGGAGGTTAATCGAACTGGTTGAAAGGGGTGTGGTGGAGGGATGGGATGATCCTCGAATGCCTACCTTAGCTGGAATGCGAAGAAGGGGTTACCCCCCTGAGGCCATTCGAGAGTTCTGTGAAAGAATCGGGGTGGCCAAAACTGAAAATTTAGTGGACCTCTCCCTCCTCGAGCACTGTGTTCGTGAAGAATTGAATCAACATGCCCCTCGAGTGATGGGGGTGTTGAGACCCCTTCGCCTCATTATTAATAACTTCCCTGAAGGAAAAACCGAAGAGATAGAATGCCCCAATCATCCTCAAAATCCTTCGATGGGTTTCAGAAAAGTTCCATTTTCAAAAGTATTATATATTGAAGAGGACGATTTTAATGAAGATCCACCCCCCAAATATAATCGTCTCGCCCCTGGGCGGGAAGTCCGTCTTCGATATTGTTATAAAATTAAATACGAAACAGTGATCAAAGACCCTAAGAGTGGAAAAGTGAAGGAAATCCACTGTACCTATGATCCTAACTCGCTTCATCCCTCTCCTTCAGAGACTCGAAAGACGGAAGGGGTCATCCACTGGGTCTCCGCAGCCCATTCCCTTCCTGCAGAAATCCGCCTCTATGATCGTCTCTTTAATATTCCTAATCCATCTGCGGCAGGAGATGACTTTATAAAATATCTCAATCCTAATTCCCTTGAAATTCTTTCCTCCTGCCAAGTCGAACCCAGCCTAAAAAAGGCTCCTCCTGGAAGGAGATATCAATTTGAAAGAGTTGGATATTTCTGTATCGATACAAAACTCTCCTCCTCGGATAAACTGGTACTTAATCGAATCGTTCCCCTTCGAGACTCCTGGGCGAAACTCCTGGGACAAAAAAACAAAAAGGGTTAAATAGGTGAGAAGATGAAAAAAGAGATGGATATGAAAAAAAAGGTTAAGGAAATCCTGAAAGTCCTGTCCAGGGAGATTCCCGACGATCGAATCGCCCTGAGGTTTCGAAACCCCTTTGAACTTCTAATCGCTACCATTCTCTCGGCTCAATGTACCGATGTAAAGGTCAATCAAGTCACTGAAACCCTCTTCAAAAAGTATCGTTCCCCTAAAGATTTTGCTGAGGCTGATCTAAAAGAGCTGGAGGAGGATATCCGTCCCACTGGTTTCTATAAGAATAAGGCAAAAGCCATTCAGAAATGCTGTCAAGACCTTGTGTCCCGATTTGAGGGAAAAGTTCCAAATACCCTCGAGGATCTCGTTACCTTGCCAGGAGTTGGAAGAAAAACGGCCAATGTCATCTTAGGAAATGCTTACGGAATCCCTGGAATTACAGTAGATACTCATGTCCAGCGGGTCAGCCAAAGGATTGGCCTCACGAAAAACGACGATCCCGTAAAGATTGAGTTTGACCTGATGGAGGTGGTCCCTCAAAAAGAGTGGACCCACTTCTCCAATCTCCTCATCTGGCATGGTCGAAGAACCTGTATGGCTAAAAAACCCCTCTGTCAGCAATGCGTGATTCAGAAATGGTGTGATTATGGAACTCAAATAGATAAAAAGAAGAGAGACAATAGGCTATAGAATGATCGGGTCATTTTCTCAACCTCTCCTCGATAAAATCTCTTTGATAGAGGAGCTCATCAACTTTCCCACTTCTCTCCTTTCTCACCCGAGGTACCATTGGGAGAATCTCCCAATGGTCCCCTATTCCAATTTAAAGGGGGCTGTTCAATCCCTGGCCCAAAGAGGACGAAAAGTTCTGATCATCACTGGATTCTATATTCCTGGAGGGAAACCTCCTGCCACAGAGACGGATGGCCCTCCAGGAGCCCTCATCCTCGCCTGGGGATTGAAAATCTTAGGGATGGAGGTAGCCCTCCTTTCTGATGAATTTACCATCCCTGCATTGAAAGCAGGACTCCATATTCTTAAGCTCAGTGAAAAAGATATTCCTTTGATCTGGTTCCCTCTGGAGCAGACAGACCACACCCCCACCAACAAAGTAGAAAATGGAGAAGAAAGCCCCCTCTCCATTCGTTTTTCAGAAGACTTCTTCCGAAGTCTTCTGGGTCAACACCTTACCCACCTTATTTATATTGAAAGAGTAGGACCCAATCATACGCTTCCGTCCTTTCTTCGTCAGGAACGGAATGGCCCTCCTCCTTTGGAAGAATTTGAAAGGCTCCTTCCCCCTCATTTAAGGAATCGATGCTTCAGCTCTCGTCTTGAGGATATCACTCGATTTACGGCAAAAACCCATCTCCTCTTGGAAGTCCAGAAGAGGTGGAGGCTGCCCATCGAAAGCATTGGAATCGGGGATCGTGGAAACGAGATCGGTGCAGGTCGAATCCCATGGGAGGTCTTCAAGAATCACTCCCCTACCCATCGAGAAGCCATCTTCTGCTGTCGGATGAAAACCGATTATTTCATTTCCAGTGGAATCTCTAACTGGGGCGGGTATGCCTTGCTTGCAGGGGTGGCCTTAATGATGGGGAAAATAGAAATCTTAAAAAAAGTGACCTCGGCCCAGGAAAAAAGGGTATTGGATCATCTTATTTGCCATGGTCCGGCCATCGATGGAATCACGGGCAAACAGGAACCCTCCGTCGATGGAATTGAATTTAACGATTACATCAGGGTCGTTGAACGAACTATGGAGATTGCTCTGGGTTAAATCCTCTCCTCTTCAACGCCCTCCTTTGAAGAAGATAGATAATCGTAAATCCCATCAGACCTAAAAGATCCGTGATTACTCCAGGTTTTACTAACGCCACGGCTGATCCAAAGAGGATTATCCGTTCGTACCAATTAAGATCCGTAAGGAGAAACCCTTGCATGGAAGCGGCCAATGCATACATCCCGATAGAAGCCGAAACAAATATCCAGGCCGCCTCAATAAAGGTGGTATTAATTAAAAGCATGGCAGGCGCCGTAATGAACATGAAGGGTAAAAGGAAAGTTCTCATATCTAATTTGAAGGCATTGACGCCAGTTTTTAAGGGATCAGCCCCAGCAATTCCAGCCGCTGCGTAGGCAGCAACACAGACGGGAGGCGTCCCGTCAGCAAGGATTCCAAAATAGAAGACGAAGAGGTGAACAGCAATGATGGGAACATCTGGATTCATCGCTTTCAGGGCAGGGGCCATGATGGATGCCATAATGACATAATTGGCAGTCGTAGGAACACCCATCCCAAGAATGAGGCAAGTCACCATGGTAAGAAAGAGTCCGAAATAGAGATTTCCTCCTGATAGGCCGATGATAATGTTGGTCATATTCAGGCCGGCCCCAGTGAGGGTGACAACTCCCACAACAATTCCCGCACAAGCACAGGTGGCACCAATCCCTGCCATCATTCTTGCGGCCTTATACATAGCATCGCCCATATTGGTGAAAAAGGAAATGAAGGGGTTCGATGCACTCGTCCCCTCGGCCTCCTCACCCTTTCTTATGGGATTTCCCAATCCAAAACTCTTTACCATCGCCTGGATAAAAAAGATCAAAATGGTAGTAACTATGCCAGCCGCAGCAGAAGTCAATGGGGTTGCCCGTTTAACGATCAAATAATAAAGAAGGACTCCAATGGGGATTAAAAAATGTAACCCTTTCGCGAGAATTGGGAAAAACCTTGGGAGATCTTTTCGAGGAATCCCTTTTAATCCATATTTGACCGAAAGAAGATGGACCGCACCCAAGAGGGCCAACTGGTCAATGACTGCTGGCAATGCAGCCGCCGCACACACTTGAAGGTAGGGAATTCCTAAAAACTCAGCCATGATGAAGGCAGCCGCTCCCATGACCGGTGGCATTAATTGACCGTTCCCACTTGCTGCCGTCTCTATTGCCCCCGCAATCTCTGGTTTAAATCCGAGTCGTTTCATCAAGGGGATCGTGACAGAGCCAGTGGTCACTACATTGGCGACCCCACTTCCTGAGATCGTACCCATAAAGGCGCTTGAAACCACCGCTACCTTTGCTGGACCTCCTCGAGTATGACCTACCAGTGAAAAGGCTATCTTCATAAAAAACTCCATGGCCCCAGTCTTTTCGAGGATGGCTCCGAAGAGGACGAAGGCAAAGACAAACGTTGAAGAAACCCAGAGGGGGACCCCAAAAATCCCTTCCATGGTAAGATAGAGGTGATCGATCACCCGACGAAATCCATATCCCCGATGGGCCAGCAGTTCTGGTAAATAGGGGCCAAGAAAGGCATAGGCTATAAAAAGAGCCGAAATAAGGGGGAGAGGAAATCCAATCGCTCTTCTCGCAGACTCGAGGACAAATAGAATGGTAATGACCCCCATGATCACATCCATGGGGGTGGGATTGCCAATTCGTTTTACCAGATCAGCATAAAAGAGGGTAACATAGAGGGCTCCGAATCCTCCGATGGCTGCAAGGATTAAATCATAGATGGGAATCCCTTTTGTTTTTGATTTTTTGGTCATGGGAAAGAATAAAAAACAGAGGAGGATAGCAAAGGTAAGGTGAATGGATCGTTGAATCGTCCCGGTGAGGGCTCCAAAGATGGCCGTATAGAGTTGAAAGCAGGACATGGCCAGCGCGATTCCCGAAGAGACATAAAAGAGGGGACCAGAGAGACGGCGAGTACCATAGTCAGCCCCTTCAGCAATTTCTTTTGACTTTTCTAATAGATCTTTATCGACCCCTTCATGATAAACGTCCATGGCTAAAAAAGACCTCCCAAAATAAAGGGCGAAAGGTTACCTCTATGTCAATCCTCGCCCCCTCTTGAAGATGAGAAAAATCAATCCTGTCCCCTTTAAAGATAAACGTTTGACTCGTCATTGGAGAAACAAAAAAAGAGAATCGCTCCATCACGATCCCTTCTGATTTTACCTTAAGCTCCTTCCCTTCTCTGAGAGTCTGTCTCTCTGTAGAAGGAAGTCCAGGACCATAGGATTGAAATCGGGTCTCTATCGGCTTAATCCTCTTGTCCGGGGTAATAAGAAAATACCCGATCACGGGTGTCTTATCGACAGAGTGGAGATAGATAAATTCAAATCGATCCCCGGATGAAATTTGTCTCGAATAGAGAACCCTATTCTCTTTTTTATCCCTAATCTCTAAGCTTATTATTGGAAATAAAGCAGTGGAAAGAAAGAAAATAAAGAGGAGGCATCCTCCTCTCCATATGAGGGATGGATACCTCCTTCCTTCCATTCTATTTATTTGATCATCCCTTTCTCTTTATAGAATTTTTGAGCCCCAGGGTGAAGAGGGATAGGCATTCCAATCAGGGCTTTCTCTAACTTCACCTCTTTTCCTTTTGCGTGAGCACTCTCAATGCGGCCAATGTTTTCCCACATCGCTTTGGTAATCCGGTAGACAATGTCTTCCTCAAGTTCTGCCTTGGCCACCAGAATGGCTAATACAGCAACGGTGGGGACATCCTTATCCACTCCCTTGTATATTCCTGCCGGGACCTTAGCCTTTGCATAAAAAGGATATTTTTTGATCAATGCATCGGCTTGGGGACCATCGATGGGGACAATCATCGTGTCCACCATCAGGGCCGTATCCACAATAGCAGAGGCTCCAACGCCAACGGTATAGAAGGCGGCATCGATCCTTCCATCCTTTAGATAGTCTGCTGACTCTGCCGCTGAAAGCCTCTCGACCTTTCCAAGGTCCTCAAACTTCAATCCATAAGCTTCGAGGATCTGCATCGCATTGGCCTCTGTCCCGCTCCCGAGAGGTCCAACCGCCACTCTTTTCCCCTTGAGGTCTTTCACGGAAGAAATCTTAGCATCCTTTCGGGCATGGATCTGGCAATGTTCTGGATAAAGCGCCGCCACCCCTCGAATATTGGGGACAGGTTTGTCAAACATGGGCTTCGTTCCATTAAGGGCATAATAAGCAATATCATTCTGGAGAATAGCCAGATCGGCATCCCCTGTGGCAATCAATTTAGCATTGGCCACGGATGCGCCTGAGGATTCTACCGTGATCTTGATATCAGGAAGCTTTTCATGAGCAATCCTCGAGATGGCTCCGGCCAGAGGGAAATAGACACCCACCACCCAGCCTGACGCAATGGAAACATACTTCCTTGCCGCCTGGGCCATCTCAACATGGATGGCTGAGAAAAAAACCAATAAACATAAAATCAAAACCCCTGTAAAGACTCTCCTTTTCATCACCAACCTCCTTTCATTAATTTTGTTTTTTAAACCGAAGAATTGTTTTTAGTACCGCCCTCTCACCCCCCTTCTTGACCGTAAATTCTTTTTATCCAAATTTGAATTAATTGTCAATTTTTTTAAATATTTTTATTTTTTAAAAAATGTGCTATGAAGGAAAAATGGAATCGGAGGTTACTCCTATGAAACCCTTTTTTGAGGCTTATAGAGAAAAGACCCCCCTCTCATGGAGCATTTTCCAACGAGCCAGAGAGGTCATGCCAGGGGGAATCTCTCATAATATCCATTACTTCCCCCCTTATCCTTTCATTGTAAAAAAGGCGATAGGTCCAAAACTCATTGATGTGGATGGGAATGAGTATATTGACCTCTGGATGGGAAACTACACTCATATCCTTGGACACCGACCCCAGTTCATTACCCAAGCCATAGAAAAACAATTAAAGAATGGAATCCATTGGGGAACCCTTTTTGAAGCGCAGATCGAATGGGCTGAACTCATTCAGCAGATAATCCCATCCGCAGAGATGGTCCGGTTTTGTTGCTCCGGAACAGAAGCCACGATGTATGCTGTTCGGGTTGCAAGGGCTTTTACTGGAAAAAAGATCATCTTAAAAATGGCTGGAGGCTGGCATGGAGCGAACTCCGATCTCACTGTAGGAATTAAGATGCCTTATGAAAAGGAAGAAAGCCTGGGTCTTTTGCCAGACCTTCAACTCTACACCAAAACCATCCCTTTCAATGATCTCATTGAGACACGAAATATCATTGAACGGAATAAAAAGGATCTTGCAGGAATTATCCTTGAGCCGGTCATCGCGGAGGGAGGATTTTCTCCTGCCACTCCGGAATACCTGAGGATGCTTCGTTCAGAAACAGAAAAGCTTGGAGCCCTTCTCATCTTTGATGAAGTGATTTCCGGTTTCAGGGTTGCTTTAGGAGGAGCTCAGGAAAGATTCGGAGTTCTACCGGATCTCACTACATTAGGCAAGATTGCAGGAGGGGGAATGCCAGTGGGGGTAGTGGTAGGGAAAAAAGAGATATTGATCCAAACCTCTCCTGAATTAAAAAAAGAGAAAGGGAGTAGAATTCTTATTGGTGGAGGAACCTTCTCTGCCCATCCCCTCACCGTCGCTGCAGGGTTAGCCATGCTTCAATATCTGAAAGAGAAGGAAAAAGAGATATATCCCTCTCTCGAGAGGGCCGGAGAGAAGTTGAGGAGAAGACTCCAGGAAACCTTCGATCAAGAGGGATTAGAGGCTGTGGTCACAGGTTTTGCCTCGCTCTATCAAGTCCATTTCCCTTTTAAAAAGGGGCTTGAACTCAACTCCCCTCATCACATTCATCAATTCACAAACATCGAGAAGAGAGAGGTCGAATTTAGAATAAGGATGCTGACCAAAGGAGTTCACGTCATGCATGGGGGCGGGGCTCTTTCGACCGCCCACACGGAGGAGGACATTGAAAGGATCGTAAAGGCGGCAAGAAAAGTAGCCAAAGAGATGGTACAATCTTGAAATTCAAATTCCCAGGTCAATGTAATCTCCCACTCAGAGGTGGGAAATAAGCCCGAGAGGGGTATTGGAGAAACCCAT
>JBBIMX010000085.1:0-9119 GCA_037444165.1 Deltaproteobacteria bacterium | reverse complement strand
GGAGAGCTGTTCGAAGCAGGTGGAGGAATATCGGAAAGGGAAGGAGAAGATCTTTGGATTTTTGGTTGGGGAGGTGATGAAACAGACCAAAGGAAAGGCCAATCCTCAATTGGTTAACGAACTACTGAGAAAGAGATTGAAGGGTGAGGGATAAAAGGCAGAGATCGAAGGACATGGGCAAAGGGGAAATGAACTTTAAAACGATTGAGTGGAGGAAAGATCATATCAGGATTTTGGATCAACGGAGACTCCCTCTTCAGGTCAAATATTTGGTCTGCAAAGAGGCCTCTTCCGTCGTCAAGGCAATCAAAACGATGGCGATTCGAGGGGCTCCAGCCATTGGGGTGGCTGCAGCAATGGGAATTGCCCTGGCGGCTAAGAGAATGAAGACCCCTGATCCAGAGAGGTTTAAGAAAGAGATAGAAAAAGTTTGCCTCCAAATGGCCCAAACTCGGCCTACAGCGGTCAACCTCTTTTGGGCCATTGATCGAATGAAAAAAGTGTTAGAACGCTCTCCCCTCCATGTGGAGGAGGCAAAGATTCGATTAGAAGAGGAGGCACTCAAACTCTATCAAGAAGACATCGAGATGAATCGTAGAATCGGAAAGATAGGGAAAGATCTTATCCAAGATGGTTACGGAATTCTAACCCACTGCAATGCCGGAGGGTTAGCCACGGCAGGGTTTGGAACAGCCCTCAGTATCATTTATACCGCATGGGAAGAGGGCAAGAAATTCCATGTCTATGTGGACGAGACCCGGCCTTTGCTTCAAGGAGCAAGACTGACCGCCTGGGAACTCCATCAGGCTCACATTCCTTTGACATTGATCACAGATGATATGGCAGGATGGTTGATGAAGAAGGGGAAGATTGACCTGGTACTTGTCGGTGCAGATCGAATTGCCATCAATGGAGATACGGCTAATAAAATTGGAACCTATAGTTTAGCTATCCTTGCCCACTTTCATCGTATCCCTTTCTATGTGGTCGCTCCCACTTCAACCATTGATTGGACACTTCCTCGTGGTGAGGCCATCCCTATTGAGGAAAGGGCAGAAGCCGAGGTCACCCATTTTGGATCGAGGAGGATCGCTCCCGAAGGGATTGGAGTCTTTAACCCAGCCTTCGATGTCACCCCTCATCCACTTATTACAGCCATCGTTACCGATCAAGGAATCATCCATAAGCCTTTCAAGAAGAATTTGAAAAGAATCGTTCATTCATGAGACCTTCTATTATCACTTTACTCACCGATTTTGGGACAAAGGATTATTATGTGGCCTCGATGAAAGGGGTCATTCTGAGGATTAATCCTCAATGCTTCATCATCGATATTACCCACCAGATTTCTCCCCAGGATATTCGAGAAGGGGCCTTTCTTTTAGCTCAGACCTTCTCTTATTTTCCAAAACAGACGATTCACCTGGCTGTCGTTGATCCAGAGGTAGGAGGAAAGAGAAGGCCGATCCTTCTTAAGACAAGGAATTATTTTTTTGTGGGGCCGGATAATGGACTTTTTACGTGGGTGGGAGAAAAGGATGGGGTGGATCAGGTGGTGGAGCTCACTAACCCAAAATATTTTCTTTCGCCCATCAGCTCAACCTTCCATGGAAGGGATATTTTTGCTCCCGTAGCGGCCTATCTCTCTCTGGGGATGAGACCCGAGAGCTTCGGAAAGAGAATCGATCAATGGGTTACACTCGACTGGAAGAAACCTGAAGAAAAAGGGAGAAGACTGATTGGAGAAATCATTCTCATCGATCACTTTGGAAACCTCATCACCAATGTAGAGAAGGAGAGATTTTTTAGGTTTATCAAAAATCAGCCTTTTATGATCAAGATCGGAAAAAGGAGAATCTCGAAGCTCTCCCGGGGTTACTGGGAGGGGGAAAAAGGTGAGGTGATGGCTCTCTTTGGAAGCACGGATTTTTTAGAAATAGCTATAAGAGAGGAGAGGGCTCAAGAGAGATTAAAAGCAGAACGGGGAGATCCCATTCTTATTGAAAGGGGGCAATGATGGTTTCGAAAAAGGCACAGGAGATTCCTCCTTTTATCGTGATGGATGTGCTCGAAAGGGCCCAGGAATTAGAGAGGGCAGGGGAGAGGGTGATCCACCTTGAGGTGGGAGAGCCGGATTTCACCACGCCCGAATGTATCAATGAGGCTGGATATCGTGCAATCTGTGAGGGAAAGACTCATTATACCCATAGCATGGGGATTATCGAGTTAAGGGAGGCCATCTCGGAGGATTACTGGAAGAATTATGGGGTGAAGGTTTCTCCCGAGCAGATCATCATTACTTCAGGGACATCTCCAGCGATGCTTCTCCTCTTTTCAGCCTTATTGGATCCCGGAGATGAGGTCATTCTTTCCAATCCTTACTATCCCTGCTATCCCAATATCATTCGATTCGTCGATGGGATTCCTGTTTTTGTGGATGTCTTCGAAGAAGAAGGATTCCAGTATCTCCCTGAGATGATTCGGGAGAAGATGGGGCCAAGGGTGAAGGGGATAATGATCAACTCCCCTTCCAATCCCACCGGCAACGTGATGTCCGAAGAGAGGATGAAAGAGATTTCGGAATTCTCCCCCTATATCATCTCCGATGAGATCTATCATGGACTGGTCTACGAAGGGAAAGCTCATTCGATTCTCGAATTTACGGATCGGGCCTTTGTGATCAATGGGTTTTCTAAACTCTATGCGATGACGGGATGGCGATTGGGCTATCTCATTGCTCCGAAAGAGTTTATCCGGCCCATGCAGAAGATCCAACAGAACCTCTTCATCTCTGCCAGTTCTTTTTCTCAGTGGGCCGCTCTTGCAGGATTGAAAGAAGGAGAGGAAGAGGTCAGAAAAATGCGGGAAACCTATGACCAACGGAGAAGATACTTAATTCCTAAATTGAGGGACTTGGGTTTTGGGATTACCGTAGAGCCAACCGGAGCCTTCTATGTTTTGGCCAATGCAAAGAGGTTTTCTCAGAACTCTTATCGTCTGGCCTTTGATATTTTGGAGAAGGCGAAGGTAGGAGTGGCTCCGGGGATCGATTTTGGATCGAATGCGGAAGGGTATTTAAGATTCTGCTATGCGAACTCCATGGAGAATCTTATCGAAGGAATGACCCGTCTGGAGAACTATTTAAGGCAGAATGTTTGAGAGCCCATCGCCTGGGAGAGGTGGTGAGCTTTTCTCAGAGGTTCTGGGATTCGATATCTCCGGCAGGCAGTCAGGATGATTTGGATACTGGTTTCCAAATCGATTCGATGGCCAGGAGAGACAAACACAGGTTTCACCTTATCTTTAGTTCGAAGGATGGCTCCAACCCTTTTATCCCCCATCAAAACCCATTCAACACTTCCCCTAAAAAGAGGGGGAGATTGGAATTCCCTCACCAAAGGGCTCTTCGCACAGCCAATGGATGGGATATCCAGCCAGAGCCCCAGATGGGAGGCCAGTCCCAATCCCCTTGGGTGGGCAATTCCATGACCTTCAAAAATCATAAGATTAGGCTTTATTCTCAACATCTCGAAGGCTTTTAGGAGGATCGGACCTTCCCGGAAAGCGAGGAGACCAGGAATATAAGGGAAGGAGATCCTCCCACGGACAGAGGTCGAATCGATCAGTTTCAGTTCTGGGTAGGTGAAAACGGCAATGGCCCCGCAAAGGATATCCTTCTTTTTAGAATAGGAAACATCCGCCCCTCCGATTGTATCCAATTTCGAAAAGGCTTTTTTAAGGATGAGTTTGCTTCTTAATCGATTCTGAATTTCGATGGCCTCATCCATATCGACTTTCCAGGAATGAAGAGGAGGGATCACTTTTCAACTCCACTAAAATCAATTCTCCCTGTTTTCTCCCCTCATAGGAAGAGAATTAAGGGGAGAGGGGCACGATCTTTCCATTCTTTACGCTATAGATGGTGAGTTTTCGAATCGTTGTTCCATTTTCTGAAAAACCCATCAGTCCGGAGACTCCCCGATGGTCTGAGACTCTTAAAAGTTCTTCTTTCATTTCCAGAGGAGTAGAGGGAGATTTGGATAGAAGGAGTTCTACCAGGAGTTTTGCTCCATCGTAACAGAGGGCTTCGAGGGTTTCGGGTTTTCGTCGATACTCTTTCTGAAATCCCTCGACAAAAGATTTTACTTTTGGATCCTCAGAGGAGAAGGCATCCACAAAAACGACCCCTTCGGCTCCTCTACCCCCAATAGAAAGAAGACCCGGACCATTCCAGGTATGGATTCCCAAAAATGTCATTCCTTTGACCCCATTGGCTACCATCTGAGACAGAATCATCCCCACCCGATGATGGGAGTCAGGGATGAAGAGGGCTTCCTTTTTGGGAATGTTTTGGCTCTTAAGAAACCCCTGGATCTCCTGTTGAAAATCGGTTTGATCCTCTTGATAGAGGAGGATCCCTGAAACTTTTCCTCCCAATCGGGTCACTTCCTGTTTGAAGAGATTTTTAAAATGAAGGCCAAAAGGAGAGTTTGGGTAGATGATGCCAAAGGTTCGAAGCCCCAACTGTTGGATTGCGAAGGAAGCGAGGGTCTGAACCTGTTCCAAGGGAGTGATCGAATTTTGAAAAACGAAATCTCTTTTCTCGAACGAGATCTCTTTTTGAGAAAAGCTGATCATAGGAACCTTGAGCTGTTGAGCCTTTTTTGCTGCTCGCTCCAGATTAAGGCTCAGGAGAGGACCTAAGATGACCATCACCTTCTCTCCTTTAATTAGATCCTCCACTGCCCTTTCGGCTTCCTGAGGATTTCCTTTGGAATCTCGAAGGATGAGGGAGAAGATCTCCCCCCTTCTGTCCTTCTCTTTGAAAGCCAACTGGATGGCCTGCCAGGCCCTCTCGCCAAAGGATTTAGAAGGGCCGCTCAGGGGAAGAAGGATTCCAATATCGTATTTTGGCCTTGTTCTGAAAGGCATCTCTTCAGAAAGTTCCTTTGCCTGGACCCAGTAATCCATAGAGGGATAATCTTTGCCGATTTCCATTAAAATCTTCTGGGCCTGGAGATGATTGCCCCGGGCCTTTTCAATTTTTGCCCATCGAAGTTTTGCATAGCCTCCTCCATATGTCCCTCGAAAGGTCGTTTCGATACGAGCCAGTTCCTCTTCAGACTCTACCGTATCTATCAATTCGCGGATCTTCCTTTTCAATTCCTCATGAGGTTGTCCCGGGAGGAAGAGCCCTTTCCCATACCAATGGAGGGCCTGGACTCTCTCTTTCAATCGAGTGAAGTTGTCCCCGAGAAGAGTGAAGACCTGAATCATTCGATCCGGAGGAGGTAGCCTATCGAGGAGTTCTTTCAGGATTCGTATGGCATCCTGGTGACGTTTCAGTTCCGTATAGCAGATTGCCATTCGGAATCGGGTTTCATCCAAAAGAGGACTTCGGGGATAGCTACGGACCAACTGCTGAAAACGCCAGAGGGCTTTTTGAAAATCCCCTTTTTCGAGCAGAGCCTCTGCTTCCCTGAAGAGGGCTGTTTCTTCGAAGGAAGGAGGTTGAGACCAGGCGGCATAGAAACCTTGAAGGAGGAGAAGGAGGAGAGGAAGGGAGAGATGGAACAGCCTTCTTTTTTCTTTAAGGGTGGATAGGAGTGACATAATAGATTTCTGGGAGATGGCGAAAAGACTCCTCCACATCAATCCCATAACCCACGACAAATACATCCTCGATGGCTTTCCCTAAATAGTCTGCTTCGATGGACACCTCCCTTCTTGCCTTTTTATCCAATAACGCACAGACTTTCACCGAATTAGGACGGGAGAGAGAGAGTCGGTCCTTCAAAAATTTCAGGGTATGCCCACTGTCAATAATGTCTTCGATAATGAGAACCTCTTTGCCTTCAATCGAGACTTCGATATCTTTGGTGATTTCAACCTGTCCCGAGCTTCTCATCTTACTGCCGTAACTCCACAATCTGACAAAATCGATTTTTACAGGAATCCGAAGGTAGCGGATCAGATCCGAAAGGAACATGAAGGCCCCTTTCAGGATACAGATGAGGATCAATTCTTTTCCCTCATAATCCTTCGAGATTTGATCCGCCAATCGCTTCACCATGGATTCGATCTCTTCGCGGGAAATGAGAGGATGAAGCTGGTATTTTTCCATAAAATTTTACAGGGCATGCTCCAGGACTACGATCTCCATCTCGGATGGGAGGGTCTTCTTCTCCATCGAGATTTCATTCGTCCCTGGACGCTTCACACGAGTCTTCCCCTTTAGAAAATCTTCCACAGGAGAGATAGGAAATCCGCATTTGGAGGTTTTGAAATGCATGGGGATGACCACCTTAGGCTTAAGCTGTTGGGCTATCTCGGTGGCCTCTTTGGCATCAATGGTAAAGAATCCCCCTACCGGAAGAAGAAGAATATCCACAGGCCCGATCTCGGAGACCTCTTTTTCACCCAATCGGTGACCCAAATCCCCGAGATGGCAGAGTTTCATTTCGTCTACGGTAAGGACAAAGATCGTATTTTCTCCCCGTTCTTTCCCCCTGGAGGAATCGTGGTAGGTCGAAATCCCTTTGATCGAGATTCCCTTGATAGTTTTTGAACCGCTTCCTTTGACGATATGAGGGGAGCCTGGGAGACTCTTGATGTCATTGTGATCGGCGTGGTCATGACTCGTCAGCACGATATCCGCTTCATCTTTAATCTTCCCGTAGGCCAGTTGGCCTCCATAGGCACCGGATTCATAAGGATCGAAGATGATCTTTATGCCTTGATCTGTGGTGACTAAGAATGCCGCATGGCCATACCATTTGATTTTCATAACGACCTCCTTTCCTCATCTTTCCCTTAGATGATGACTCTTAAACCCTTCACCATCGCCCTATCTTTTCTTTAATTTTTCTTCAACCGCTTTTTTCTTTCCTTCGATCGTTCCCTTCTTATCTCTTCGGTCATCAATTTTGATAGTGGTCAGAACCCGGAGCGCTCCTTTTTTAAAAGGAACTTCATGCATCTTAGAGGCGAGGGAGAGAAGCGTTTTTAAATCTCCTTCAATATTGGTTCCCATGGAGGTCAGCTCATAACGAATCTTCTCCTTTTTTAAAACCTTGATGCATTCGGCTACATACTCACTCAGACTCGTCCCGGAAACTCCAATAGGGACCACACTGATTTCCAAGATCGCCATAGGTCACCTCCTCTCATTGAATGTCACATCATTTTTATCATTGAAGAAGTGCTCTTGTCAATTGCCATAGAAATGTATTAACATTTCTTTATGAATCAACCCCAGGAAGTTTCTAGCCTGATTGCCTTTTTTGCCGGATTTCTTTCCTTCATCTCCCCCTGCGTCCTTCCTCTCTTTCCATCCTATCTCACCTATATCACCGGCATCTCTTTTAAAGAACTCTCGGAACCTCAGGGAAAGAAGTTGAGAGGGTTGACCATCATCCACTCCCTTCTTTTCATTGCCGGTTTTTCCTTTGTCTTTATTCTGATGGGTGCCTCAGCGACCTATTTGGGACAGCTTCTGGCCGCTCATCAGAGTTGGATGATGAAGGTAGGAGGGATTCTTATCATTATCCTTGGAATCCATTTTACCGGACTGATTCGGATCCCTTTTCTCCAAATGGAGAAACGATTTGAATTGAGGGAAAAACCTTTAGGTCTTTTAGGCTCTTTTATCGTAGGGGTGGTTTTTGCTGCGGGTTGGACCCCTTGCATTGGTCCCATCCTTTCGACCATTCTGATCTATGCCAGCACCTCCCAGAAATTTTCGACCGGTATCCTTCTTCTGACCCTCTACTCCATGGGATTAGGGCTTCCTTTTTTCATTTCTTCCCTTGCTTTTAATTCTTTCCTTTTTGCCTTCGAGAAGATAAAACGCTATATGAGGGTCATTACCCTGATCAGTGGAATATTCCTTATCCTTATTGGGATCCTGATACTTACAGATACCTTCCGTATTCTGAGTTACTACTTTTATAGCCTCTCCAATCCTTAGTCCCTTATTGTCTTACGCTCATAAGAGCAAAGACTCCACCCAAACTGAACAGAAAGGTAGGAAACCAGGCCGAAAGAAGGGGAGGAAGGATTCCTGACTTTCCGAGGGAAATAAAGGCGTAGAAGGTGATCCCGTAGAGAAACCCAATCATGACACTGATTCCAATATTCAGGGCGATTCCTCCAGAACGGCTGGTTTTTAGAGCAAAGGGAATTCCAATCAACACCATCACCACATTAAGAAGTGGGTAAGAAAGTTTGGCATGGAGGTCAACCAGATATCGAGTCGGATCGTAGCCCGAGAGCTGAATCTTTTGGATATAATTTTTGAGATCCGTATAGCTCATCTCCTTGGATTGACGCTCGATGGTTTGAAAGGAATTCCAATCCTCCGGCAAGAGGTAGTCCTTTTCCGTAAAAGGGATGACCCTAATGGATCCTCCTTCTTCAAACTCACGGACTGCCCCATTGAGAAATTTCCATTTTCCTTCTACCCACTTGGCTTCCCTTGCATCAATGCGTTGAACACAATGAAATTGATCATCCAATTGATAGAGCGTCACTCCTTTTAAAGCCTTTTCCCTCGGATCCAGGAGTTGGATATTAAAGATTCGTCGATCCCTCCGATACCAGATCTTATAATTTTTAAAAAAACTGGTGGGTTCTTGTTTTCGGACCTGAACGGAGAGGAGATACTGAGTTTTCTGGTTGGTCAGGGGAACAAGAGATTCATTTCCCCAGAAAGAACAGAGGCTCACCAACAGCGCCACAAGGAAAAGGGGGGCGGTGATCCGGTAAAGGCTTACCCCTCCTGCTTTCATTGCCGTGATTTCATTATGTCTGGAAAGGATGCCTAAAGTGAGGAGGGTAGAAAGAAGGACCCCATAGGGGAGAGTCCATTGAAAAAGGACCTCTGGAGACTTATAGAGGAGGTATAATAGGACGAGAGAGAACGGGGCTTGATATTTAATAAATAGGTCGATCTTTTGAAAGAACAAAACAATCATATAGATCAGGATGAGGCTGCTTAGGCTGAGCCCGAAGATCTTGAGAAACTCTCGAAGAATATAACGGGGTAAAATGGGAAATCTTTTAGACATCTCCTATACCCTCTCTCCCTTCTCTTGGATGAGTTGGACTTTCTCGACTAT
>JBBIMX010000084.1:0-9165 GCA_037444165.1 Deltaproteobacteria bacterium | reverse complement strand
CCGATCATGGCAAATGCACCCAGAACAAACCGGACGATAGGTGCTGAGCCAGCCCGCGGCCTAAACTCTTTAAATGCATAGGCAGCAATCAGCGAGCCAAGGACAAATCCAATGATTTCAGGCCTCATATACTGGACAACAGCTGCCCGATGAAGCCCGAGCGCACCCGCAATATCTCTCTCCATACAAGCAACACAGATGCCCATATTGGGAGGATTTCCCCACTTCTGTAAAAGCGGGGCAAAGATTCCAATAACAGCACCAACCGAAATGATTCCCCAACGAGTGGCAAAAAAATTCTTGATCGTTGTCATGAATAACCTCCTTTTACCTTTTTCTTTTTCCATTCCGAACTTGAGGCTTATCCAAAACCTCCGAAGGCTCATGAGGACTCTTTATCGAAGAGAAATGGATCTCCATTGACTCCTGGGTCTTCTCCTCACCTATCCATTTCGAAAAATATATAGGATAGAAATTTCTTATTTGTCAAATAAATTTTTTCAATATAAAAAGTGGGATGTATTAAAAAAACCAATAAGGGGTTTTAGAACGAATTCCTCATTTTTAAAAAACTCTTTACAAAAAAAGTGGAATGGATTAAGAATGGTTCTATCTCTACCTCGGGAGGAAGAAAATGGCCCTTATCACTCCAGAAGAATACGAAAAGAGTCTTAAGGCAAGAAAAGAGTTAAATATCTATATGAATGGAAGGAAAGTGAAGGACATTTTTGAAAATCCAAACACTCGAACGGTGATCGAAGCAAACAAGGCAAGCTATCTCTGGGCTCTGGATTCTGAATCTCAAGATCTTATGACCGCCCTCTCTCCTTTGACCAATGATCGGGTCAATCGTTATCTCTATGTCTGTCGGAGTCGAGAGGATCTGGTAGCAAAGGCGATGGCAGGCACCTTTGCAGCAGAGAGGTTGGGCACCTGTATCTATCGATGTCCTGGACTGGATGCGCTCCATTCTTTAGCCGCTACCACCTGGGAGATGGATCACCATTTAAAGACAGATTACCACCACCGGTTTACCAATTATCTGCGATGGCTTCAAAAGAAGGACCTGGTCGTGGGTGGGGCTTTGACCGAGCCGAGGGGAGATCGGAAGAAAAGGGCTTTAGATTGGCCAGATCCCTTTCTTTCGGTCAAGGTGGTAGAAAAGAAATCGGATGGAATAGTGGTGAGAGGAGCAAAAATCAATATCAGCGGGGCCTATGCGGCTCATGAGTTATTGGTCCTTCCGCAATCGGCAAAAAGAAAAGGCGAAGAGGATTATGCTCTTGCGTTTGCCACTCCCACGGATGCCGAGGGACTCACCTATATCTGTCAATACTCTCCCTACTCTGCAGAAAGGGAGATGGCAGAGGACCTCTACGAGTTAGGAAATCCACTCTTTGGGCAGAGAGAAACGTCCATGGTCGTTTTTGACAATGTGTTTGTGCCATGGGAAAGGGTTTTTCATTGTGGAGAAGTGGACTATTCGATCAAATTGGTCGAACGGTTTGCTAAAACCCATCGAATGACCTGCGGGGGAACCTGTAAGGTTGGATTCATGAACCTTATCATTGGTGCCTGTAAACTTCTTCAAGAATATAAAGGATTGGATAAGGCCCAGCACATTCATGATGAATTAATGGAAATGGTTGTCCTTAGGGAAACAGGAAGGGCCTGTGGCCTGGCCTCGGCCAATCTGGGCAAGGAGGAACCGGAAGGGTCTGGAGTGTATCTTCCAGACGAACTGATGGGGAATGTTTCAAAACTCAACATCTGCCAAGCCTTCTGGAGGGTTATGGCCCTTGCAGGAGATATCGGAGGGGGGTTAATCGTCACCCTGCCCTCTTTAAAGGACTTAAAGAATCCAGAAACGAAAAGATATGTGGAGGAATTCTTGGGATTTGGCTCCGAAGTGCCTACAGAACATATTCTAAAAGTGACCAAACTCCTTCAGAATTGGACAGCAGGTCAGCATGGGGTGGGAACCTGGCATGGAGCAGGACCCCCTATGGCTCAAAAAATTATGATCCAGAGGGTGGTTGACTACGAATATGAAAAGAATCTGGTCAAAAAAGCACTTGGCATTTTGAAAAAATAATGTTATAGGGTAATCCATCGCTCAGAGGCGGTAAATACTCCTGTCGGGCTTAAAATGATTCCCCCTTTCAATGAGGGAATATGTTATAGGATAAAATTCTAAGAATTTATTAAAAGGAGGTTAATAATGGCCGTTATTGTAGACGTAGAAAAATGTACAGGTTGTGGAACATGTGAGGAGGGGTGTCCTGTAGAAGCAATAAAGGTCGAAGATGGGAAGGCCGTCGTTGATCCAGAGACCTGTGTGGACTGTGGAACCTGCATTGAAGAATGCCCTGAGAAGGCCATCAGTGAAGGGGCCTGAAAATAAGACCTCTCTGAGAACGTCATGGGACATAAAAAGGGAGGATATGAATAGGATCCTCCCTTATGAATTTGTCCTCCATTTGGCATGAATAATTAGGAAACCGGATTCATTGACATTGAAACTCCGACACTCGTTGAAGCACATCGGGTCGTTGGGACGGCCTCTTTGAGATATTCTTCTTTCCAGATCCTATCGGCTAACTCAGCAAAACGGGCTGCATAAGCATCCATCTGGTCTTTCATGGTGGTAACCACCTCTTCCGCACCTGGGTGAGTAAAATAAGGACGGGTCTCCTCGATCACCTCTCGATATCTCTCCGGGTTATCAATAATCATACAGGGCCTTAGATGATTCTCATTATGGGGCTGTCTCTTTCGAATCGCCCTGAAGAGGGGGCTGTTTAAGGCTTCTGCCAATGACACATCTTTAATATTATGCATCGCAATATGGGTATATACACAGGGTTCTACATCTCCATTGGCATTGATATGAAAATATCTTCTCCCTCCTGCGATACATCCCTTAACGTGGGGACCATCATTCCAGAAATCAAGAATAAAAAGAGGCTTCGTTCTTCTGAAATGGATGACCTGTCTTCGAAGATGGTCCCTCTGTTCTGGAGACACCATGAGATTGATATCCCCTTGCCCATTAACCGGAATGTAAAGAAAATAGTTTTGAGCAATAATGCCTTTCTCAAGAAGCATATCGATCCATTCCTCTGAAGAAACGACATAGACATTATCTTTGGTTACAGTTGCAGAAGAACCAAAAAGGACGTGGGCTTCTCGAAGGTGATCCATTGCCTCCATGATTTTCTTAAAGACACCCTTCCCTCTCCATCGGTCTGTCTCCTCCTCATACCCCTCACAACTGACCACGACCATTACGTTTCCAAGGTCCCTGAGCCTTTCGGCCTTCTCTCGGGTCATCAGGGTCCCGTTAGTATAGACTTGGAAGAAGATATTGGGGTGATCTTCAATCATTTGAAAAAGATGGGGATACATAAAGGGCTCTCCCCCAAGAACCGTGACGAAATGTAAACCCATCTCCATACATTCCTTGAGAATTCTCTTTACTAAGTCATAAGGGAGTCCTGGATGCCTTTGGTAACCCAATGTATAACACCCTAAACACCTCAAATTACATTGATAAGTGGGGCTGAGGATCATCACAAAAGGGGGTCGAAATCCGTAATTTTTTTCGAACTGATCTCTCTTCTTGTTCCCCAAAAACCAGGCATTATTAAAAAGTGTAGAATAAACAATCGTTCGATTTTTTGGAGGGAGATACTCCAGAATCCCCCGGAAGAGTTTTTTAGCAGGATGCCCTGGTGTTTGAAGCATCTTCCTAATTCCCTGGATAGCACTCAAGATCTCAGGGTCTGACGTCAACTTTTCTGCTAAATAAGTGAGTTGAATTAAATTTTCATCGGATATTCTCCTGAGCAGTTCTACAATCATTTTCGAAACTTGATGGCTTGTAAAATCCTTTATTTGATCTGAAAATAACATGGTCCCCCTCCTCTTTTTAAGATTGAAAGGCTGTCCAGAATGACAGAATGGTGATGGCAATCCCGACGACTAATTCATTGATTAAATTCCCGTTGATAGTAAATGAGGCAATAATCAACCAGATTCCTAAAAGCCCGATCAATAAATTCCTCCACCTCATTCGAAACCATTCCCTTATAAAATTATTTGGCAAACAAGATGCCAATATCATACTGATTCGAACATAAAAAAATAATGAATTATCAATAACTTAGAAAAAATTTGAAATATCTTTTGGAGGAAATAAGGGAGAGAAAATAAAAAATTGCGAATATTTATATCGCAATTTTCCGAAAATATTTTTTTAATAAAAATTCAATTAGTTAAATGCGATTCATTTAATCACTTTTTTTAGGATTTTATCCCATTTTTATTTGGAAAGACGTTTTCTATAGAATTCCCAAAGAGCCTTGGAGTGAGGGTCAAGGTTGGTCAATCCATATTTCTTAGCCCAATCTATAGCTTCCATAAACTCCTCTACCGTAATTCCTCTTGCAATTTCAGGATATTCATAGGCCTTATATTCAACTCGATACTGGGCCATGATATTGACGTAGGTCGATTTAGAGAGATTCTCAGCGACCCACTTTACAAACTTTTCTGTTCCGGCTACCCGATTCGGCATCACTAAATGACGAATCAGCAACCCCCGATAAGCAATCCCTTCTTCATCAATCTTCAGATCTCCAACCTGACGATACATTTCGAGAATAGCCTTTTTGGTCACTTCGGGATAATCATAGGCCCCTGAGGAGTATTTTGCTGCCTTGTCTGAATCCATATACTTCATATCTGGTTTATAGATATCCACAATTCCATCCAGGATTCTGAGGATTTCTATTCGTTCATAACCACTCGTATTATAAAAAAGAGGAAGACGGAGCCCTTTCTTCAGGGCTATTCGAGTAGCATTTAAAATGTTGGGCATGACGTGAGTGGGGGTAACCAGGTTAATATTATGGCAACCCATCTTCTGAAGAGCCAGCATCATCTCCGCGAGATCCTCATCTCGAACCTCCCTTCCTCTTCCTTCATGAGCAATTGGCCAATTCTGGCAAAAGATGCAGCGAAGATTGCAATTAGAAAAAAAGATAGTTCCTGAGCCGTTTTTTCCTGTGATAGACATCTCTTCTCCAAAATGAGGATGATAGCTAAAGATGACCGGATTCATGGGGGCCTGACAGAATCCCTTCTCCCCTTTCTTGCGATTCACCCCGCACCGTCTCGGACAGAGGTGACAATTCTCAAAAAAGGCATAGGCTTGTTCAACCCTCTGTGCCAGTTTCCCTTCTCTTTCCAATTTTTCATAGGCTGGAATCCATCCTTCTCTACTTCTGGGCCTTGAATGGAGAAGGGATGGAATGATGAGGAGACTGCCACCGAAAAGAAAAGCTTTGATAAGTTCTCTTCGACTTAATTCCATACAAAAATTATACTCCATTTAAATCCTGATGTGAAGAGTGCATCATGAGGGATTGACTATTGAATATTTAGTATGGATAATAAAATAAAAGAACACTCTATGATTCAATCGAGGGTATCAAAAAGGGAATTTTTAAAATTGGGGGGAAGGGCTCTCTGCCTTCTGACCTTTCCTTTCCTTTTTCATTTTCCAGAAAACTCAGAAGCTCAAGGAATAAGGAAGAAGGGGCTGATTAAGACCAAACTTTCCCCCTACTTTACACCTCTCCCCGGAGGGGAGGTGCAATGTGAACTCTGTCCCCATCGGTGTCAAGTCTCAAAAGGTCAAAGGGGACTTTGTCGGGTGAGAGAGAACCGTGAGGGTAAATATTATAGTCTGGTCTATGGAAATCCCTGTGCCATTCATCCTGATCCCATTGAAAAAAAACCCTTCTTCCATGTTCTTCCTGGTACGATCTCTTTTTCCCTCGCCACAGTCGGGTGTAACTTTCAATGTAAGTTTTGTCAGAATTGGGAAATCTCTCAAGCCTCTCCAGAAGAGGTTTATAATTATGATGTCCCCCCCGAAATGATTGTAAAGAGCGCTAGGGAGACAGGAGCTCATTCCATTGCCTATACTTATGTGGAGCCTACCATCTTTTATGAGTATATGGTGGATATTGCCCACCTCACAAGGAAATCGGGCCTCCTCAACGTGATGCATTCCAATGGATTTATTAACCCCACTCCGCTTCGAAACCTCTGTAAGGTCTTGGACGCGGCTAATATCGACCTTAAAGGCTTTACTCAAACCTTCTATCATGACCTTTGTAGCGGAACCCTCCCACCTGTCCTCCAAACCCTAAAGATCCTCAAACAAGAAGGAGTTCATCTGGAAATTACGAACCTTGTGATCCCTACAAAGAATGATGACCCCTCATTGATAAAAGAGATGTGTCTCTGGATCAAAAAAGAATTGGGTTCGGAGACCCCCATTCATTTTAGCCGATTTTATCCCCTCTATAAGCTTCGAATGCTTCCACCTACCCCTGTCTCCACTCTGGAGAAGGCTCGAGGTGTGGCCATGGCCTGCGGTCTGGAGTACGTTTATATAGGGAATGTTCCGGGTCATGAGGGGGAGCACACCTTCTGTCCAAAGTGTAAAAAGAGAATCATCCAACGGACAGGGTATATGGTGGGGGAGGTCCATCTCAAGAATGGAAAATGCAAATTCTGTGGAAAACCTATCCCTGGAATCTGGTCATGAAAACGATCCCTTTTTCTTGTCCTGTTTGTGGTCGAAAGAAAGAATATCCAATAGAAGAGTTATTTGAAGGGGCGAACCTCCACTGCCCTTTCTGTCAGCTCAATCTCATTCTTCACGGGCATATGTGGAAGGAGGTTCAAAAAGAGATTCAAAAAATAAAAGAAGACAAGGATTGACCTATCCCCTCTTCCCTAAATGCTCATCGATCTCTCTGGCCAGTTTTACCTGCTCCTCTTCATCCAGAGGGAGTCCTTTCTCCAAACGGCAGAGATAATCATCAATCTCCCGATTCTCTCTCCTTAAATCGAGAATCTTCTCTTCCTGTTCCTTCTTCTCCCTCTCCAGCCAACTCAACTCTAATCCAAGCCGGAATCTTTGATTAAAAAAGGAAAGGACCATCCTTATGGCTTCGGGATCCTCTCTTGAAGCTAAATAGAAAGGAATCTCGGGCCAGAGGCTCACCCCTTGAATCCCCCTCTTCTTTGCCACCCATAGAAGATAACTGCTAATGGCAGGGGGCCCTTTCCAAGTCATCGGTTCCAATCCATATCCTTCCAATCTCCTCTTCAATTCCCTACGATTATAAACGGTAAGGATTCTCCGAGGGGAGGTATGGGCGATCAGGGAGAGGGTTCCGCTTAGGGTATAGAGCTCCTCGATTTGGAAATGGTGCTCAGCCACTTCTAAAAGAGTATTTAGAAATGAATAGTATTCAAATTCGGGTTCATCACTTTTGAAAATTAAAAGGTTATGCCTTTTTAAAGCCCAGAATTTACTTTCCTGAAATTGAACCAAATCCTCTTTAAACCTTACCCCTCCAAAGGAGAAAAACCTGAGGGGCTCGATCTCACCGACTTCTTGTCCTTCAAAGGTGTCAATTAAAAAATTGAGAACCTTGCTGGTCAGTTTCCCAATGTCTTGAGTGTGCCACCCGATGAGGAGCGAAGGTTTTTGAAGCCCATGGTTTTGATCAATTCTAACTGGGGGCCTCCCCGCCTTCCTCGCTTCCTTTCTTGTATTGCTCATCGATATAGATCTGGGCCTGGATCGTGATCGTTCCGGGTCGGCTCTGGAGAATCGTCTTTCTTTGGTCATACTCCTCCTTCATTTCCTTTGGAAATTTAGCATAGAAACTTTCAACGATCTCCTCGATCTGTCTTTCAGACTCATCCAGAAGGTGAAGATCCATTTCAATCCCTAAAATCTGGGCGAAGACTTCAAGGACAGACCTGGAGGCCTTGGGGTATGGGAAAGCGGCTCCAGAAAGCCAATCCGGTATCTCTCCCATCAGACAGGCTCCCTCCATCCCTCTCGATTTGGCCACGCCCAGGAGTAATCCATTGAGTCCTGTGATGACCCCTTCCCCCTCTCGCCTTTCTCCTAATTCGCTCATCACAATGGTATTAGAATATCGCTTCACCTCCTGAAGAACCTCGGAGGAGGTGGCGACGGCACAGACCCTTGGTTTCATTTGATGATGGATCGGAGAAACACAGGCCCCTGAGGTATAAATTCTGTGGCAACCGAATTCTGAGGCCACATCTAATACGAAGTTGGCCATCTGATAGGCCTTCTCTCCTCGAGCATACATCCTCCCTCCCTCGGAGGGCTGCTCTTCGCCGATAAAAAATAGCACATCCTTTTCACCTACCCTTTGATAATAGAATCGACTGGCAGGAAACTCTAAATCGACTAAGATCCCATCTTCGATCACCACTTTTCTCGGATAAAAAAAATGGAGAGGATCAATCTCTCCCAACTCTCTCGCCTGGAGAATCTCTTTCAGGGTGCTCACGGCAATCATTCCAATATTGCCTATCCCAGGCCACCCCACAAATAGGATTGGATGTTGAAGATCTGGCCGATGATAGAGTCGCACCGTCATCTTTCCATCCTTTCTTCTTGGAATAAGAGTGAATGAGGAGCTAGAGAGACTTATCCCGCGGTCTCACCCCGACGATAGAATTCAGAGATTTGAGGGATGAGCCTCTTCGCTCTTGAACTCCTCTCTATCTCCCCAATCTTTGCCCAATATTGACCAATGGCTTCAAGAAAGACTTGTACCGTAGCGGGGGGACAGTGGAGTTTGACAGGAGGGATTTCCCCGAGTTCCCCTTCAATCATTTCAATGAGCCTCTGAATCACCTCTTGATCGCTTCCTTCGAAAAGCTCATCCATCTTTTTCCCTTTGATCTTCTCCGTAAATACCGAAGCAGAGGCAATGGTTACGGCACAGCCAAAGGACAAGAACTTGGCATCCTCAACCACCCCATTGTTGATCCTCAGATAGAGTTTGGTCGTATCACCACAGACAGGGTTATCGATACTCCCCATCCCTTCTGGGTCTTCCATCTCTCCTACATTGAGAGGATTTCGAAAATGTTGTTTAATTTTCTCAGAAAGCTCTAACATCAGCTTCCCCCCTCTCCTGTTTCATTTTAGAAGACCTGGAGAAAAAACTCAAGTCCACGTCAGGCTCGATCCTATTTCGTTAAACTTCCTCCTTCCTTCATAGATTTATTATATTGTAACAATTTTTCATC
>JBBIMX010000083.1:0-9187 GCA_037444165.1 Deltaproteobacteria bacterium | reverse complement strand
TCCCAAAAGAGATAAAAGGAGAAAAATAATTTCGTTAGAATTTGGATTCAAGAAACCCCACCCAACCATTCTTTGATTAAGAGCCACCACGTTTTAGAAATCCTTATTTAAAGAATCCAATTTTATTAAATAATAGAAAGGCGGGAAATTAATAAACCTGATCATCCAAGATTAGACAACTTATTATCAAAACAAAAAATCTTTGTCAAGAGAAAAATTGCCAGTTTACGTAAAATGTGAAAAAATTCTCTTTCGAATTGAAATTCAACGTGATTTTAATAAATTTTAATAAGGGAGGTCTATATTCCGAAGAGAATCCTCTGGGCGTTCCTATAAAGGATGGACTCAATCGCCTTTTCGCTTATGGGAAGTTGCTTGATGGCCTCAATGTTGGATCGGATGCTTGTGGGCATCGTGGGCCAATCCGAGCCAAAAATAATCTTCTCAGAATTCTTTTCGAGCTCCGGGAAGTATCGAAGAAGGTTTTGCGGAGGCAGCCCCGTGATGTCCATATAGAGATTTTTGTGAAGGCGGGAAAGTGAAAAGCAGTCCTCATACCAGAATCCTCTTCCACTGTGAGCCATGATGATCTTTAAATCAGGGAAGTCCACCGCCACATCGTCCAGATAGATAGGATCACAGTATTTTAACCTAGTCCCCCTGAAGATGGAGGTGCCGATATGAAAAATGATGGGGATCCTCAGCTCTTGGGCCTTCTGATAGAGGGGATAGAGTCTCGCCTCATTGGGGTAGAAAAATTGGTAAGAGGGATGGAGTTTTAACCCCTTTACCCCTCCCACTCTCACATATTCTTCAAGTCGATGAGTCATATCCTCGTGGACATTGGGGTTGATCGAGGCGAAGGGAATGAGCATTTCTTGATCTCTGCAATATTCGATTACCGCTTCCGTAGGGACGTATCCACTGGTCGCAGGAGCACATTCGGGAAGGACAACAGCATACCTAACCCCTTCTGCTTTTAGATGGGTCACCACGAGCTGAGGATTCTGGCTGAACTCATCGATCTTTGAAAAGAATTCAGGATTTATCGATTCTAAATAGTTTAGCCATGTGGGATTGAGCAGTTCCTTCTTCACATAATGAATATGAAAATCAATCACATCCATTGGTTCTGTCCTCTATCCTCCGGCAAGCATCAAGACCAAATGAATCTCGTCACCATCCTTCACGGGTTTAAGAAGTTCATTAGGATAGGCACTTGCGTGATTGAGGTAGACTTCCACATGATTGAGAAGTTTTCCCTTTTTAACAAATAAGGCTTTTTCCATTGCCGGGTATTGGTGAATGAGGTGATCCAGACATTCCCCCACGGTTTGCCCTTCCACCTCCACCACCTCTGCCCCATTCGTAAATTGTCGATGGGTCGTATGGATATGAACTTTAACCGCCATTCTTCACTCCTTGATAGGAAGAGATCCACAGTGATCACAATCTGGATTCCGCTCTATGGCAAATTCATTAAAGGTAAGCTCTAAACCATCGTAGAGAAGAAGCCGATTCGTCAGAAGTTTCCCGATTCCCAATAAATATTTAACGGCTTCTGTGGCTTGAATGCAACCAATCACCGCAGGTGCCATTCCTATGACAGGGAATTTCTCCTGAGGGAGGGTCCCTCGATAGAGGCATCTCAGGCAGGCCGATTTACCAGGGAGAATGGTCATGGCCCTTCCTTCAAAACCATAGACTGCTCCATGAATGAAGGGAATTCCCTTTTCTATCGCACATCGATTCAGTATGTATCGGGTGGAGAGGTTATCCATGGCATCCAGAATCGCATCGCATCCTTCAAAAAGGGAGGAGGCATTGTTTTCAGTAATCGTCTCGGCAATGGCTTCGATTCGAATGGTGGAGTTCAATCTTTCTAACTTTCTTTTTGCAGAGTCTACTTTCTTTTGGCCAATATCCTCTTCCCAGTGAAGGATTTGACGATTCAGGTTACTCAGACTGACCCGATCATGATCAATAATTCGAAGTGTTCCAATCCCCGCAGCCGTAAGATAAAAAGCAATGGGCGAACCCAAGCCACCCGCTCCTGCAATCGCCAGACAGGAGCGTTTCAGTTTCTCCTGCCCCTCCACTCCAATATCCCCTATCATGATTTGACGGTCATACCTTTCTCGTTCACGAGGCGTTAACATCATTCCCCCTCACCCTTTCGGAGTGTCCTCAACCAAAGAATAAACCAGAGGCTGAAACCATTTCCGCATTTCTTCACCATTTACCCCCTTATTGACCGAGGAAAGATGACTCAAGGGTTATCTTCCCTGTCTCAAAAAATTAACCAATCGATTGGCGGCTTCCCTTTTCCTTTCCAAATTGATTTGATCGGCTTCTATATAACTTACCGCCTTTGGGTTGCAAAAAAGGACACACTGGGGGTTGCCATCGCAATAGTCACACTTAGCCGTGACACGGTCGAAAGGATCAAAAAAGGGGTGCCCGAAGGGACAAGCCATGATACAAGTTTTGCATCCAATACATTTCTTCGGGTCAATGATGACTCTTTGATTTTCAAGGTCTTTATGGCAGGCCCTGGTTGGGCAGACTTCCGTGCAAACAGGGGTTTCACAGTGCTGACAGGTCATGGGAAGGTAGAGTCCTACCTCTTCCCATTTTAGGATACGAATTCTCGAGCGACTGGGATTGCTCACCCCACTATGGAATACCGAGCAGACCATTTCACAATTTCGACATCCGGTGCATCGTTCAGGATTTACAAAAAGAACTTTCCCATTCATGTTTACCTCAATTCTTCCCCTTTGAAGATGACCCCACCGCCCCTATCTTTCTTTTATCCGGAGGGATTTTAATAGATGTTGTGCTTCAATCCATCTCTCCATCGGGATTTGATTCTTTATCCCTGCCGAAAGAATTCCGTATCGAAGGAAAAGCCCCCCGAGGAGAAGGAGGATCCCTGCAAACCAAAAAAGGATAGGGTATTCAGGAAATTGGGAGAAAAGAGACTCCAGGACGAAGGGAAAGAGGAATCCCGATAACACGATTCCCCCCCAGAAAAGAAATTTCAGCTCCCCTTTTAAAAGGAGACGAACGGAGAGTCCCCCTTGTTCTCCCTGGCTGTTTGTTAGATTTCTTCGATATAAATAAATGACAAGAACTATCCCTTCGATAAGGATTAAAATCTGTTCGGTTTCCATTACCATTTTTATTAATGAAGAGGAGAAAACTCCTTGAAGAAGGGATTTCTCCATCGCAAGGATTCCTATTAGTAGACTCATTGAACCGGTGGAGAGGGCAGATATCAGAAAAAGAAGAGGAAGAAGATAGGTGTTCCACAGGGCTACATGTTTTACAGATTTGAGGAGGATTCCGGTATAAATGGCTGTGGCAATGGCAAGGAGCAAAGTCATCGATTCCAACCCTCTTAGTCCATTTGCCCCTATATAAGAGCTTAAAAGGGGGAAAGAGGAAAGCAGGAGGGTGATCCATCCCAAAACAATGAAGGAAGAAAGGATAAGAAAGCCTCTTGCAACCCAGGAAGTCTTAGGGTTCAAACAAGCATAAAGAAACCTCCTTTTAATCCCGAGGTCGAGGATGAGGAAAGGGGCACCAATCGTGACAAGAACAGGGCCCCAGAGGAGAGTGGCTTTGGCCACGTCAAAATGGAGAGAGAATAGGGGAATCTCAATAAGTTTCGTTGAGACCGTTAACCAGTGAATCACTATTCCGATGATGAACGAGCCTGCTCCCATCCCAGCCAGGTAGAGATAGACCGCGATAATCCAGCCCCAGTGTTCCTGAGGCTTAAGATGTCTTCCTATTCTTAAAGATTCTGGCATGGCTACGGATTCTCCTTTTGCCCCCTTATATGAAAGTTCTTCATAATGAACAATAAGGATTTTTTTTAAATGATAGCATATCTCCTCTTCTTGTCAAGATTATCTGTGAAGAAAGGGAAAAGGTTACAGAATAAAGTCCCGGGTCAGTCCATTTGACAATTGTAATGAAATCGGCTATCTTTAATTTGTTCAATATGGTGAACAAAATAAAAAAGACCAGCTATACCGCACCGTCGGTGAAAAAGGCTTTTCAGATCCTGAAGGTGATTGCCGATTCTTCAGCGAGACTCGGTGTGAGTGAGCTATCAAGGGAACTGAAGATAGGCAAAAGCACGGTCCACGGGATCACTTCTGCGTTGGAGGAGTTAGGGGTTTTGGTGAGAGATCCGATCGATAAGAAATACAGTATTGGGTACCGGTTAATAGAACTGGGAAGGAAAGCTTACGGAAGGATTGAATTGAGGGAGATTACGAGAGTCCCTTTGGAGAGATTGGTAGAAGAGATCGGGGAAACCGTATTTTTAGGGATCATGGATGGAGACCATGTCCTCATTCTGGATGTCGTGGAATCCCCCAACGAAATGAAGATTACCTCCCCTCCAGGGACGCGACTCCCTCTTTTGGCCGGTGCTACCGGAAAAGCCTTTCTCAGCCTTCTGGAGGAGGAGAGAGCCAAGGAGATTGTCCAAAAGATGGGATTAAAAACCTATACCCATCGCTCGATCACCGATCCAAAAAAATATTTAAAGGAGATAAAAGAAACAAAAGAGAAGGGATACGCGATTGATGATGAAGAGTATTTAATAGGTGTTCGAGCAGTAGCCGCTCCTTTACCCATCTCTTCTTTCCCACCTTCGGCCATCTGGCTGGTTGGATTTACCTCCCGATTGACCGAGCAGAAAATGGAGAAGGCGATCAGGGCCATTCAAAAGACCGTTCAAGGAATCATCCATTCTTTTAAAACTCATCGGTGAAAGGAGAAAGGGAGAGAAAGGATCATCCCTTTCCTTATCGAAAGGAATAAAGGAGTCTTACGATCTCATCTCCGACCTCAGAAGTTTTTGAACGTCCCCCAAGATCCATCGTTCTTATCTTTCTTTCAATTAGGTTCTGAGTGACTGCTCGAAGAAGGAGACCGGAGGCTTCTTCTTCTCCTAAATAATCTAACATCAATTTGGCTGTTAAAATGGCGGCAATGGGGTTGGCCAATCCTTTTCCAGCGATATCTGGGGCAGATCCGTGAACCGGATCAAAGAGTCCGGGGTAGGTTTTGTCAAGGGGATTGAAACTGGCCCCTGGAGCAAGGCCCAATCCTCCCGTGACCGATGCAGTGAGGTCAGAGAGGATATCGGCAAAGAGATTGGAGGCGACAATCACATCGTACCCCTTAGGATTTCGAACGACCTCCATACAGGCGGCATCGATCAGTCGGGATTCGGTTTGGATTTCTGGATATCGATAAGAGACCTCTTTAAAAATTTTATCCCAGAGGACCATTCCATAGCGCTGGGCATTCGATTTGGTGACGGAGGTGATCTTCTTCCTTTTCTTCTCTCTGGCATATTCAAAGGCAAAGGTGATAATCCTTTCGATTCCCTTTCGGGAAAACAGTCCGCTCTGAATGGCCAATTGCCGATCGTCAATCCCCACGATTCCGCCCACATTAGAATATTCCCCTTCGGTATTTTCCCTGATCACCACGATATCAATCTCTCCCTCCGCCACATCCCTGAGAGGTGAGGTTACTCCAGGGAAGAGGTAAACCGGACGGAGCCCCACATAGAGATCGAATCCAAATTTAATAGGGAGTAGAAGTCCGTGGAGCGTGATATCATCAGGGACTCTGGGATCTCCCACTGCACCAAGATAGATGGCCTTAAATGGCTTAAGCTGTTCCAATCCATCTTCCGGCATCATTTGACCTGTCTGGAGGTAAAAATCACTTCCCCATGGGAAGAGTTGGAATTCAAATTGAAGAGTTTCAAGGATGTCTGAGAGGGCCTTTAAACACTTTATCCCCTCGGCAATGACCTCTTTTCCAATCCCATCACCAGGAATCACAGCAATAGGGTGAATCCTTTTCATGGATTTAGGTTAAGATCCCCCTTTCTTAATTTGAAGGTATTGCCAAAGACCTATAATGAACAGCAGGCTCAATCCAATAAAGTCGGTAATCCATCCCGGTTTAATTAATAAAAGAGAGGCCACCAAGAGAATGGCTCGTTCAATCCATGTGGCTGTTTTTAATAGATAGCCTTGAGTTGCAGCAGCAAGAAGCATGGTTCCAAGAAGTCCGGTGATGATCGCTAAGGTAATCTCTGTGCCCCTCCCGATAAGAACCATAGCCGGGCCATAGACAAACATGTAGGGGATGATGAACCCCGCAATGGCGAATCTCATCGATTGCCATCCAACGTCCCAAGTTTTTGCCTTTGCAATGGCTGCAGCGGCATAGGCAGCGAGTGCGACCGGTGGTGTCAGGGCAGAGAGGCAGGCAAAATAGAAGATAAAGAGATGGGCAGCAATAGGGGGGACTTTTAATTGGATAAGGGCAGGGGCAAGGACCGAAGCTGAAATGGCATAGGCTGCCGTCGTAGGCATTCCCATTCCAAGGATAATAGCGATAAGCATCGAAAAGATGAGTGCCAGAATGAGACTTCCCCCTGAGTAATTGATGATGATCATCGCAAACTTCATCCCCAATCCGGTTTGGGTCAGGACTCCCACGATAATTCCAGCCGCGGCACAGGTGGCTGCAATCTCGATCGATCCTCTTGCCCCCTTGGCTAAAGTGTCAACGATTTTTTTCAGCCCGAGTCGAGTTTCCTTCCTTATCCAACTCACAATGATCAAGGTGATAATAGCCAACATGGCAGAGCGATATGGAGAATACATAAAGACCATAAGGGCAACCCCGAGGACCAAGAGGGAGATTAAAAGGTATCCTTTTTCGAGCATAATTTTTTTAAATACAGGAATATCCTCCCGGTTCATTCCCCAGAGTCCTGCTCGGGCAGAATAAAAGTCTATCATCCAATAAGCAGCGAAATAGTAGAGGGCTGCAGGGATGACAGCAGCTAAAGCCACCTTTGCATAGGGAATGCCTAAGATCTCTGCCATGAGAAAGGCTCCCGCTCCCATCACTGGAGGAACGATTTGGCCTCCAGCCGAATTCATGGCTTCGATGGCACCTGCAATATGAGGCTTAAATCCTGCATGCTTCATCATAGGAATATTAAATACCCCATCGACAACCACATTGGCCACAGATGAACCAGATGCGGTTCCGATAAAGGCGCTTGATATGATAGAGACTTTTCCTGGGCCCCCACGGAAACGGCCTGCGGCACAACGAGCCAAATCAACAAAGAACTTTCCTGCTCCTGATTCTTCAATAAAAGCCCCAAAAAGGACGAAGAGAAAGATATAATGAGCCGAGGCCAAGATGGGAAGACTTAATATCCCATCCAGACTGAATAGATAAGTAATCATCCTTGCCCAAGAATATCCTTTATGATAAAAGAGCCCCGGCATATAGTTTCCAAAATGTCCGTAGAGAATGAAGAGACCCGATAAAATCGTTAAAGTCCATCCAGTGGCCCTTCGAGTCATTTCTAAAACTGAGATAACAAAAAGGGCTGAAAAGAAGAGATCCCATTTATTGGGGACAACTCCTACACGATAGATCCATTCGTCAAAGGTAATGAAGATGTATACCGCTGGTGCAATTACAAGAGAGATGAAGAGGTAATCAATAAAATGAAGCGTGTGTTTTGGAGATTGTTTCCATCCCGGAATTACGGCAAAGATTAAAATTCCAGCAAAGACTACATGCATCGTTCGAAAGTACCATGGATCTATGGCTCGAATGGTTAGGACATAGATATGGAAGAAACTCATTGCAAGGCCAACCAGGAAGAGGGCCATCGAAAGAGGGCCTTTTAATTCCCTTCCGGGTGACACTTCAATATCCTTGATATGCATCTGTTCGAGCTTTTGCTCGACTTCTCTTCTTTCGACCACCTTTTCTTCATTCATTGGTATCCCTCATTAAAAAAGCGGATGGACATTTCTTTTTTGAAATGTCCATCCGCATCTCTCGTCAACTCTTTCCTCGACCCATTCCCCCTCTATTTCTTTGAAAATGGTTTTTACCCCTCACCCCTTTCCTCTCCCCGGAGGGGAGAGGATAAAAGTGAAGGGAGATTTTCATGATTCGTTGGTCACCAAACGGTCATGGGAAGTTATTTTGGAATTATTTTATCCGGAAGCTTAATTCCTTTTTCTCGATAGTATTTAACTGCTCCGGGATGAAGGGGGATGGGACTTGTCACAATGGCCTCTGGTTTTGTCTCCTTCGCGGACCCATGGGCAGCAATCAGAATGTCGACATTTTCAAACGTCTTTTTAACGACCTCATAAACAAAATCATCGGGAGTATCCTTATGAACCGTCATATAGTTCCATACGGTGATCGTTTCGACATCATAATCTTTGTTGCTCTTATAAAAACCCTTTGGAATCACTCCGGTAGCAAAAAGAGGATGTTTGGCAATAAATTTTTCTGCATCCGCTTTTGGAATGGGGAGAATATTGATCTCATGGGTCACCTCAATCTCTGAAATAATGACCCAGGGAAGTCCAACAGACTGACCATTGGCATCGAGCATCCCGTCTTTGAGTTGAGAGTTGAGATCGGCAGAGCTTGCATTTACGTATCGTGCAGGCTTTACACCTGCTGCTTCCAGGATTTTAGGCCAGTAGGTA
Organism: Deltaproteobacteria bacterium; assembly: GCA_037444165.1. GTDB lineage: Bacteria > Desulfobacterota > BSN033 > BSN033 > UBA1163 > CALIBK01. Next base: position 602 of record JBBIMX010000083.1, on the reverse strand, counting down.
GCAGGGGTTCCCCCCACGGGTCCCACTCCAACACTTTTCCCATTGAGATCATGGATTGATTTAATCCCTGTTTTTTTAAGAGCATACATCTGGAAATAGGTTGCATACATAGGGAAGATGACCCTTACATTCTGATGTTTCTTTCCCTTTGCCCAACCTTCTCCGGTCCATCCTTCCCAGACAGGCCCAGCGGTGACCATTGCAAAATCCAACTGCTTGGCGTCCACCAACTGGGTATTATGGACCGGACCCCCTGTGACCTCCACATTTCCAGGGATACCCATTTTATCATGGAGAAGTTTTGCAAACCCACCTCCCCAAATATAATAGGTTCCTCCTACAGGGGCTGCTCCAATCGTCACCGACTTTGGCCATCCTGGCTTAATTTGAGCCTGAGAGATTGAAACAGAGAGGAGAATAAAAAGAATTCCTACAACCAACCCGATCCTTTTCATAAAACCACCTCCATTTATTTAAATTTTAATAAATATTTGCTACCATTTAAAAAGGGTTTTGTCAATAATCCTATCTGAGAGCTCTGAAAAAGTAATAGAAAAACAAACGTTTTCAGGGAATTAATCCTTAGTGCCAAACGGTTAAAG
>JBBIMX010000082.1:0-9463 GCA_037444165.1 Deltaproteobacteria bacterium | reverse complement strand
CCTGGTTTCTAAAAGGAGGCCATATTTTTTTAATCCCTTTTCAATAGCCCGGGTAGAGAGGAGAATCATCGGCCCAAAATCAAAATCGTCCCTCACACTACCCCATTGGTAATCATTCAGGGGATGGTAGATGGTTCTGTCCTCTTCCTCCTCATAAAAATCGGAATAGACTATTCCTGAACCCTTCTTTTCGGCCTCTTCTATGAATTTCTCCAAGGCCTGAGACTGGAAGGAAAGGATTCGAGGTTCAGAAAAATAGAGGAGATAGCGGGTTTGGATAGAATGTATCACTCTTAGGAGAGTTTCTCCCGACCCCGTGTTTGGGGTCACAAACGACTTCACCTTCGTCCTGTTGATTTGGATGGGGATCCGGTGAAGAATCAGGATGGAATCGACCAACGGAGATTCCGAGAGGAGCTCGAGGGTTTTATCTGATAAAGGGTCAAATGCATAGGGAAGGACGGCCGTTAAGGGTCTCATCCCTATCATTATACACCATCTTTAAATTTTTTCACCGAACTTCTGTTTCGATTGGAAGGATGAAATGATGTTGGTGGAGAGCTCCTGAAGAGCAGGGAGTGTGGAGACTTGAGAAGTGGCGAGTCGGAGGTTCTTTAATCCCTGGGGAATATGATTGAGATAGGATGTAAGTCCCTTCTTTAAACCCAGGAATCCATAAGCCCCAAGGGCTTGCATGAGACGTTGGGCCGAGGCTTCCCAGAAGCATTTCTTAAAAGCTGTCCAATCGAGATCTGTTGGAGCGAGTTCGTAATAATATGAAAGAAGCTCTTCCCTCTGTGCTGCTGAAAAATCCATATAGGGATCACAGAGAAGAGAACCCAGGTCATAAAAGGCATTTCCAAACCGCATCCCCTGAAAATCGATCAGAAAGACCCGACCCTCCTGGACCATCACGTTCTGAGACTGTAAATCTCGGTGGATAAGGTTTTTTCTTCCTTTCGAAAGTCGATCTTGCAGGGCAAGAAGTTCCCTATCGAGTGCGCTCTCTAAAGAAGGATCCAGATGGAGGTGACATAAATTTTTGAGGAAATTTTCTTTGAAATATTCCTGCTCCCACCGATAGAGACGTGGGCTAAATCCTTCCATCAATTGAACCTCCTCAGATGGAAACTCCTTCTCCGAAATGGAGTGGAGCCGGTAGGCAATCCGAAGGGTCTTCTGGTAAAGAGCCCGAAGGCAGTCCCAGGGAGTGTTTCTAAGAGACCATAGACTCACATCCCCCAGGTCTTCCACAATCAAAATACAAAGGTTGGGATGATGATGGATCACCTTAGGGACAGGGATATTCATTTTGGAGAGAAAAGAGGCAATTCCTGCGTACAGGGTATTCTCTACCCGATTGGGATCGTAGTGGATGAGGATGGCCGAACCCTTTTGATTCCATTTTAATCTGTAGAAGATTCGATCCGACCCCCTTCCTTCAAGGGGATCACATTCCATTAACACAGAGTCAGGGAGGCCGAGAGCTTTTCGGCTGAGAAGGATGAGTTCTTTATCATTGGGACGTTCCGATTCAGGCCGAGCCAGATTCAAGGCCATTTCTTCTCCTTTAGGTATTTCTTCATTTTCTGATAGGCTTCTATTGAGCCAATATCTTCCCATTCCCCCTCATCGATAAGGATTCCTCGAATCGATCCGGGCTTTTCGATGATTCTCTTAAGGAACGCAGACACAATGGATTCCACTTCACCCTTTTTCAGAACATTGAGAAAAGAGGTCTCGACCGCGTAAATTCCTGTAAATTGAAGGCTTCGGACGCCTTTCCTTCCCAATTGATGACGGAGATCACAGACCTCACCCCGTTGATTGATGTTCACATTCAGAAGGGGACCATGGCTCCGGAGGGCGAGAGTCACTTCAGGTCGATTCTTTTCATGGTCCTCTCGAAGTCTCTCCAGAGGAAGGTTACTCACCACATCTCCATTATAGCAAAAGATGGCTTCATCTTCGGAGAGGAGATCTTCTATATTTTTTAAGCCACCCGCGGTATCCAAGAGGATAGGTTCGTGGCGAAAATGGATAGGGAGACCACGCCATTTCTTTTCTGGAAATTTTTTACAATAGAGTTCGGGATGGAGATGGGTGTTCACAATCAATCGATCCACCCCTGCTCCGATGAGATGGTCCATCGCATAGGTGATGAGGGGTCGCCCTCCAATCTCGAGCAGTGGTTTTGGACATTTTTTTGTCAAGGGGAGAAGTCTTGTCCCGAGGCCCGCACCGAGAATAAAGGCGGTCTTGAATCGTCTTTTCATCTCTTCTTCCCGAATTCAGGATCAATTTTGACAAGCCCGGTCACGACAAACCCAGGGATCGTGGCGAAGATCACCCAGAGGAAATAATGTTGGTAACCTAACTGTTCCTGAAGCCAGCCGCTGGCCATGGCTGGAAGCATCATCCCCAAAGCCATGATCCCCGTGGAGATGGCATAATGAACGGTACGGTAGGGACCTTCAGACACCATTATCATGAACATGGTATAAGCAGTAAACCCGAATCCATAACCAAATTGCTCCAGAGCGACACAGAAGTTGATCAAGTAGAAATTTGTTGGTAGCGTTTGTGAGAGATAGACATAGACCAGATCCGGTAGGTGCATCGCACAGGCCATCATCCATATCCAGAATTTAAGTCCCTTTCGGTAGATGGCATATCCTCCCAGGAGTCCTCCAACCATTAAAGAGATTACCCCCACGGTTCCATAGGTGATTCCTACTTGGGCAGTACTGAGACCCAGCCCACCTTTTGATGAGGCGTCAAGAAGGAAAGGGGGCAAGATTTTAACGATTTGAGTTTCAGCAAAACGAAAGAAGAAAAAGAAGGCAAGGATGGAGGCAATATTCTTTTTCTTAAAGAAGAGAGAGAAGGTTTGGAGGGATTCAAGAAGAAAAGATTGGTCGGGATTTCGTTTCGAAGATCGATCCCTTGGGGGATAAGGAAGAATAAAGAAGTGATAGAGAAGGAGGGCCGCAAAAAGAATGGCTCCGATAAAAAGAGGGGTCGACCACGCCTTTGAGACAGGATATCCCTTGTTTTCGAGAAAACCAGCAAAAAGAATCACTCCTCCCTTTGTCACCAGCGTGGCGATTCGATAGAAGATCGTTCGAACTCCTACAAAGGCCGCTTGGAGATCCGGAGAGAGCCCCAGAAGATAAAACCCATCTGCGGCAATATCGTGGGTGGCAGAACTGAAAGCCATCAGCCAGAAAAACGCTAACGTATATTGAAGGAATTTGGAGGTAGGGAGGGTTAATGCAATTGAAGCAAAAGAGAGGCTGATGAGGAGTTCCATAAAGAGAATCCAGAATCGTTTCCTCCTTAGGAGGTCCACGATTGGGCTCCAGAGAGGCTTGATGACCCATGGAAGGTAAAGCCAACTCGTATAAAGGGCAATCTCGGTATTGGAGAGGCCAAGGCGTTTATAGAGAACCACAGAGACCATCATGGCCATTGTATAGGGGATGCCCTCTGCCAAATAAAGGGAAGGAACCCAGACCCAGGGGTTTCTCGTGGCAGGTTTTTGGTTCGTTCGACCCATTCCCTTAAGTGGATTTCCTCAATAGATCTTCTTTATCTCAACACCCTGAAAATAGTGCTTGAGAATCATCTCTGCAGAACATCCTCTTAGAGACATCATGGCTCCACCAATCTGACAGAGTCCTACTCCATGACCCCAGCCTGCCCCATGAAAGATCCATCGCGGTCCTTCTCGCTGAATTGTAAATGCACTGCTTAAGAGATGACTCCTTGAAAGCCAGCGCCTGATTTCGAGCTCTTTCCCGACTACCTGATCGAATTTAGAGCCAACGATCTTCAATCTTTTAATCCTGCCCGAAGGTCCGCGCTCAAGGGGGATGATCTCTTTAAGCTCTCCGAAATCATACCCCGATTTTTCTCGAAGAATCTCTTCCAGCTCTCCCTGAAGATAGGCCACCTTCCAACGGAAGAAATCTTTGGTTTGATGATCCAATTCGGGCAATATTCTTTCAAGCATCATAGGGTCTTTGAGATGACAATAGGCTTCTGGTTCCGAAAGGATCCATCGCCTGGCTTCTTCCTCAGTTCGGAGGGTAGGAAAGGAGAAAGGGGCATCTGAAATACTTTGAAGGTAAGGAATCGGTTGATCCTCCCAGGCCGTCTCAAAATTCTCGGTGATCCCTCCACAGGACTTTGAATATCGGGCATCACAAATCTGCCCCTGATAGAAAAGAACCTCTCCTCGAGTCTCTTCGACCGCCTCCCTCATCCTCCGGGACTCTGTTCGGGGAAGCCCATGATATCGCTGACAGTGATCCTCCGCACAGACGTCATAAAGGTCATGACCTTCCTGAGAATACCAGCGAATCACTTCCTGTCCCATCGCTCTTTCACTTTTTTTTGAAATGCTTTGGGTTTTGTCCTTTCGTTCGAGAAAGGAGAGGATCCAGCTTCGAGCCACAATGCTCTGGGCCTTCAGAAATTCCATAGGGAGAGAGGGATTCATCTCTGAGGCAACCACACTGCTCAGATAGTCTTCAATAGGAACCTCATTGATGACGATGATCGTATTCCCTTGACTGCCCATGAGAATCAAACTTCCCTGAAATTGAGAGGAGACGCTTCTCTCCCAATGGAAACCTTTTCCGATAGGAACGGAAAAGAGAGTAAAGGTGGCCTTTGAAATGGGACGGAGGCGGATGGGTGAAGAAAGATCCCGTGTTCGGCGGGAATGATCAGAGAAACGAAATCTTCCTCCTTCGATCTTGGCAGTGAAGGGCCCTGTAATAGGACCGAGGGATTCGGTATAGAACTCTCCCTCCAGGACCCCTTTTACCTCATTCGGGACCTCCATAATTCCTACCGTGATGTTTGGCTCCTCCTTCATTGCAGGAAAGGATTTAGTGTTTTGGAGAAGTCTTGGCGGGGAAGGCAACCGTAAAGGTCGTTCCCCCTGCCTCCGCACATTCCTTCGCATCCTTCACATGAGGACATTGGGAGATATCCCCAGGGCATTGGTCCTGGTCCGTGGGAAGGTGGATACACCGCCTACTCATCACTGAAAGATCGAACCCAAACCGCTCGGCATAGATCTTCATCCGAAAGAGATCCAACCCTTTCCCTCCTGCCCCAAAATCGTAGGGTTTTTTCGAGGCATAGAGCTCCGTCTCTTTGGTGGGAAAGAGCCCATCAAAAATATAGGGTTGATTCTCTTCGGTAATTCCAATCCCGTCATCCGAAACATGGAGGAGGATCTTTTCCTGCCTTCGTTCGACCTTGACCCGAACCGTTCCTCCATCCGGGGTATTCTCGACCGCATTTTTGAGAAGCCCTTCGACCACATTTTGTAAGATGAGCGGGTCGATGAACACAAAGAGGTCGTTTTTCCCTATGGCTTGAAAATAGATTTTTCGATGCCTGGAAAGGGATTTCACCCTCTCGAGAATGTCCAGAACAAAGGGAAAGAGGTTGATGGATTGAAATTCTTCAATCCTGCCCGAGAGATATTGATTTAGCCATTCTTTCAACGCGTTAAAATGGGATCGGACGTGGGGGGGCATTTCGGAGAGATTCGAAATCCGCTGCCAGAGCCGATCCAGATTGTCCAGCAATACCCCGGCCTCCAGTTCTTGAGAAACCCGGAAGATCTCATCGGTCTCCCTCGATATATTGGAGAGCCTCTCAAGGTTTCTCTCAAGGGTATCCATCGTTTTTTGAAGGGTGCCGTCCATGGAGTCTCTCAATTTCTTTTTCAAGAGACGAATATTCCCCTGAATGACCGAGAGGGGGGTTCTCAGTTCATGGGAGATTAGGTTGACGGCTTTACTTTTGGCCCGATTCAGCCTCTCCAGTTCCTGATGAGAGCGGATCAATGCTTCGTGGGCCTTGATCCTTTCGGTCACATCCTCAAGAGTGACAATATATTCCCCTGTGGCGAGTCGAACTGGGATGAAATGGACCATCTTCTCCGATCCGTCCTTACAGGTGGTGGAAAGGGTTTTGGGAACCTTTTCCCCTGGCTTGGTGCTTTCGAGGTAAGAGACCCAGGCAGAAATGACCTCTCTTCGAACCTTTGGGTCGGGGAAGGCCTTTCTGAACCATTCCCGGTTCGTTGGAACCTCTTGGAGGTCGTAGCCGAAGAGTTCCTTAAATTTTGGATTGATGTATTCAAATTTTCCTTCTCGGTTGATCAAGATGATCCCGAAGGGGGCACTCTCCGCAAGGGTTCGAAATCGGTCCCGTTCCATCCTCATCAGCTCTTCGGCCATCTTCCTCTCGGTGATGTCTCTCAGGTAAACCAGATAGACCTGGGCTCCTCGGTACTGAATACTGGTAGCAGAGACCTCAATATAGATGACCCTTCCGTTTCGAGTGATCCCTTTAAATTCATATCGAGAGGGAACCGATTCTCCTCTCTGTCTTCGTTGATTGATAGAACGGACCTTCTCTTGATCCTCGGGATGAACAATCACGAGAACCGATTGGCCGACCAGTTCCTCAGGATGCGCGAAGCCGAAGATCTCTGTGAACCTCCGGTTCACGTATTGAATCCGATCTCCCTGAATGATGGCCACCGCATCATTGGAATGTTCAATGGCAATCCGGTATCGTTCTTCGCTTTCGGAGAGGGCTTCTTCTGCCATTTTACGGTGGGTGATATCAATCATCGTCCCTTCATAATAAGCAGGCTTTCCTTGATCATCCCTGACCAGCCGGACATTGATCGAGATCCACTGAGGAGCCCCGTCCTTTCGACGCATTCTCACTTCGTAATTCTGAACCGCACCCTGCTCCAGAAGGAGGCGAACCAGTCGCTGATGGTCATCGGGGTCGAGATAAAGCATAGAGACGTCTTTTACCGAGGCGATCAGAGCCTCTGGAGACTCGTATCCATGGATTTGTGCCAGTGCAGGATTGGCACTCAGAAGACGACCGTCAGGGTCAACCTGAAAGATTCCCTCCATGGCATGTTCAAAGATGTGTCTGTATTTTTTCTCCGTTTCCTCCAGGATGGTAGCCAGTCTTTTCTTTTCGGTAATATCCCGAACGTAGATAGCGATTCCTTTTACTTCCTGTGCTTCATCCAGGACCGGATAGAGACTATTCTCAAACACCCTTTCATCGAGTCTTCCTTCGAATCGAAAAGGTTTGAGGGTCTCTACCACCCTTCTAACCTTTTCCCGGGCCCTTTTGACTCGATGGCTCGGAATCAGGCTATAGATGGAGGTGTGGAGGAGATGGGTTAGGGGAAGACCGTAGAGATGGGCTGCATTCTCATTCGCCAAAAGGATCTTTCCTTCAAGATCGATGAGCAGGACCACCTCTTCCGTAGCATTGAAGAGCTCGAAAAAGAGTTTCTCCCGTTCTTTTCGTTCTTCCTCGCATCGCTCAAGTTCTGAGATTCTCAGACGAAGCCTTTCGATCTCCTGATCCAACATGGCTATCTCTCTAACCCTATTTTATACTATATTATAGGATTTCTGAAAAATTTGAAAGAGGAGATTAGAAAAAGATGGGACCGAAATATCTCAATCGGCTGATCCATGAAGCGAGTCCCTATTTATTAGAGCACGCTCACAATCCCGTGGACTGGTATCCATGGGGAGAGGAGGCCCTTTCACGAGCCAAAAAGGAGGATAAACCTATTCTTCTTAGTATCGGATACTCCTCCTGCCATTGGTGCCATGTGATGGAGAGGGAATGTTTCGAAAATGAGACCATTGCGAGACTCATGAATGAACGGTTCATCAATATCAAGGTGGACCGAGAGGAGAGACCTGACCTTGACGAACTCTATATGAAGGCACTCCATCTAATGACAGGGAGTGGAGGGTGGCCTATGACGGTATTTCTCACTCCGGATCTCATCCCCTTCCATGGTGGGACTTACTTCCCACCGGAAGACCGAATGGGACTGCCAGGATTTCAAAAGGTATTGATGATTGTCTCCGATTATTATCGAACTCGTCGAAATGAGATTGGCCGGATGGAAACTCAGATGAGAGAGGCTCTTCGCGAAGCGATAAAGGTGGTTCCCTCTGAAAAGGCGCTGAATCCTTTGGTCTTTTCCAAGGCATTTGAACTATTTAAAAGGGAGTTTGATCCGCTCCATGGAGGTTTTGGAAAGGCTCCAAAATTTCCAAACCCTCTTATCCTCACCTTTCTTCTAAGGTATTGGAAGAGCAGTGGGGTGAAAGAGGCTTTGAGAATGGTGGAGACGACCCTGGAGAAGATGGCAGAGGGAGGAATTCATGATCATCTCGGAGGGGGGTTCCATCGATATTCGGTGGATGAACAATGGAGGGTTCCCCATTTCGAGAAGATGCTCTATGATAACGCCCTCCTCTCTCAACTCTTTTTTGAGACCTATCAGGCCACCCGGAAGGAGAAATACCGTCGGATCGGGGAGGAGATCCTTCTCTATGTCCTCAGGGAGATGAGTCACGAAGAGGGTGGGTTCTACTCGGCTCAGGATGCGGATAGTGAGGGGGAAGAAGGAAAGTTTTATCTCTGGACAAAGGAAGAGATAAAGAAGATATTGGGTGAAGAGAGGGGGGAGTTATTGTCGGCCTACTATGGAGTGACCTCCCGTGGAAATTTTGAAAGAGGAAAGAATATTCTTCGTGTGAGCTCTACCCTGGAGAAGATTTCAGGGGAGTTTGGAATTTCTCTCTCAGAACTGAGAAGGATTTTGAAGGAAGCACAAAAGAGGCTCTTTCTTGAAAGGGAAAAGAGAATTCGACCCCATCGAGATGAGAAAATCATTACCTCATGGAATGGCTTAATGATTTCTGGTTTGGTTTACGGATTTGTAGCGACAGGAGATAGGGCTTATCTTCAGTCGGCCCAGAAGGCCGTCCAGTTTATTCTGAAAAGACTCTCAAAGGGAAGAGATTTGATGAGACTGTTTTATCATGGAAGGGTTCAAGGGGAGGGTTACTCCGAGGATTATGCCTTTTTTATTCAGGCCCTCCTCGATCTCTATGAAGCGACGATGGAGAGGGAATACTTGACCACGGCCTACGAGCTCAATGGGATGATGATGGAGCGATTCTGGGATGATCAATTGGGAGGGTTCTTTTTTACCAGAGAAGAGATCTTTCCAATGGTGGGTCGCTCTAAAAACCCTTACGATCAAGTCATCCCTTCTCCTAATTCGGTAGCCGTGATGAACCTGGTGAGGCTCGGATCTCTTAGGAAAGAGGATTCATTGAAAGAGAAAGCAGAAAGGACGCTTCGACTTTTTTATGACTATCTCCTGGAATCTCCTTCAGGGTTTAGTCACCTCCTCACGAGTTTTTTATTTTTCTTAAACCCATCTCCCCTTACCTCGATCCTCTCCCCTCGAGCCTAAATTTATTTTCCCCTTTCAGTGAGGGGTTACTGTTCTCAGTAATCCCTTACTCAGAGGTGGGGAATAAGCCCGAGAGGGGTATTGGAGAAACCCATTCCGCCAGAGGCGGAT
>JBBIMX010000081.1:0-11106 GCA_037444165.1 Deltaproteobacteria bacterium | reverse complement strand
AGGGTTGGGCGATTAGCTCAGGTGGATAGAGCGTTGGTCTCCGGAACCAAAGGCCGTGGGTTCGAATCCCGCATCGCCCGCCACCATTTCAAAACATGCTGACAAAAAAAGGAATTCCTTATTTACCCATTTTAATTTTAATCCTCGTATTCATTTACTTCAGCTCTGGAATGGCTTTTGCTCAGGAAAAGAAATCGGAAGAGCCTGAGCCCCATCATATTCAGATGCTTAAGCAATTCAAGAGCAAGATTGAAGGTTGGTTAAAGTCGATCAATGAAAGGATTGAAAGTGAGGATATCACACGATTTGAAGTCCGGTTCTTGGAGATCTTGAGGAGTATCCTTGAATGGTCCAGAGATAAAATCGATCAATGGATCAGCTCTGAGGAGAAGAAGCCGCAACGAAGGTTAAAAGGGGAAGACCTGTAGAGTCATGGAAATCAAGGAAGAGAGAGTCTATTTCCCTTCGATGGATTTTCAACTGGAAGGCCTCTTGGCGGTTCAAGAGGCCTTTCCAATAAAAGGAGGTTTGATTCTCTGTCACCCCCATTCCCTCTATGGTGGGAATATGCATAATCATGTGATCCAGGTGGCCTCAGAAGTGGCTTGGGAGGAAGGATTTTCGACCCTTCGTTTTAATTTTCGAGGAGTGGGGAAGAGTGGAGGAACCTATGGTGAGGGAATTGGAGAGAGAAAGGATGTGGAGGCAGCCATCCAATTCCTTCAGACAAAAATGAAAGATCCAGACCTTCCTCTTCTCTTTTTAGGGTACTCCTTTGGGGCCTGGGTAGGTTTCCCTGTGGCGATTCGAGAAGAGCGAATCAAAGGTTTAATCGCTATTGCCCCTCCTCTCCAGATGTTTGATTTTAATTCTTTGAGAGGATGTAAGAAGAAAAAATTGATCATTGTGGGAGATCAGGATTTCTGGTGTCCAAGCAGTCTATTAAACCAGTGGTATCAGAATCTGGATGAACCCAAGTTCCTGAGCCTCATTCCAGGGGCAGACCATTTCTTTTTTTCTCACGTCCAGCTTCTTAAAGATCCTCTCCGTAGTTTCTTTAAGACTTTTTGAATCTTCCAGAGTAAACGGTGAAAGAATAAGAAGACGGAATAGAAGCGAAGGGCCTTCTTCACTTCTTCAAAGAGAGTGGTCTCCTTCCCGGCATAGGCATAAAGAAAACGAAGACGATCGGTTCGGGAAAGGGGAAGGCCGAACTCTTTCCACTTATCGACCGAACGATTCAGCCTGAGAAGGTTTTTCATTCTCTCTTTTGAAGTGAGGGAGGGTTTTCTATAGGAACGATCAAAATCAATGAGGAACACTTGATCGTTCAAGACCAAGAAATTTTTTAATTGTAAGTCTCCGTGATAAAAACCGGCTTGATGAAACTTCTTAAGAAGGAGGCCAGCGGATCGAATCGTCTTTCGTTTGTGAAGAAGGGCCTCGCCAATGGGTCTGGGTCCTCCTTCTTCAAAATATTGGACCAGATTAAGCGCACCGGGAATCTCTAAGGTGAGAAGATAGGGTCGATAGAAGGGAGGGATAAGAACCTGGTGAACTGCAGCAACAGGGGTGACCGTGGGGATTTCTGAGAGTCGAATTTCTTCGTTGAGAATCAACTCGTCAAAGGATCTTGTCCCGGAGAGGAAAAGGTCTCTTGTAAAAAATCGAAGTAGCCCTCCGTGAGAATAGGGTCGAATCACCACTCGCTGACCCTCGGGAAACGGAATGACAGGATAAAGTTTTCTTCCTGCGAAGTAAGAATTATGTCTTTTTCGAGAAGGATGGAGTTTCTTTATATTGTTCTCACAATAATCGAGCACCCACCTTTTATAATTTTCTCTTACAAGGAGGGAAAGCTTTCCTTTTTTGATGAACGAAAAATGGGGAGGTGGAGATATTTTTTTGAGCATATCGAATGTAAATTAGGGTAAGGAATTTGATCCGATTTGTCAATTCATTTTGCTCTTTCTATGAATTCCTCTTATGAGTGATGGATTACCTCTTCATAAGGAGGGATTTAAGGTTTGGGCATCGGATTAAACGTTCTCCGGGTCGTTCTCTCCCAGGAGTCTTTTCCGAAGAGGAGTTGGAAGATGGCCTGGAGTCTCCACCAGGAATTGATTTGCCTGTAACCCAAATTTTCAAGGATTCCGTAAAGCATTAATCTTAAGAGGGAGGTCCATTTAGGATATCTCCGATAAGTAATTTCCTCGATAAAGATGGCTCCGATGGATAAAAAAATTCCATAGAGAAAGGCAAGGACGAGGAAAAGCCAGAACATCTCTACATTGAGAATTTTAAAATAATAGGCGAGGGGGATAGCCACATAACCTAAAAGTTCTACAATCGGACCGAAAAGTTCGATAAAGAATGTATAAGGCATAGCGAAGAGTCCAACCCGTCCATATTTAGGATTGAAAAACATCCGGAGATTTGACAGAAGCACGGTAGCCAGACCCCTCTGCCAACGACGTCTCTGGCGAGCCAGCATCACATACCTGTTCGGGACCTGGGTCCAGGAGACCGGTTCAGGGATGAATAGAATTTTATATTTTTCTCCTTTTTCAAGCATATGGCGATGGAGTCGGACTATGAGCTCAAAATCTTCGGTCACCGTTTGAAGGCTATATCCCCCCGCTTCCTGGACCACTTTCTTTTTAAATAAGGAAAAGGCACCCGAAAGAACCAATAGACAATTCAGAGCGCTCCATCCTGTTCTTCCAAAGAGAAAAGAACGCAAGTATTCAACCACCTGACACATCAGAATGCTTTTCTTTGGAAGGTCGATTTTGGTCACTCTCCCATGTTCCACTGTGCAGCCATCTATGATACGAACGATTCCACCACTTGAGATGATCTCCTCAGGGCTTTCAAGGATGGGTTTAATGACTTTCAGTAAAGCATCCCTTTCTAAAACCGTGTCGGCGTCCACCGTGCAGAAATAGGGGCTTCGACAGACGTTGATTCCAACATTTAAGGAATCGGGTTTCCCGGTCTTCGACTTGTCGATCACCGTAAGGTTTGGGTACTCAGGACTGGTATAAAATCCTTTGATGGGACTTGTTGGAATGATCGGACGATAGATGAGATCGACCTTTCTTAGATGGAAATGTTCGATCAAGGTCTCGAGGGTTCCGTCCGTTGACCCATCATTGATGACAATGACTTCATGCTGGGGGTATTCAAGATTCAAGAGGGATTGCACGGTCTCAATAATGTTTAGTTTTTCATTATTGGCCGGAACCAATACAGAAATGGGAGGAGTGATAGGAGAAGAGGCGATCTCTACGTATCCGGCATATTTGCTCCTGAAAAGTTGATTTAAGGCCACTTTTGCAGAGATGCTTAAAAGAATAAGGTATACCGTGTTGGTGATAGTGAAATAAAAGAGAACAAAATAATTAAATCCAATCACCAGGGAGATCAAAAATTGGTTAAACATTAGGTCCGTTTCGAAAGAGATATTCTTCGGCGTCGATCACTCTTTTTTAGCGAGTTTCAAAATCTCTCCGACCTCCCTTCTCACATTTTCAGAAGGGTGAGAAATGGAGGCATGTTCCATCAGGCTGGTGATTCCTAACTGGGCCAGCAACAAGAGGAATTGTTTGCTCAACTGTTTCTTCTCCTCCTCTGAATGCTCGATGGAATCGATCAATTCGTCCACCATCCCTGAGCGCTGCATCTCCTCAGCGATCTGTTCCTTGGCATAGCGATCCTGTCCATTCCTAAGGATTTTGATGAGAGCCGAAAAGGCAGAGAATCCCAGTTGACGAAGGCTGGCTGCGGCGGCTGCCCTGACTTGCCAGTTTTCGTCGGTAAGCCTCCTGGAGAGAAAATCGATCGCTTTGATATCCCCGATCATTCCTAAAGCTCGACAAACCTGAAGCCGGACAAACCAGACCCTATCCTCTCCCAACTCTATAAGAGAAGGGACGGCTAAGGGATCCCCGATTTTCCCTAAGGCTCGGGCAGTTTTTGCCCGAATCTCGGGATTGGGATGAGCGAGCTTTTGGATAAGCACCCCGAAGGCTCTCTTCGATCCCATCTCTCCAAGACATTCGATAAGGAGTGCCTGCATCTCTTCGTCACACTCTTCGAGCCTGGAAAGAATGGATGGGATAACGGACTCCCCGAGGCTGATCAAGGTATTCTTTAATGTCGAGGCAAAAACCCCCTCCTCCTCGGTGGTGATTCGAGGAAGCCTTGTCATCAAAGAGGGAAATGCCCTTGGATCAGAGAGCATTCCAAGCGACCTCAACGCAACCGAACGCACCTCCTTTTTGGGGTCATTCAGTGCCTCAAGGAGATATCGGGTCGAACTTTCGCTTCCTATTCGCCCCAACTTGTCTGCGGCAAGGCTCCTTTGCCAACGATTTCCGGATCTCAGCACCTTCTGATAGAAAGCAGGGTAACCCAGCTTTTCGAGAAGTTTCGTAATTCGAGCCCTGTTGTCATTCCCTGCCGACTCCCTTGCTTTAAGTAAAAGGTCCTCAACGGCCTGCCACTGGATCGATTTTTCCGGGAATTTTAACTCGGCCGGGTTGATGACCACTTTCCCTTCTAAAAACGTCTCTATTTTCTTTTGGAGCCGTTCTCTTTCTCTATCCAGTTTCAAAAAATAGATGCCTCTGATCAACCGCCTTACGGCGACAAACAGAGCCACAGAGAGAAGAAGGGAGAGAGAAATTAGAATAATAATTTTGAGTACGGTTTTTGGATCCATTTCTCTCTGGTTTATCAAGGCTAATAAAATTTATTATATTTGCTTTATTTCTTCAATATGGTCTGTCTTCCATTCAAGCTCAATCTTCCCCAGGCCTATTCGAATCATAGACTCCTCGAGCAAAAGGAGGGGAATAGAATGATTTTGGACGGGCAAAAATTGACAAGAGTAAGTATTTATTATAGTTTGAAGATATGAACTACGAGGAGATTGGATTTTTGGCCCTAAACCAGAAAGACTATCAGGAGGCTATTCATCTCTTCCAAAGAGCCCTTGAAAGGAAAAAAGAAGCGAGAAGTTATTACGGATTGGGATTGGCGTATCTTTATCTTGAGAATATTCAAAAAGCAAAATGGGCCCTTCATAAGGCCTTAGAGATAGAGCCAAACTATACCGATGTCCTCCTCTCGCTCCAGTCCCTTGCCAATCTTCAGGACAAAGTCGCCTTCGCTCCCCCTCCTTCTCCGGAAGTTCGGTTTAGAATCGGCTCCGATTATTTAGAAATAAATCAGGAAGGGAGATGGAGCAAAATTTTTTTTAAAGGAGTAAATTTAGGGCTGGGATTGCCCGGCCGGTTCCCGGGAGAATTTCTGATCGAAAAAGGAACCTATCTTAAATGGTTTGAAAAAATTTACGAACTCGGTGCCAATTCGATTCGAATCTATACACTTCATCCTCCTTCCTTTTATGAGGCCTTTTACCAGTTCAATCAGCCCAAACCCAAACTCTATCTTTTTCAGGGAATCTGGGGAGAATTACCTAAGGATTACAATTTTTATGAAGCCTCTTATCTTCGAGGGATCAGGGAAATGATTCGAAATACGGTCGATGCCATTTATGGAAATGCCCATCTTTCCGAAAAACCGGGCTATGCTTCAGGAGCGTATCGCTGGGACCTCTCATCGGTAACCGTAGCCTTTATTTTTGGCCGTGAATGGGAGTCTTGTACAGTTAAACGATTCAATGAATTGAACCGGAGGCAATGGAAAGGCTATCAGGGGAATTTTTTATGGATTGAGCAGGCCACACCCTTTGAGGTATGGATCACGGAAATGTTGGATGATTTACAGAGTTATGAAGAAAAACGCTACGGTCTTACCCATCCAGTAAGCGTCATCAATTGGCCCACCCTTGACCCATTCATTCACCCCATGGAATCCACCTATGAAGACAATCTGGAGTTTCAAGGAATAAAAGTGAATCGAATGGTTTGTCACGAAAATGAGGATGAAGAGAGTCTGGATCTTGCTAAAATTAAAACCCTCAGAGGGAATGGATTTTTTGCCACTTATCATGTCTATCCCTACTACCCTGACTTTATGGTGCATGAATATCTTGAAGCAGAGAACCCTTTTTTAGCCTATCTCCTCCGATTAAAGGACCATCATGCCCATCAACCCATCCTTATAGGAGAATTTGGAGTTCCGAGTAGTCGGGAAATTGCTCATTGGCATCATCTGGGGTGGCATCATGGAGGCCACTCTGAAGTGAGACAGGGAGAGATCAATCGTTTATTAATTCAGGCTATTCATCGGGCAAAAATGGCAGGTGGGCTCTTATTCTCATGGTTTGATGAATGGTATAAAAAAAACTGGCTGTTTCTCCCCTATTACCACCCTTCGGATCGAAAACCCCTTTGGTACAATATTCAGGATGCAGAGGAAAACTACGGTCTTTTAGGAGTCCATCCTGGTTATCCCAGAAAGAAGGTTCGATTGATCGGCAGTGAGGAAGACTGGAGGGAAGGAACGCTTCTCTATGAAAAATCTGACGATCAGATGGTCTTTCAATTTAACGATGGTTTTGATGGGACTCGATTATTAAAAAGGGTTCGAGTTCAACATGATGAAGGATTTCTTTATCTTTTGATCGAAACCAAGGGAAGAATCAATTTTTCAAAAGCTCATTACCTCATAGGACTGGATACCCTTTCTCCAGAGAGGGGAGAGTTCAGGCTTCCTTTGAATACCCATGTAACGCTTCCTATAGGGATTGAGTTTTTGATCCATCTTGCCGGTAGGGAAAGAAGCCGGATTCTCATCTGCAAAGATTATGATAAGTATCTAAATAGTGAACGGGGAGAGATTCGACCCTTGGTGGCTGACCAGGGAGAGTGGGTCCTCATTCAACACAGGAGCAATATCAGGCGACTGAGTAAGGATGGAAAGAGGTTCTTTCCGTCCCGAGTCCATTGTCTTTCACGATTAAGATTCGGAAGTCTTGACCCCAAACACCCTTGTTATGATTCGCTGGCTGATTTTTATTTCATTGACAATCGAATGGAGATCCGAATTCCATGGAGTCTTCTACAATTCACGGATCCAAGTTCCAGGCGTGTGTTATGGAAAGAGAAGGATCAATGGTGGAAGAAAACAGATGGAATCCATCTCCTTCTTTTTTCTTATCGACCAGAAGGGGATCGACTCGTTGCTAAAAAGACAGGCCTCCACGTCAATATTACTGACTCCTTTCCTTCCACGCTCAAACGGGAGGAGATAAGAAAGTATACCTGGGAGGAATGGGAAACCCCCGTTTATCATACCTATCTGAAAGAGAGTTATTATCTATATCAAAAGACCCTCAGGAATATTCCAGAGAAAATCGAATGAATCTAACAAGAAGAGGATTCCTAAAACTCAGTGGAGGAGCCTTCCTCCTTTTTAGCCGGATAGGGAAAGGGACAACAAAGGAGGCCAGGAACATTCCTGTTCTCCTCTATCATGATATCTCAGACATATTTAAGGACGATTATACCGTTTCACCTGCCCAGTTTGCTGCTCAGATGGAATGGTTATATGAAGAAGGTTATCAAACCCTTTTTTTCAGTGAGATCGATTCTTCCAAAGGGGAGGAGTTTGAAAAGATGATTTTAATCACCTTTGATGATGGGTATGCCTCCTTTTTGGACTATGCCTTCCCCCTCCTTCAAGCCTATCAGTTTAAGGCTACCGTGAATGTGATTGGAAGAGAGGTGGGAACCTTTATCTCTCTGGGGGGGAATCGCCCGACCCTGAGCTGGGACGAATATCGATACCTTCTCAAAAGTGGATGGGTGGATCTTGGGTGTCATACCTATCATCTTCATCTCAGGGGAGGTGTCTTATCCGTTTCGGAAGACAGATTGAGAGAGGATCTTGAGCGGTTTCAGGAGGAAGTCCAAAAAGAGATTGGAAGAAAATTGGAGATTCTCTCCTGGCCTTTCGGTCTTTTTGATGAAAGGAGAATTCGAATCGCCAAAGAGTTGGGTTTTCGATATTTCTTGACTTCGACGGAAGGATTTTTTAGAAAAGGATCAGGGATCGAGGCCATTCCTCGACTCAACATTAATGGTCGTCTTGACCTTCTCTCTTTTAAGCGTTATCTCGAAGAGGAAGCGCGATGATGAAGAAAGGATTAGGAGGAATCCTATTTTTTATACTGGTCCGGATCTGTTTTTCAATGACACCGGAAGACTGGGTCAGGGAGGGTAAATATCAGGAAGCGATCAAGGCCTACCGGATGGCTATTTCAGAGGCTCGAAACGAAAAAGAGAGAGCTAAACTTCACAGGGCGTTGGGGGAGGTCTTTGCATTAAAAGGAGAGTTCAAAGAGGCAGGGAAAGAGTACCTTAAGGCCCTTTCTCTGGATCGAAGAGGGTTTTCTGAGAGCGAAAGATTTCGAATGGCCATTCACCTTTCGTGGGGAACCTATTTGAAGGAGGCCATTGAGGAATTGTCAGAAATCATTAAAAACAATCCCGATCATCTCGAGGCAAGGATTCACCGAGCCAGATGTCTTTCCTGGACAGGAAGGTTCAAAGAATCCCTGAAAGAGGTCGAGACCATTTTGAAGGTCAGCCCTAACAATAGAGAGGCATTATTGATCAAGGCAAATATTTTGAGGTGGAGAGGGAGCCTCGATCAAGCCATAGCCATCTATAAAGATTTATTAGAAGTAAAAGAGGACTTCGATACCCGGATGGGATTGACCTATGCCTTGTTGAAAAAGGGGGACAGAAAAGGGGCTCAAGAGAGTTTCTCTCACTTAAAACCCATCTACCCTTATCAGGAAAAGGAATTTAAAAAACTGGAGGAAGAGGTTTTGAGGGTGACGCGAGGCTCTTTAGGCGGAACTTATCAATTCTATAAAGATTCGGATGAGAACCAGTTAAATCGATTTTCTATTTCGGGAGGCGGATGGATCGACCCGGTAAGGGTGGACCTCCATTTCAGACACACTGATGCACGAGACGAGGACAGACATCACAGAAGCGAGGAGTTTTCTTTCAGGGTTTATTCAAAGAGATTAGAACGATTTACGCTGGGAGGGGGAGGAGGGGTTGTCCAACTCCACCATCAAAAAACGGATTATTATTTTACAGGGAATCTCTTCTCCACGCTTGATCTCTTTCGGGGATTTATAGGAGGGAGTCTAAGCCAGTACGTCCTGGTAGATACGGCTCAATTGATCGAAAGTAGAATTCGAGTCCATGAGGGAGGGATGTTGATCAGTCAGAACCTGACGGATGAACTCTCCTTATACGGAAGTTATTTTTACAGGGATTACTCGGACAGGAATCATTCCCATGATTTTCAATGTATCCCCAGGTATCTTTTGTTTTCAAGAAATCCGAGAACTTCTTTAGGATATCGATTCCGATATCTCCATTTTGACAAACATCCACGAAGTGGATACTTTGATCCAAAGAACTTTATGTCCCATCAGGCCTTATTGTCGATCGATTATGAGAAGGACCCATTTTCCATTTTTCTGGAGCCTTACATTGGATACCAATCCTTTAAGAGATATGGGGAAAGGGATCGAGATGTTATCCTTGGCGGATCGGGGGTTTTTCGGTATCGAATTTCGAGAAAGATCGATGGGGAGGTGGCGGTCGAAGGAGGAAATTACGCATTAGGATCTACCACTGGATTCAACTATTTTCAATTCTCCTTTGGATTGAGAATATATTTTTGAAGCCCTTTACCCATCCGTCCATTTCAGGAGGTGAATATGGAATATGAGCCGGTGATTGGATTGGAAGTCCATGCCCAGCTTTTGACCCGTTCAAAGATCTTCTGTGGCTGCTCCACGAGTTTTGGGGAAGAACCCAATACCCAGACCTGTCCGGTCTGTACAGGACAGCCTGGATCCCTTCCCGTGATCAACCGGAAGGCCGTGGAGTTTGCCATTCGCTTAGGGCTGGCGACCCACTGTCGAATTGCTCCCTTCAGTCTCTTTGCTCGAAAGAACTACTTTTATCCCGATCTCCCCAAAGGATATCAGATCTCCATGTATGAACATCCCCTGGCAGAGAATGGGTTTGTTGAAATCACCGTCGATGGGAAAAAGAAGAAGATAAGAATTGTACGGATCCACATGGAGGAGGATGCAGGAAAGCTGAAGCACGGAGAGACCCCGGAGAAATCTCCTTACAGTTATGTCGATTTCAATCGAACCGGAGTCCCCCTGGTAGAGATTGTGAGCGGACCCGACATCCGTTCTCCTCAGGAAGCAGGAGAATATTTGAGAAGACTCCGGGCCATCCTTCAATACCTTGAGATCTGCACAGGGGATATGGAGAAGGGGACCTTTCGGTGCGATGCGAACGTTTCGGTCCGGCCTGTTGGACAAACGGAATTCGGCACCCGAACCGAATTGAAGAATATGAATTCCTTCAAGCATGTAGAAAAGGCATTAGAGTATGAAATTAGACGACAGATCGAGCTTCTTCGATCTGGTGAAGAGGTCATTCAGGAGACCAGGCTTTTCGATGCCAGTACGGGGATGACCGTTTCTATGAGGGGAAAAGAGGAGGCCCATGATTATCGATATTTCCCAGACCCGGACCTTGTTCCTTTAAGAATCGATGAGAGGTGGATTGAAGAGATCAGGGCAAGCCTCCCAGAACTTCCAGACAAGAAGAAGGAGAGGTTTATTCATCAATATCAAATCCCAGAATATGATGCAGAGATTCTGACTTCCACTAAGGCGATGGCCAACTACTTTGAGGAAACGGTCTCCCTGTTTCCCGAACCCAAGACCGTCAGTAACTGGATCATGGTAGAACTTCTCAGAGAATTGAAGAGGGATGAAAGGGACATCGACCAATGTCCCATTACCCCCAAACATCTGGCCGGGATGCTTTGGCTCATTAAGAACGGAACGATCAGCGGGAAGATTGCCAAGAATGTTTTTGAAGAGATGTATCGAACCGGTGAGGAGGCTGAAAAGATGGTCAAGGAGAGAGGGTGGATTCAGATCCTTGATCGAGCGGAGATTGAAAAAGCGATCGAGCAGGTGATGGAGAGCTGTTCGAAGCAGGTGGAAGAATACCAGAAAGGGAAGGAGAAGATCTTTGGATTTTTGGTTGGGGAGGTGATGAAGCAGACAAAAGGAAA
>JBBIMX010000080.1:0-11145 GCA_037444165.1 Deltaproteobacteria bacterium | reverse complement strand
AAAGGAAATGACCGATACTTAATTCTCACCTCAGATCCCATTACCTTCACCACAGAGGAGATGGGATATTATGGAGTGGTCGTCAATGTGAATGATATTGCCACCCGAGGAGGGATTCCAAAATGGTTTTTGGCGACTCTTCTTTTTCCTGAAAAAGGGACAAATCAGAAATGGATTGAAAAGATCTTTTCTCAAATCCATAAAGCCTGTCGGCAATTTAAGATCTCCCTTATTGGCGGTCATACTGAAATTACTCCCGGATTAGATAGACCTATCCTCTCAGGCCACATGATTGGAGAGGTTAAAAAAGAGCGGTTGGTTCAAACGAGCGGGGCAAAAGAGGGAGATCTCCTTATCCTGGCAAAAGGCATCTGTATCGAAGCGACATCGATCATTGCCCGAGAGAAAGAAAAGGAACTACGGGAAAAGGGATACTCCTCATCCTTCATTAGGAGAGCAAAGAATTTTATCTTCCGTCCGGGAATAGATGTACTCGAAGTGGCTCAAATTGCTTCTCAATCCGCTCATATCCATGCGATGCATGATCCTACCGAAGGAGGTCTGATAAACGGAATCATTGAGATGGCATGGGCATGTAAAAAACAGATCGAAGTGGATTTAAAAAAAGTTTTTATCTATGAAGAGTCCAGAATCCTTTGCCGTGAATTTCGGATTAATCCTTTAGGGGCCATTGCATCTGGAGCCTTACTCTTAGCCCTCCCATCTGATGAACTGTCATCCCTTGAGAAAGCATTTAAGAAAGCCTCCATCCCTATGCAGGTCATCGGAAAAATAAAAAAAGGACCTCCAAAAGTGTTGAGCATTGAAGGTAAAGAATTAAAACCTCTTAAGGGAGATGAAATTTTAAAAATCTATACAGGAATTTGATAGAATGGACCTCTATGTTTCGACTTTCAAAAAATGTACGGAATTTAGGATGGGTGAGCCTATTTAATGATATCTCGAGCGAGATGATCTATCCCCTCCTCCCTCTTTTTCTTAACACCGTCCTGGGAGCCGGAGTGGTTTTCATCGGTCTCATCGAGGGGATTGCTGAGAGTGTTTCAAGTTTTATAAAACTCTTTTCCGGATGGCTGTCGGATCGTGTTCGAAAACGAAAGGGGCTCATCTTTTTAGGTTATCTCCTTGCTTCTCTTACTCGTCCTCTCATTGGGCTGGCCACCTCCCCCTCCCAGGTTCTATTCCTTCGATTCTTTGATCGAGTGGGAAAAGGAATTCGGGCCTCTCCGAGGGATGCCTTGCTCTCCCAATCGTGCGAACTCAATGAGAGGGGAAAGGCATTTGGGTTTCAGCGCGCTATGGACCATACAGGGGCAATGACAGGACCTCTCGTTGCTTCCCTCCTGTTGGCTATTTTAACAAAGGATTTAAGGATTCTCTTCCTTCTTGCTTCTGTCCCGGCTTTGATCTGTCTTTTTATTCTCTGGCGAGGAGTAAAAGAGGTCGTCAAAGAGCCCGATCTCCAATCCCCTCCTCTACGGCTTCACTGGAAGAGTTGGGATCGCAAGTTTAAATCCTTCCTTCTCATTATCACCCTCTTTACTCTTGGAAACTCAAGTGATGCCTTCCTTTTGCTCAGGGCTCAGGATTTTGGACTCAATGTAGTAAGTATCCCTGTTCTCTGGTTTGTTTTCCATCTCTCGAAAACAATTTTCTCCCTTCCTGGTGCAAGTCTTTCGGACCGAATTGGAAGAAGAAAGGTGATGGTTCTGGCATGGCTCCTATACAGTGGAGTATATTGGGGATTTGCTTATATGACCAAATCCTCTCATCTCTGGATCCTATTCATCATTTATGGATTATTCTACGGCCTCTCAGAGGGAACAGAAAAGGCCTGGGTGGCCGATCTCGTGGAAGAAGAAAAAAGGGGAATGGCTTATGGGGCTTACCATTTCTGCATCGGGATAGCCGCCTTTCCCGCCAGTCTCTTAATGGGACTTATCTGGAAGGCTTTAGGAGTCAAATGGGCCTTCTCCTTCGGTGCCCTCCTGGCATTAATCGCTGCATTTCTTACCATTGCCCTTATGAGAGAAAAGTAAAGGAATCCATTTAATGCTTCCCTCTGTTTCGAACCTTCTTCTATGCCAGTATAGAGAAGCCGCTGAAGTTTTGGCCAAGGCCTTCTGTAACGATCCTCTCCTCATCTCAATTCTTCGAGGTTTGGATGCCGAAAAACGGTTCAGCCGCTTAAAATTAGTCTTTGAGCTTACCCTTAAAACATTAGGACCTAAACGATTGCCCCTAGCTATTAAGCAGGGCAATCAAATTTATGGAGTCGCTTTGGTCTATCCACCTCGCACCTATCCTCCGTCTTTTCTTTCTTATTTTTATATTCTATCGAATGCGGTTTTGAGAAAAGGATTCTATGGATTGGGAAGATGGCTTAAATGGAGTCGAGCCATTCGGAAAAGACATCCACCAGAGCCCCATTACTATTTAGAATTTATTGGAGTAGATCCTCCTCTACAAAGGCAAGGGATCGGTTCTTTAATGTTAAAGTACATTGTTGGGCTAACTGACCGGGAAGGAATGAGTGGTTACCTGGAGACGGCTAACCCAAACAATCTTCCCTTTTATCAACGATTTGGATTCGAGAGGATAGGGGAAGAGAGGATTATTGGAGTTCCAATCTGGTTGATGAAGAGACCTTCCCTTCCTCTATAACTCGACGAATGAGATTTAACACCTCTTCTTAGAAAAGTGGTAATCCCATCCTTCTATGTTCTATGGGGTTTGTTCTATCTATTTCGTGGCGACTTTTTTGAAGATCTCCCAGCTTTTGAGGAGCTCAATGGCTCGTTCGAGCTGATTATCTACAGGTTTCTTCTCTTTTCCCTCTTCCTTCTTTGGCTTCTCTTTCTCCTTCTCTTTATCTTCTAAATGTCTCTCAAGGTCCTTTTCTGTGAGGGTCTTGGGAGGAACGATCTTCTCTTCTTCAGGAAGTGTAGGTTTTACGATAATGTCTGGCACAATTCCTTTCGCTTGAATCGATCGTCCGCTGGGAGTGTAATATCGGGCCGTGGTCAGACGAAGCCCAGAACCATCCTTTAAAGAAAAGATAGTTTGGACGGAGCCTTTCCCGAAGGTCTGAGTCCCCAGAAGGATGCCTCGGCCATGATCCTGAATCGCTCCCGCAACGATCTCGGCACCACTGGCACTTCCCCCATTGACCAGGACAACAAGAGGATACTTCGTGAGGTCATCCTCCTGACGTTGGGCATTGAATTTCATTTTCGACTCTTCTTTTCTCCCTTCCATAGAAACAATGAGCCCTGATTCGATAAATCGATCCGCTATTTTCACAGCCTGATCCAGAAGCCCTCCTGGATTGTTTCGTAGATCAAGGATCAGTCCCTTTAGGCCACCCTGCGAAGCGGCTTCCAATTCCTTAACCGCCTTATCAAACTCGTTACTTGTCTTTTCCTGAAACTGTGAAATTCGAATATATCCATAATTCTTATCTAAAATTTCATACCGAACACTTCGAATGGGAATCACATCTCGAATCAGAGTGATCTCCCGGGGTTTAGGAAAACCCTCTCTCATGATCGTGATGGTGACTTTACTTCCCTTGGGTCCCCTTAGTCTTTTCACACACTCGATCAGGGTCAGGTTCTTTGTAGACTCTCCTTCAATCTTGAGGATCTGATCTCCTGCCTGAATTCCTGCTTTATAGGCAGGGGTATTTTCAATAGGGGAGACGACCGTAAGAATCCCTTCCTTAAGGGTAATCTCAATTCCTATCCCCTCAAATCTTCCCCTGGTCTCTTCCTGCATCTCTTTATAAAGATTGGGAGGAAGAAAAGCTGAATGGGGATCCAACGTTTCGACCATCCCTTTGATGGCCCCGTAGATCAGGTCTTTCGACTTTGTTTCCTCCACATATTCTTTTTGTAAAAGTCCAAGGACATCGGTAAAAACCTTAAGCTCCTCATAGGTGGTATTGGAAAGAGCAGAGACTCGATGAAGACGGCCAAGGCCGATGATCACACCTAACAGGAATACAAGGATAAAAAGGAAAGCCCATTTTAGATGTTTTACTCCACCTGATGGATACATAGATTCCTCCTTCATCATTAATTACTTTTTGCTTCACTCCCCTCTGGAAGAGAGACCCTCTTCTCTGAAGAGGAGATCCAATCCATTGGGTCTTGAGGTTTCCCTCGATGACGAATTTCAAAATAGAGGCAGGGACCCTTCAAAGACCCCCCACTCCCCACCCTAGCAATCACCTCGTCTTTTTCCACCGTCTCCCCGGCTTTCTTCATCAACTGGGACAAATAACCTGACACAGTAAACATCCCTTCTCCATGGTCAATAATCATCAGGTTTCCAAACCCTTTAAACCAGTCTGCGAAAAGGACTTTTCCGGCAAGGATAGCTCGAACTTCCGATCCAATAGGAGCCTGAATCTCAATTCCGTTCTGCCCCTTCTCTTTGAAGAGGCTGATCACCTTCCCATAAACCGGGGGGGCAAGTTTTCCTTTGAACGTCAGGGGTTTTGATTTTCCATAGGCGACCATACTCTTCTCCTGCTCTAGCTTCTGGATAAGGCTTTGAAGGGCCCGGGCCCTCTCCTCCAACTCAGAAATTAACTTCTGATAGACTACCTTTTGATTCTGAATGGATTTCAGTAAGGCCTTCTTCTCTTCCCGAATCTCACGGATCTCTTCTCGTCTCTTTTCTACTTCGGAGAGATTCCGTTCCAACTGCCTCCGATCCTCTTCTAACTTTTTTTGATAATTTTCTTTTAGGGCTAATTGAGATCGGTAAGTCTCGAGAAGCCGAGAATCTCTCTCGACCACTACCCTGAGATACTTGTCCATCTTCAGCAGGTCAAGATAAGATTGGGCATTTAAGAGGAAGAGTTGAGGTGGAGTCCGTCCCATTCGGTAGATAGCCCTCAATCTGGAGAAGAGTTCTTCTTTGGTTCTCTCCATCTCCCCACTGAGCAGATAGATCTGCTCCTGGGTTTGAAGAATCCTTCCTTTGGTCTGACTCAACTGAGCTTCCATCTGTTTTACTTCTTTTTCTTTCTGATAAAGTTCTGTTTCAATTCGTTGGAGGGTTCCCAGAATGGAGGTCTCTTTCCCCCGAATCTGTCTCTCCTTCTCTCGGGTCTCAGAAATCTCTTTCCGGATATCCTTGAGATCCTTCTTCTTCTGGGTAATCTCCTTTTCAATCCTCTCTTTCTGAGTGGCCCCCGAAGGAGGGGATCCCGTATAGAGCATACTTCCTACAAGAATCCCTATCCAGAGGAAGCTTTTCCAACCCCTCATTCTTTTTACCATTTTATCTCAAGAATCTTATGGAAGCAATAAAACTCCCAAAAAGACCCAGCACCATCCCTCCAGCTAAAATCGTCACAATAGTCTCCCCCGAAAAAAAGAGGATGGGAACGTCTGACATCCATCCTTTTAATAAAGGGGTGAGCCTTCGGAGAAGAATCTCATAAAGAAGGTAAAGAAGAAGCACAGCCACACCGGCTCCTAACAGGCCTTGAATCAACCCTTCTATATAGAATGGAATCCGAATAAAAGCCGGACTTGCCCCCATCATCTTCATGACTTCGATCTCCTCCTTCCTTGAAGAGATGGCCAACTGGAGGGTATTAGAAATAATGAAGATCATTGCAGCAAACAGCAACCCTCCAAAAATCCACTGGGTGAGGTGCATGAAATGGTTCAGTCCGGAAAACGTCTCTACCCATTCCTGACCATACTGGACCTCTTCAATTTGAGGAATTTTTTTTATCTTTGAAATCAACTCTTTCATTTGAGGAGAAGTTCGATAATCTCGCTTTAAATCAATCTCAACAGAGGGAGGGAGGACTTTGGGCTGGATCCCATCGAGAACGCTTCGTTGCTCTCCCAATCGATCTTCCAGAAATGCCATGGCATCGAAAGGAGACATATACTTGACCGATTCTACACCTGGAAGTTCTCGAATTCTGTTCAATATCGCCTCGACTTCATTGACGGGAGTCTCTCTCTTTAAATAAGCGATCAAACCAATCTTCTCCTCCCAGCGTTTGAGGAAGTAGGAAAAATTTAAAGCGATTAATGAGAAAATGGAGACCAGAAGCAGGGAGATCCCAATAATTCCAATGGCTGTCAGATTGGGAAAGAGGTTTCCCTTCATGTTTCGAATGGCACGAAAAAGGGTGTAGCGAAAAAGGTTAATCATCCCTCTTCCTTGACCCCTTCTTCAATTTTTTCATCCATTCTTCGCCCTTCCTGGAGGGGAATCACCTGATAGGGGAATTTCTGGATAAGGTCCCTGTCCTGGGTAGCCAGAAGGATTGTCGTCCCATTCTGATGGAAATCCAATAATAAATCCATCACCTCTTCTTTCATCCGGGTATCCAGAACTCCTGTGGGTTCATCGGCCAAGATCAGAAGGGGTTGATTCACTAAAGCCCTTGCGATGATCACTCGTTGCTGCTCTCCAGCGGAGAGAGAAAGGATCGGATCTCTCCCCCGTTCCTGAAGCCCTACCCTGCTTAAGATTTCTCCAACCTTTTTCTTAATCTCCTGTGGAGGGCATCCCACCACCTCAAGAGCCAGGGCCACATTTTCCCAAACGGTTCGATCCCGTAGGAGTCGAAAATCTTGAGAGATAAAACCGATCCTCCTCCTCAGTTGATAGATCTTCTTAAAACGAGGATGGGTGATACGAATCCCATGAATAATGACCTCTCCGCTTGTAGGTTTTTCTAATCCGAAAAGGATTTTAAGAAGGGTGCTTTTCCCCGAACCACTGGGACCTGATAAAAATACAAAATCCCCCGAAGGGATTTCTAAATTGATATCGGTAAGGGCAGTAATCTTGTTTGGGTAGGTTTTCGAGACATGGAACATCTGGATCATCTTGAACCCAAACTAACACGATATTCCCCTTTTTTCAAGAAAATACACACCACGGATATATCCCTCACTGAAAGGGGGAAATCATTTTAAGCTTGATAGGAGCCTTTTCGGGCAATCTCACAGGATGTGGCCTTAACTGCTTTTTGAAGATCACCGGGGGAAATAAAAAATTGATATCCCCGGGCCCCTGCACTAATGGAAATGAAAGGAAATTGGAAGGCAGAAGAGTCCAGATAAACCGGATAGGATTTTTTCGTTCCAATGGGAGAGACTCCTCCCCGAATATAACCGGTCAGAGGAAGCACCTCCTTCAGGGGAACGAGATCCACTTTCTTGTTCCCGCTCACCTTTGCCATCGCCTTTAAATCCAGTTCCGCATCTCCAGGAATACAGGCCAAAAAGACACCGGTTCTATCCCCCCTGGCGACCAGGGTCTTAAAGACCTGGTTTAGAGGAAGGCGAACTTTCTCAGCTACCCTCTCTGCACTGAGATCCGACTCGTCAACCTCGTATTCCACAAGCTGGTAAGGGATATGAAGTTGATCCAGAAGCCTTGCGGCATTCGTCTTCTTCATTCCACCTCCCAATCCTGGAAAAGACCATTCATCCCATGAAATCTCTTATTCTCAAAAGAGCTTCAATCTTCTCCCGCTCTCCTAATCGGGATTTTTCAATCGCCTGTTTCAGAATCTCAATACTCTGATCATAAACCTTTCGGTCTACAGGATAAGGATGGCCATCCTTTCCGCCGTGAGCAAAACTGTATCGGGTAGGATCTTTGAAACTGGGCTTAGCTCCATGGACCAACTCAGCGATAAGACTTAAGGCTCGAAGGGTTTGAGGGCCAATCCCTTCGAGGCCGAGGAGCTCTTCAAAGTTCTTTGGCGAATGGTCATAGATATGAATAAACTTTTTCTCAAGCCGTTCCAACTGGACCTCTTCCATTGGAATAGAGTGTTCTTTT
Organism: Deltaproteobacteria bacterium; assembly: GCA_037444165.1. Lineage (GTDB taxonomy): Bacteria > Desulfobacterota > BSN033 > BSN033 > UBA1163 > CALIBK01. The sequence goes on along the minus strand of JBBIMX010000080.1, from coordinate 3,291 downwards.
GAAAGATGAAGCTCAATGGCCTTTTTTCCCTCTTGAATGAGAAACTCGGGTTTTTCCATGGTGAGGGCCTCGATCGCTGATCGAGACATGGCACTCTCTAAGGCGACCAGATTGAGTCCTTCTCTTCTCTCATCACAACAGACCGCCCAGTGGGGCTCGCATACGAAATCCTTCACCCCCTCACCCAGCCAATGGTATCTCCTGGCAAAGCGATTAATCTCATTCATCCCCTGCTGGATAACCGCCCATCGGCCACTGGATGTAAAAAGAAAGGTATGATGATAGATCTGATATCCATCCTGAATCGCGGCACTATCCACCTTGGCTGACATCCTACTGGCATAGATAAGAGGAATCCCATTGATGGACTCCTGATCACAAATCGTTTCAATCTCAATGGGAGTCCTTCGAGAAGCCTTCCCTTTCCCCCCTGCAATATAGAGACCTATCTCTTTCTCCATCCCTTTTAACCCCTCTTTGAGTGCCCCACAGACCGTTGTGGTCACTCCACTCGAATGCCAGTCGAATCCCAAGACACAGCCAAAGGCCTGAAACCAGAAGGGGTCGGAAAGTCTCCGGAGCATCTCCTCGGCTCCATAAAGATCAACGATCAAAAGGGTAATCTCTCTGGCAAGCTTTTTCATTCGCTGAAAAAGCCAGGAAGGAGCCTTCCCACTATGAAGAGGAAGATAAGCGACCCCTGTTCTCATTTCTTAAGAAAATCGGGATATAAACCCCGTTGTTCTCTCCAAAAGCCCTTCTAAAGGTCATCCGGGCCGTTTTCATAAAGCCTCTCTTATGAATTTATCCCTCCCACTATAAGCAAAATAATCCATCTCTATGAAGGTGTCAAATATTCCCCATGGAAAAAAAAGAGAGAATTTTTAAAAGCGGTCTGAGTGGAATAGAGAGGTAAATTTGACCTTTACATCAATCCTGCAATGGACCGTTGGGCAAAGGAGAGGACATGTGCAGGGAAAAGGCCCATATAGAAGGTGCCGATTAAGGCAAAAATAAGAGCGAGAATGGAGGCTGGAGAAAATTGAAGTCCTGTGATCTCCCTCTGGGGTTCCCTAAAGTACATCAGCACCGTAACCCTGAGATAATAGTACACAGAAACCGCGCTGTTGAGCACTCCTAATATAGCAAGCCAGTAAAATTTTTCTTTAACCGCTGCACTGAAGACATAAAATTTGGCCATAAACCCACCGAGAGGAGGAATCCCAGCCATGGAAAGGAGAAAGACCGTCATAGAGGCGGCGAGCAATGGATACTTAAATCCAATCCCTGAATAATCGGTAATGAGGGTATTCTCTTCTCCTTTCTTTCCCAACAGAATGACACAGGTGAAGGCCCCCAGATTCATAAAGGCATAGGCCATTAAATAGAAAAGGATACCAGAAATCCCAATGTCGTTGCCTGCAACAAAAGCAACCAGGATGTAGCCTGCATGGGCAATACTCGAGTAGGCCAGCATCCTCTTGATATTGGTTTGTGAGATCGCTACGATGTTTCCTACCGTCATCGTGGCTACCGAGAGAAGCCACATGATGGAAGTCCAATCAGGTCGAAACTGAGGAAGGGCAGTAAAGAAGACCCTGATGAAGGCAGCAAAACCTGCAGCCTTTACACCGGTTGCCATGAAAGCCGTGATCGAGGTTGGGGCTCCCTCATAGACATCCGGGGTCCACATATGGAAGGGGACCGAAGCAATTTTAAATCCAAACCCAATGGTGAGAAAAACGAGACTGATCATCAACATTGGATTTCTAAGAAGGTTCTTGGAAGCCATGTATTCCGAAATCTCCTTAAGATAGAGAGAACCGGTGGCTCCATAAAGAAGGGCTATCCCATAGAGAAGGAACCCGGTTGCAAAGGCCCCCAAAAGAAAATATTTAAAGGCCGACTCCACAGACCTTCGATCCTCTCGCAACATTCCCGCCAGAACGTAAATGGCAATGGACATGGTTTCCAGTCCTAAAAAGATAACGATGAGATGGGTCCCCGAAGCCATCAGACTCATCCCGAGAGTAGAGAAAAGAATGAGGGTATAGTACTCCCCAAAGGCGATTCCCTCTCGTTCGGCATATCCGATCGACATCAAGAGAGTGATAAAGGCGATGATCAAGAAGGTGATCTTAAGAAAGAGGGAAAATCCATCGGCTACGAACATCCCTTCAAATCCGCTCTTCCCTGTGCCAATTAATGGAAGGGTATAGAAGAAAGCAATGACGATCCCGATTAAACTCAGAATTCCAAGGTATCCTTTCCTTTCAGTCTTGGGCGAAAAGACATCCACCAAGAGGACCAGAAAGCCAAAGGCGGTAAGAATGATCTCAGGGGCAATCAGATAAAGATCGATCTCGGGTAGTTTCATTCAAAAGCCTCCCATTAAAAACTCGAAATCCGAATATCGAAACCCAAAACAGAGGATTGGCCCGTCTTCGGATTTCGTTCTTCGAATATTATTTTTTAATTTCTGCCAAGAGTTTGGGTGAAGGAAGATCGGTTTTCATCTCCACCCTTCCCTTGAAATCATTTAAAAACTTTTCCACCGAGGCATCCATCTTGCTGAAGAAGAGTTTGGGATAGATACCCATCAAGAAGATCAAGAGGACCATGGGCACAAGGGTGATGATCTCCCTGGCATTGAGATCTTTGAGTCCCTCATTCTTTGGATTGGTGATCTTCCCGAACATGACCCGCTGGAACATCCAGAGCATATAGGCCGCTCCAAGGATCACGCCAGTAGCCCCAAAAACTCCGTAGATGGTATTCGACCGGAAGGCCCCCAGAAGGATCAGAAACTCTCCTACGAAACCATTGGTACTGGGAAGCCCGATAGAAGACAGGGTCACGATCATAAAGAAAGTGGCATAGATGGGCATGACCTTGGAGAGCCCTCCAAATTCGGCAATCATTCGAGTATGACGTCGCTCATAAATCATCCCGACAATCAAGAAGAGAGAACCGGTACTGATTCCATGGTTGAGCATCTGATAAATGGATCCCTGAACCCCTTGAGTATTGAAGGCAAACATCCCGAGCATGACATATCCTAAATGGCTCACGCTTGAGAAGGCCACCAGCCGCTTAAGGTCGGGCTGAACCATCGAGACCAGAGCCCCGTAAATGATTCCAATCAGAGCCAGCACGGAGATGAGAGGCATCAGGTCATAAGCGGCATTTGGAAAAAGGGGAATGGCAAACCGTAAAAATCCAAGTCCCCATCTTGAGGAGGACTCCCGCAAGGATGACACTTCCTGCTGTAGTGGCCTCCGTATGGGCATC
>JBBIMX010000079.1:0-11412 GCA_037444165.1 Deltaproteobacteria bacterium | reverse complement strand
GACTTTTTCAGAGCTCTCAGAAAAGAATCTTGACAGAAGAAATGGGAATTTGATAGGTTCTCAAAGAAATTTTGATCCAAGGAGGAGGAACATGAAAAAAGAGAAAACAAAAGTGATGAACCGAAGAGATTTTATAAAAAAGGCAGCCTTAGGGTCTATGGCATTAGGTTTATCCGGAATCCCGGGAAAGAATCTCTATGCCCAGAAAAAGGCTCCCATTAAGATCGGAGTCGCCATCTCTCTTACTGGGTCTATGGCGCGGGAAGGAGAATTAGAGATGGGAGGCTATAAGCTCTGGGGAAAGATTATCAATGAGAGGGGATGTACCTTTGGTGAGGTCGAAAAATTGGGTTGTCCTGGTCCAGGTCTTTTGGGAAGAAAGGTAGAGTTTGTAGTTTACGATGATAAGAGTGACCCCAGTGAATCCAACAAATTGGTCCGAAGACTTATCGTCTCGGATAAGGTCGATCTCATCCTGGGTCCTTACGGGAGTCCTGCTTCCAATGCCATTGCCCCTTTAGCCGAAGAGTATCGAATCCCCGTGATTACGCCTCTGGCCAACGCTCCGGTGATCTGGGAAGGAAAGCGAAGGGAATGGTTCGTTGGTATTCTTCCTCCAGCATGGAAGAATCTTTACGGATCTCTCATGATTGGAAAAGAAAAAGGGGCAAAAACCGTGGCTTTTATTTATTCCGACACCCCATTTCCTATTGGCGCCTGTAGACCTCTCATCGCTAAAGCCAAAGAGATGGGAATGGAGGTCGTTCTGGACGAGGCTTACCCAAAGGAGACAGCCGATTGGGAGCCCATTATGTCAAAGGCGTGGTCAAAGAGGCCTGATTTAATCCTGGGAGGAGGCTATCTCCCCGATTCGATTGGCCTCATGAAGGCAGCAAAGGCCGTCAACGCTACTCCAAAACTCTTTGGTTTCCTGGTCGGACCCGCCATTGCGGATTTTGCAAACTCCTTGAGGGAAGATGCAGCTTACGTGACAGGGGAAACCTTCTGGGAACCCTTTGTCAAGACCCCTGGTAATCAAGAATTCTATCGAGCCTATCTGAAAGAATACAATAAAGAGCCCTCTTACCATGCGGCTGCCGGGTTTGCAGCGGGTCAGATCCTTGAACGGGCGGCTAAAGAAATCGGAACCATCGAAGACAAAAAGGCCTTAAGAGATAAGCTTTATTCCATCAAAACAACCACCATCTTTGGCGAATATGAGGTGAATCCTCTTGGGCACCCAGATTCCGGATGGCAGATTGGGAAGGCGACCAACCTCATTCAGTGGCAGAAGGCAGAGGGAAAGAAACTGCTCCCCAATCAGGTGGTCATTCAGGGAATGGTTAAAGAGATTGTGTATCCAAAAGAGAGCAGGACGGCCGACGTCATTTATCCTTTCCCAGGATGGAAAAAATAGTCAGACCTTTGGAATGCCGGAATATTGGAATGGAATGATTTCTTTATCATTGATCCAATATTCTCGCATTCCACCTGACCCTGTATTTCCATGACGAATTTTCTTGAAACCCTGATTCGAGGTCTCATGTTAGGCTCTCTTTATGCCTTGGTGGGGATGGGGCTCACCTTGGTTTGGGGAGTGGTAGGAATTGTTAACATTGCTCATGGTGAGTTTGTCATGCTGGGTGCCTATTTCGCCTTCTGGACTTTTAGCCTCCTCCATCTCAATCCTTTGGTCTCCCTCGTCCTCTCTGTTCCAATCTTCTTTCTCATAGGGTCAATCCTCCACAAAAGAATGACAGAGAGATTGACCCATGCTCCTGAACTTTCAGCCCTGATCCTCACCTTTGGAATGTCCATATTGATATGGAATTTGGCTCAATTCTTCTGGACCAATACCTATCGATCCGTATCCTATTTAACGGGTAACTTCTTATTTTTGGGGTTAACTCTTGCAAAAAGCAAAACCATATCATTCTTTTTGGCCCTTGGAATGACTATCGCTCTCTTCACCTTTTTGAAATACTCAAAAATAGGAAAAGGGATTCGGGCCACCTCTCAAAATTCTGAAGTTGCATTGGTCTGCGGGATAGATACTAAGAAGATGAGGACTCTCACCTTTGGGATAGGCATTGGCCTGGCAGGAGCCGCTGGAGTCATTGTGAGCCTCCAGTGGGTGATCTTTCCTCAAATGGGAGGAAGTTATGTCTCAAAGGCTTTTGCGATCGTGGTGTTGGGAGGGTTGGGAAACGTTCAGGGCGCATTAATAGGCGGATTGATAATTGGCGTGTTAGAAAGTCTCGTGACTCAATATATGAGCGCCAAGATGGCCCAGATCCTCCCTTCCCTCATCATTCTAATCATTCTTTTGTTAAAACCAACGGGGTTATTTAAGAGATAGAAGAAGAGAGATGGGAATTCTATCGAAAAAATTTCTGCTCCTCATCGGATTGGTCCTCCTTATGGCCGTTCTCATCTCCATCCCCTTCTTTGCCACGGATTATTGGATGACCCTTCTTGTTCTCATTTTAATCTATACCGTATATGCCTCTGGCTGGAACCTTTTTTCAGGGCTAACCGGGTATACCAATTTTGGTTTAGCCTGGTTTATCGGTGTAAGCGGATATGTAAGCAGTATTCTCATTGCCGACTACCAATGGCCCTGGATTTTTGCCTGGCCGATGGGAGCCCTTTTCATCAGTATCGTATCTATTGGGGTGGGATATATCCTTTTAAGGATCAAGGGAGTCTATTTTGCTATCTCGATGGTGGCCTTAACGGAAGGAACCCGGGAACTCTTCGGTACAGGATATCTCGAACCCATTACCCATGGAGGAAAGGGGCTTCCCTTCGTTGCAGGAATTCCTCTTTCTACCCTGTACTGGTCTATTCTTTTTCTGGCCTTTGTCACCATTTTTATTTGCTACAAGATCACCTCTTCCAAATTTGGACTTCGGCTCATGGCGATTCGTGAAGATGAACAGGCTGCAGAAACCCTTGGGATAAACACCACCAAAGCAAAAATCCTTGCTTTTACCTTAAGCTCCTTTTTGGTGGGATTAGGAGGAGCAATCCACTGTACCTATCAAAACTATATTGATCCCAATTATGCCTTTAATATTCAACTTACCCTTACTCCGATTGTGATGACTCTTTTTGGTGGGATTGGAACAGTCTTTGGCCCTGTCCTTGGAGCCACCCTCTTCACCTTTATCCATGAAATCCTATGGGCTGAGTTAACTTTGCTCTATATGGCCATCTTTGGAGGGATCCTGATGGCATTGATTCTCTTCTTTCCTCAGGGTCTGTTGGGCTGGATGAAGGAGAGGGGGATTTTACCTAAAATCAGAAAAATATAAAAAGAGGAGGCCCTGTGTGTGAAGCGATTTTAAAAGTGGATCAAGTGGTAAAAAGGTTTGGGGAAGTGGTGGCATTGGATCACTGTTCCTTGGAGATTGAAAAGGGATCGATCACCGGGCTTATTGGCCCTAATGGAGCTGGCAAAACGACCCTCTTCAATCTCATTACAGGGATTCTTCAGCCGGACGAGGGACATATCTTCTTTAAAGGCGAAGAGATTTCGAGAAAAAAGCCTTACGAGATTGCCCGAATGGGAATTGGACGTACCTATCAGATCATTCGGATCTTTCCAAAGATGACCCTTTTGGAGAATCTTCTGGTGGTGGGGAGAGAAAAAGGGAAAGCAGGGGTTGAAAAAGCCTATGAGCTTCTTCATCGGGTCAAACTCTACGAGAAAAAAGACGATGATGCTTCGGACCTCTCCTTTGGGCAACAGAAACTGCTTTCCCTGGCTCAGGTATTAATGCTTGACTCCGAGCTCATCCTTCTTGACGAACCTGCGGCAGGGATCAATCCAACCCTTCAGAATGAATTGATGGAGCTGATCCATCAACTCAATGAGGAAGGCAAAACCTTCGTCATTGTCGAACATGATATGAAGGTAATCTTGAACCACTGCCAGAAGGCGATAGCCTTAAATTACGGTCAAAAGATTGCTGAAGGAAGTTGTAGTGTGATTCTAAAAGATGAAACCTTGCTGGAGCATTACTTTGGAAGATAAGAGGGAAGGGTGGAAAAAAAGAGAGAAAACATCCTGCTGATTGAGGGTCTGGTTTCTGGCTACGGAAAGATGGAGATTCTCCACGGTGTTTCTCTCTCGGTGGGTAAGGGAGAGATCGTTGGCTTAATTGGCCCTAATGGAGCTGGGAAATCGACGGTTTTGAAGGCCGTCGCAGGTCTCTTGAAAGTACACGGTGGAAAAATTGCATTCTTAGGGGAGGATATTACCAACCATCCTCCTTATCAGATTGTGAAAAAGGGGATGGCTTTCAATCCCCAGGGAAGGGTGATTTTTCCGGAGATGACGGTTCAGGAACATCTGGAGATGGGGGCCTGGACGATCAGAGACCGAAAACAAAAAGAAGAGGCCCTTGAGCGTGTTTATCAACTATTTCCGTGGCTCATGGAAAAGAGAAAGCGGAGAGCGGCTCAGATGAGTGGCGGAGAGCAACAGATGCTTTCCCTGGCCCGGGCTATGATGATTCAACCCAAACTCCTTCTCCTCGACGAACCCTCCCTCGGGCTTTCTCCCAAATGGGTCCAAACGATTTTTGAGAAGATCATCGAGATTAAGAACTCTGGGATCCCTTGTCTGATTGTCGAACAGAAGGCGGCGATGATTCTGGAGTATTCGGATTATGGATATGTCCTTGAAATGGGAAAGAATCGATTTGAAGGAAGGGGACGCGATCTTCTCGAAAATCCTGATGTCCGCCGTCTCTACCTCGGCGGTTAACACAAAGAGTTTTATCGCCTTCCTTTTCTTTATTTCTTCGTTCCATTCGCTTCCTTTAAGGGCGATGTAAGAATGATGGATACAGAGGGAGTAAAAAAGGTTTTCGAATCCCTCCTGGGTCCTCTGGAATAAGAATATTCTTTTTGCTCATGAGAGGAAAGCAGAGGCATTATCCTTGGACAAAAGGATTATGTCGTCTTTCGTATTGGATGGTCGAAAAGGGTTTGGGGCCATAATTATGACCAGGGTAGACAATGGTCTCTCCTGGAAGGGTATAGAGTTTATTTCGAATCGAGGATTCCATCGCTTCCCAGGAACTTCCCGGGAAATCGGTTCTCCCCACCGAACCTACAAAAAGGGTGTCTCCTGTGAAGACCATTCCATCCATGTAAAGGGCCATTCCTCCGGGAGAATGCCCAGGGGTATGAATCACCTCAAGTTGAACATTTCCCACCTGGATCCTATCCCCTTCTCTTACTAAAATATCAGGAGGAGGAGAAGGAGTCGCCCTAAACATTTCGAGAAGGTAGATGGGAGTATGGGTAAGAAGGGGAGCGTCCTTTTCGTGGATCACGATTTTTGCTCCTGTTCTTTTCTTCATGGCTGCATTTCCCATGATGTGATCCACGTGGGCATGGGTATTTACGATATATTTAATTTGACCTATTCCGTAAGACCGGGCCTCTGAGAGAAGCTCCTCTGTATCATCTGCTGGATCAATAAAGAGTCCTTCACCCACCTCTTCATCACCGATCAGGTAACAGAAGACTGCAAAACTCCCCACTTCGTATTGTTTCACAACCATCTCTCTTTTCCTTTCGCCTCTTTTTTAAAACTATAATGGATAACCTCTCTAACTTCAACTTTTTTATAAAAAATTTTAGCCTCCGCGGAAAACAGGCCCTCCACCTAAAAGGGCAACGGAACCTTCATAGGAAGACTAAAAATCTCAGAACTCGGATCCATCCTTCTCGGACCCTTCCCCCAACTGAGAGAAGGATTACTTCTTTTTATCGATCTTCATTTGAAAAAAGGGACTTTTCATTTTAATCTTTATACCATTCGGATAAAAACCAAAGGATAAAACATGAAGCTGAGTGAAGATCTTTATGCCTATCTTTGGCAGAATCCTTATGAAAATAATTGCAATTCCTATATCATCGGTGGGGAAATCGTTACCCTCATCGATCCAGGTCATACTCAATACCTTGACCGGCTCTTCCATCAGATGGAAGAAGATGGTCTTTCGAAAGATCGCTTAAATCTCATCCTTCTCACCCATTCCCATCCGGATCACTTCGAAAGCCTCGAAGCCTTTCTTGACCAGCCTGTGAAGATAGCTATGAGCCGTGAAGAAGAACAATACCTTCAACAGATCGGAAAATATCTCTTTGAAATGATGGGTCAATCCCTTCCCCCCTACCGAATTGATTTCTTTTTGAAAGAAGGGGAATTGAGGCTGAAGAATCAAGTGCTCCAGATCATTCATACCCCGGGACACTCTCCTGGCTCCCTATCGATCTACTGGCCTGAAAAGAAAACCCTTTTCACAGGAGATCTTATTTTTTACGGAGGGGTAGGAAGAACGGATTTCCCAAAAGGAAACTCAAAGTTGTTAGTGAAGAGTATCGAACGGCTCGCTCGATTGGACGTAGAACTTCTTCTCCCTGGACATGGGGAAATCGTGATGGGAAGGGAGAGGGTCCTCGAGAATTTCGAATTTATTCGGCAGAATTATTATCCTTACCTTTAGCTTGATGTCTTAGTCTCTCTTTGAGTTTTTCCAATCCTTCCTGGTAGGACTGATCGATCCTCAAACTCTCTTTCTCCCAAAGGGGACTGCTCTCGATACGGGGTTCTATGGCACTCCCATCGAAGCCCTCTTTTTTCAATCCTTCCAAGATGATTGTTCCAAGCTTTCGTTTCGTGTTCTCTTTCTCTTCTTGATAGGAAACGATGAGGCTTCGAAATTCTCTTTTGATCTCGTCCATCGGCTTCTTCCTCAACACTTCGATTCCATCCAGAATCCTCTCCTCTCTTAGATTTAAAGAAAGCCCCTGAATCCAATGATCAACCAGATAGTGTTCAATTTCCATAGCCCTTTTCTTTTCCATTTTTTCTATCTCTTTTTGAATCTCGTTTATCGAGATCGATCCTTCTCGGTAACGATTGGCCAGGGCCTCTGCCTTTTGAACGATTTCTTTCCGTTTGATCTCTTCTCTCTCTTTTTCAGAGATCTTAAGACCTTTTGTTCTTTCCAAGGCCAGTTCCAGAGATGATTTTATCTCGCCCATGCCTTTCCTCCCTTCTGAGGAAAAAGATTAAAAAAAACCCCGGCCATGACCGGGGTTTTTCTCTAAACACCCATATTCAATTTTATGAGATGACAGTCACATTGGTTGCCTGTAACCCTTTGGGTCCATTAGAGATCTCGAACTCCACCTCTTCCCCCTCGTAAAGGGTTTTAAAGCCATCTTTTTTGATGGCAGAGAAATGGACAAATACGTCTCCCCCATCTTCCCGGGAGATAAATCCATATCCCTTTTTCTCATTAAACCATTTAACTCGACCTCTGGCCACTACAACTCACCTCCTCTCCTTTTTAAACTGCTGTAAGTTGTAATAGCCATTGGCCTTAAATAAAAAAGGTCACAAAAGCCATAAGAATTTCTTTTGCGACCTTATTATTTAAACCAAACAACCACTCCTTACAACTTACTTGCCTCGAATTATGGCAAACTCTTTCGCAAAAGTCAAGCCCTCGCCTCCATTCTCTTCTCTGAGGAAATTGACACTTCCTGTTTTAGAATCATATAATTTTATAACGATGTATCAAGAAAGAACCTATCGGAATTATGTCCGAACCGATGATTTGGTCAAGTTTGAAGTGATCGTGAAGGAAACAGACCTCCTCATAAGAGCTGAAAAAGACCTTTCTCTTCAGGCCAGAGAAGCGGTTTTGAAATATCGCTCTCAAATCGAGGCCTATATCGAGAAGAAGCCTTGGTTCGAAACAACCCTCTCCCCTATCCCAATGGATCCCTATGCCCCTAAGATCGTGCAAGAGATGTGCTGGGCCTCACAGATTGCCCAGGTTGGCCCTATGGCCTCTGTAGCCGGAGCGATCGCTGAATGGGTTACAAAAGATCTCCTGCCCTTCTCAAAAGAATTAATTATTGAAAATGGAGGAGATATCTATCTTGTCTCTTCCAGGGAGAGGACCATCGGAATCTATGCCGGGGCTTCCCCTCTCAGCTTAGAGATAGGAATTTTCATTCCTCCTGAGGAGAACCCTCTGGGCATCTGCACCTCCTCCGGAACGGTAGGTCATTCCCTCAGTTTTGGAAGGGCGGATGCGGTCTGTATCCTCTCGAAATCTGCCATATTAGCCGATGCAGTGGCAACGGCCATTGGAAATTGGGTTCAGGGGAAGAAGGACATTGAGTCTGCTTTAGAGAGAGGAAGTAAACTGGAAGGGGTTTTGGGAATCATCATCATTGTAGAGGAGAAAATGGGGGTATGGGGAAAGGTTAACCTGGTCCCCCTCAATCGACCATGAAAACCATCACCATCGCCACACTCGGATGCAAGGCCAATCAATTCGATTCAGAGGTTCTGGCCACCTCATTAGAGGAAAGAGGGTATCAGTGCGTTCCTTTTGGCGAAGAGGCCGAGATCACCATCATCAACACCTGCACGGTGACCCATCGAGCCGATTTTGAATCACGACAGTTGATCCGGAAAGCCATTCGATATAGTCCCAACTCTCTTATTATCCTCACAGGGTGCTATGCTCAAACTCAATCCGATCTATTAATCCCTCTTAAAGAAGTCCGATATCTTTTGGGGAATAAAGAAAAGCTCCATCTTCCAGAACTCTTGCCCGCTCTCATCAGAGGAGAAGCTCCAAGGGTTCAGGTCAGTGAGATCCAAAGGGAAACCCCTCTCTTTGAAACACTGATCCCTTCTTTTCGATCTCATACTCGGGCCTTTCTCAAGATTCAAGATGGGTGTGATGCAAGATGCTCTTACTGTATCGTTCCCTATGCTCGTGGCCCTTCAAGAAGTCTTCCTCTGGATAGGGTCATAGGATATCTCAAAATGTTTAAGGAGAAAGGGTTCAAAGAGGTCGTCCTCACAGGGATCCATCTTGGATCTTATGGAATGGATCTCCATCCCCCTGTCACCTTAGATCGGCTTCTTGAAGAGGTTGAACATGAGGAAACGCCTCCCCGAATTCGACTCAGTTCTATCGAGCCTCAAGAGTTTTCCCCTCATCTTATGACCCTCCTGACTCGATCCAAAAAGCTCTGCCCCCATGTCCACCTTCCCATCCAGAGTGGGGACGAAAAAATCTTAAGGAGGATGAATCGATCCTATGATCCCTCTTTTCTCTACGACCTCATCAGGAAGATCCATCAGACGTTGCCAAAGGCTTCGATTGGGGCGGATATCCTCGTGGGGTTTCCTGGAGAGGGGGAAAGGGAATTTATGCAGACCTACCAGCTCATCCAGTCTCTCCCCATCTCCTATCTCCACGTCTTCCCCTATTCGGTTCGAAGGGGAACAGAGGCGGCCAAACTTTCTGGAAAGATAGATGAAAAGGAGATTAAGCGAAGAGCAGAGGTCATGAGGGAACTGGGGAGAGAAAAGAGGAAGGCCTTCTACTCCCAGTTCCTCCATCAAGATCTGGAGGTTCTAATAGAGGACCGAAAAGAAACTGGAACGGAAAGAAGGATGGGATTCTCCCGAAATTATATCCCTGTGGTTTTACTTCAAGGGGCTTGCGTGGAGATCAACCAGGAGATTAAAGTAAGGGTCGTCGATTTTAATGAAAGGGTTGTTTTTGGAAAGGTGGCCTATGGAAATCGATGAAGAGAGAAGAAATAGACTGAAAGAATTGGAAGAGAGGGTAGGGTATCGGTTCTCTCAGATTGAATGGCTCCATCAGGCAATGACTCATAAATCCTATGCCTATGAAACGAATTCGCTGGAGAAGACCAACAATGAGGTTTTGGAATTTCTGGGAGATGCGGTTCTCAATCTCGCTGTGGGACACCTCCTCTATCAAAGATTCCCTGGAGTCCAGGAGGGAACCCTATCCATGCTCCGTTCTTATCTTGTCAAGAAGAGCTCTCTGGCCTCCCTCTCCGAAGGCCTTCGATTAGAGCGTTATCTCCTCCTCGGTAAGAGCAGAAAGATGGACGAAGAGAAGGGGAAAACCTCTCTTTTAGCGAATACTTACGAAGCCCTGATAGGGGCAATCTTTCTCGATTCAAATTTTGATCAAGTCTCGGAGATCATCCGACAACATTTTGAACCCTACTTCCCCACCGAACTCATCCCGGAAAGGATGAATAATCCAAAAACCCTTCTTCAAATCTATTCCCAACAGACGTATCGAAAGTCTCCCCAGTATCAGGTTCATCATGAGCCTGGATCGGATCGGGATAGACGATTCAAAGCCTCTGTCTCAATTAACGGAGAAGTGAGAGGATGGGGATGGGGGAGAAATAAGAAAGAGGCAGAGGAGGAGGCTGCGAAAGAGGCCTTAAAAAAACTAAACATTTATTAAAACGATGTCCCCCTTCGAGGCCCCTCTCATCCTTCCCGTCTTCCTTCCCCATCAAGGGTGTTCGAACCGGTGCATTTTCTGTAATCAAAAGGCCATCGTGTGCGAAATCCCGTCCCCTCAAAAGGTCTATCAATTTATCCAATCCTCCCTCCCCTCTCTCCCTGTGAAGGGAACGGCGAGAGAGATCCAGGTTGCTTTTTATGGTGGGAGTTTCACCAAGATGGAGACGGAGACCCAGATTGCCTATCTTAATGTGACCCGTCCTTTTCTCCTTCAGAATCAGATCCATTCCATCCGAATCTCCACTCGCCCGGATGGATTGAATGAGACGGCTCTCTCTTTGCTCAAAGAATATGGAGTAAAAACGATTGAAGTGGGCGCCCAATCCATGATCGATGAAGTCCTCTTCCTCTGCCAGAGGAATCACACCAAAGAAGATATCCTCTCGGCGGTCTCGAAACTGAGGCAATGGGGTTTTGAGGTAGGAGTCCATCTAATGATGGGTCTTTTAGGGGATACTCCTGAAGGGTTTCTTCATTCCCTCGATCAAATCATTTTGCTCCGGCCCGATTTTGTCAGACTTCATCCCACTCTGGTTCTGAGAGGATCTCCTCTCGAGGCCATCTGGCTTGAGGGAAAGTATCTCCCCCTTTCTCTCGAAGAAACGATTCAGGGTCTTAAAAAAGCCGTGGTAAGATTAGAGAGGGCTTCTATCCCCGTCGCAAGAATCGGTCTTCAGCCATCTCTGGAATTAAAAGAACATCTTCTTGCAGGGCCTTATCATCCTGCTCTTCACCAGATCATCCATTCCGCTCTCTTCTTTGATATGGCGCAAACCCTTCTCCGGGATTTTCCAGATGAAACTCGAGTGACCTTCTTCTGTCATCCCAAAGACCTCTCTAATCTTATTGGCTACCGAAGGGAAAATATCTCCAAACTCAAAAAGCAATTCCATCTTGGCGAGATCTGGATTAAAGAGAGAGAGGAATTGAAAAGGGGCTCCCTTCTTCTCCAAACCTCCAACGAAGAGGTAAAAATCGATCGGACCTCACTCGATCTCTAA
>JBBIMX010000078.1:0-11513 GCA_037444165.1 Deltaproteobacteria bacterium | reverse complement strand
AAAAATTATTTTCCCCCTATCTCTTTCCAAAAATCATGGTCAGGAGGGCCATTCTTACAAAGATTCCGTTTCGAACTTGACGAAAATAGGCAGCCCCTGGATAGGCATCCACCTCTGGGTGAATCTCATCGATTCTTGGCAAAGGATGAAGGAGAACGACCTTTTTCTTTAGCTGGGTTAGAAAATCTTGGTCGATGATGAAAGTTCCCTTTACCTTTTCATATTCAGAGAGGTCTGAAAAGCGTTCTTTTTGAATCCTGGTCATATAGATCAAGTCACTCCGAGACGCCGCCTCCATCAAGTCTTCCGTCTCAACCACTTCCAACCCCTTTGCTTTCAAATTGGAGGTAATCTCTTCCGGCATTCTGAGGAGGGGTGGAGAGACGAATAAGAATCTTGTCTGATAGTGAGAAAGGAGCTCCACCAAGGCATGAACAGTTCGGCCATATTTTAGATCTCCGACCAGGGAAATGGTTAATCCTTTCAGCTTCCCAACTTCCTTGCGAATGGTGTAGAGGTCAAGGAGAGCCTGAGTAGGATGTTGCCCGGCTCCATCGCCAGCATTGATCACCGGGACAACAGAGACCTCCGCAGCTTCCTTTGCTGCCCCGATTCGGGGATGTCTTAGTACAATGACATCCGCATACTGAGAAACCGTGCGAACCGTATCCGAAAGGGTTTCGCCTTTCGCTACCGAAGAACCCTCTACTGAACCCATACTGATCACACCCCCTCCAAGGCGCTGCATCGCCGCCTCGAAGGAAAGGCGAGTTCGAGTGCTTGGTTCAAAAAAAAGGGTTGCCAAAATCTTACCCTTTAATAATGAGATAGAAAATTTATGTTTAAGTTCTTTCTCAAATTCCGAAGCCACTCGCATAATGGTTTCAATCTCTTTTGGGGTGAATTGATTCCCGTGAAGGATGTGCTTCCCTTTAAGACTACCCATTTCCAAACCTCCTATTTAAATTATTTAATAAATATTAAAATTCAATAAGTTATATCATAAATTTAAATAAAATTCTCAGATTTATTAAACTCCTCTCTCATGGTTGATGAAAAAGGTCTGAGAGGGATATGACTAATTGACTCTCATAATTTTTGTTTTAAGAAATTCTCCTTGGCCTGGCTCTCCCTTCATCTCTCCTTTTTCGATCAATATCCTTCCCCTCTGGATTACAAGAACGGGTTTTCCTCTACATCTTCTCCCTTCATAAAGGGTATAGGGAGCTTTTGAATGTTGAGTTTGATGCCGAATCTGATGGAGTCTTGTTGGGTCAAAAATGACGAGATCTCCATCAGCACCCTTCTGAATCACTCCTTTTTTGGGATAGAGGCCAAATATCTTTGCAGGCATCTCGGAAAGAAGTTGAACTAATCGAGTAAGTTTGATTCTCCCCCGATTTACCCCTTCATCATAGGCCACTGTTAACATGGTTTCTGCTTGAGGAGATCCATAAGGTGCTTCAAAAAAGGGATCCTCCTTCTTTTTTGCTTTTGGAGCATGGTCACTCGCTATTACATCGATGACCCCTTCATGAATGGCTTTCCAAAGGGCTAAACGGTCCTTTTCCGTTCTTAGGGGAGGACCGATCTTGGCCGGAGCGCCCCATTGTTGAAGGACTTTATCGGTCAGGGTCAAATACTGGGGGCAAGTCTCCACATAGACCCTTTGACCTTCTTCTTTAGCTTGTCGTAAAACCTCAACCCCCAATGCCGTGCTGAGATGGACAATATAGAGGGGGCACCTCATCACTCTTGCGATGGAGAGAGCCCTGAAAATCCCTTCGGCCTCTAAGAGATCCGGCCTGGTCTTCAAAAAGACCCTCTTTTGATCCTCTCTTCGTCTTAGAGAGCGATCCTCCAGATAATCGGTTACCAGTCCATTCTCTGCATGAACCATCGCCATTCCCCCACACTGAGAGATGAGGTCCATAGCCTCTGCAAGGTGATAATCATCTGTCATCCAACCGAGTTTGGCATAGGTCATAAACATCTTAAAGGAACTTACCCCAAGTTCAAAGGCCTTTGGGATTTCCTTGATTTGAGAGGCTGGATCAAAAAGGGTTCCATGAAGCCCAAAATCAAGATAGGATTGCTTTAATCCATCCTCTTTGTATTTTTCAATCGTTTCTACCAACTTCATCCCAGGCTTAGCATAGGCGAAATGGATAAGGGTAGTGGTTCCACCAAAAGCGGCTGTATACGAAGTCCCTCCTATATCATCTTCATAGACTGGATGAACATGGACGTCAATGATACCGGGTAAAATATATTTATGTGAGGCATCGATGACCTTCTTCGCCCCCTCAGAGCTCAATCCCTTTTTTACCTCTACAATCTTTTCCCCTTTCAAGGCCACATCACACTTTACGATCTCTTTGCCTGTAATCACCCACCCCCCTTTAATTAAAAGGTCATATTTTCCGTTCATCGATTTCACTCCTAACGGTAAGTCTTCAATTTTTTAAAGGATCAAAGCCAGTAGAGCCTTTTGGGTATGAAGACGGTTCTCTGCCTGATCAAAGATGACACTGTTTGGCGAATCGGCCACCTCATCGGTGACCTCTTCTCCACGATGGGCAGGAAGACAGTGCATAAAGAGGCAGTCCTCTTTGGCCTGTTTTAACAATCGGGGATTGACCTGATAGGGCCGCAAGACCTTGATCCTTTCTTCCCGTTCTTTCTCTTTTCCCATACTTGCCCAGACATCCGTGTAGAGGATATCCGCTCCTTTGACGGCTTCGAATGGGTCCTCCGTCAGTTTCACTTCGGATCCGTTTCTTTTTGCTTCGTCTTTGGCATGGGCGACCACCTCAGGGTGAGGTTGGTATCCTTTCGGGGAGGCCACTGTTATATTCACACCCATCTTTGAACATCCGTAAAGAAGGGAATGGGCTACATTGTTGCCATCTCCCACATAGGCCAGCCTTAATCCAGAGAGTCTCCCCTTCTTTTCATAAATGGTAAAGAGGTCCGCGAGGGCCTGACAGGGGTGAGAAAAATCCGAAAGCCCATTAATGACGGGGACTCTTGAATACTGGATGAGATCGAGAATCGTTTGGTGTGAAAAAACTCTGGCCATAATCCCGTGGACATATCGAGAAAGGGTCTGGGCCGTATCCCCGATGGTTTCCCCTCGTCCTAATTGGAGATCGCCTGCGCTGAGGTATAGGGCATATCCACCTAATTGCCACATTCCCACTTCAAAGGAGACACGAGTTCGGGTAGAAGGTTTTTCGAAGATCATCGCTAAGGTCTTCCCTTTCAGTAAAGGATGATCCTGACCTCGAAGCATCTGGAGTTTGAGTAATTCTGAAGTTTTAAGGATTTCTTCGATCTCTTCCCGAGTGAGATCCTTTAAGCTGGCTAAAGATTTCCCTTTCATTCTTACGGCCATCGTCCTCCTCCTGATTTTAAGATTGAAGTGGGATGGTCTCCATAAGAGCCCACTCCTCTATGGAAGAAAACTTTAACAACCTCTTTTCTTTATTTCAAGAAAAAAAAGAGGACCTGGTAATCCGTCACTCAGAAACCCATTTCCACGATGGATGATTTCGTAGGACCTATTTATATTCAATCTATCCGCCTTTTATGGGTTTCGGAAATTTTGCTTTCGGGCTTAAAATGATTTTCCTCTTTCACAGAGGGAATCCATGACTTGAAAAACCTTGACTTCCATAAAGGTATTTGTTAATTTTCAATAAAATTTGTCAAAAGGGGGTGATGATGGTGTCGAATGTACTGGGGATCATTGCAGGAGTGATAGTCATCGTCATCGGTCTCGTCCTATTGGTCACCTGGTGGAGTATGTTTGTGAAAGGCCTGATGGCCACCGTCCCCATTCTCCTCATCCTCATCGGTGCAGGGGCCTTGGTCTACTTCATCAGCGAGATCAAGTCAAAATTGGAGCTCAAAAAGGAAGAGGCGTCCTCAGAAAAGAAATAAGCCGATTCGAGAGAGGATCGAAAGAGGCGATGGTCGTTTCTCTATCCCTTCGCCTCTTTCGATTTTTTTTCACAGTTTTTATCCTTTCAGATGAAAAAATTACAACCCGAAGATCACATTTTAAAAATCGATGAAGAGCTCGGGATCGCCTGGATTCTCCTACCTCCTGATCCGAGTCTGAATGGTTTTCAAGGTATCTCCCCTCGAATCATGGATGAGACTAAATTTCTTGCTGCCAAACAGAGGGTTCAGAAGGAGAAAAAAGAAGCCTTTTGATCCTTTCTCTCGTTCTTAATGTTTGATTCTCTCCTGCTGTGTCCCTGACTTTTCTTTTTGAGAAAGAATCCCTCCATGGATGACGATTCCATTAGGATCGGCACTGATTGCTTTTAAATAATAGTGTTCGGCTTTTCGTGCCTCTCCGATCCGCTCATAGCATTCCCCCAAGAGATTCAAGGCATCTTTATAAGTGGGAAGAAATTCAATGACTTCCTCGAGCGTATTGATGGCCATGTAATAACGACCCAATTTCCAAAAACACACCGCTAACCAATAGTGTCCCTGATAATGTTTGGGATTGATGCGGATGACTTTCTCGTAATAAGGAATAGCCTTTTCGTAGCTTCCCCTTCTAAAATAGAGCCCTCCCAAATTCATCAATACAGGGATGCTCTTGGGTTGTTTCCTCAAAATTTTCTCATATTCTTTTCCTGCCTTTTTAGGAAGATTGGCCCGTTCGTAAGCATTCGCCTTCCCAAAAAGATAATTGGTTCGAATTTCATCCCATGGAATCTTTTTAAAAATAAAGTCTCTGAGAAGGTCTCCCCATACCGGGATCATAAAAAAGAAGAATTTCAGGAATTCCATCTCTTTTCCCCCTAAACGAAATTTAGTGGAGAATCGTTGAGTTGTTGATTCAAGAAACGTGAAAACGGAAATGGACGATATCTCCATCCCGAATGAGGTAGTCTTTCCCTTCTGACCGAAGGAGTCCCCTCTCCCTCGCCACTGACTCAGATCCACAGGAGATAAACTCTTCAAAAGAGATCACCTCGGCCCGAATGAATCCCCGTTCCATATCCGTATGGATTTTACCTGCCGCTTTCGGAGCAGGAGTTCCTTTAGGAACAGTCCAGGCTCTCAAATCCAGATGAACGATGGTATAAAATGTGATCAAATCCAATATTTCATAACCTACTTGAATGAGTCTTTCCAGACTCGAACCTTCGAGCCCCAATTCTCTTCTAAACTCTTCCCTTTCTTCCTCCCCGAGTTCAGAGATTTCAGCCTCAAGATCACCACAGATGACGACCACTCGCTGCCCTTCCCTTTTCGCCCAATCGAGCAAGGCCTTAAGACAGAGGCCATCGTCTCTCAATTCAGTCTGATCGACATTGGCAATATAAAAAACAGGCTTAGTCGTCAGAAGATGAAGGTCTAAAAGAATCGCCTTTCGATCATCACTCCAAGAGAGGTTTTTAGGAATCTCTCCTCGATTTAATATCGAGTAAACGTCTCGATAAACCTCGATCTGAAGAGCGGTTTCCTTTGCCCCAATCCGATGGAGTTTCTCTACCTTGGCCAACTTTTTCTCCACGGTCTGAAGGTCAGCCAAGATGAGCTCCGTATTCACGACCTCAATGTCTCTTATCGGGTCAAGTGAGCCAAACTCATGGGCTACCTTTTTATTCTCAAAACAGCGAACCGTATGGGCGATGGCATCCACATTTCGGATATGGTCTAAAAATTGGTTTCCTAATCCTTCCCCTTTGCTGGCCCCTTTGACCAGCCCTGCAATGTCAAAAAATTCGAGGGTAGTAGGGGTGACTTTTTTGGGTTGGAGGAGTTTGGCAAGACGTGCTAAACGTGGATCGGGGACCGGAACAATTCCTACGTTGGGCTTAATCGTGCAGAAACGATAACTGGCTACCTCAGCCCCGGCACTCGTAAGGGCATTAAAAATGGTTGATTTCCCCACATTGGGAAGGCCTACAATTCCGCATCGAAACCCCATGAGTCCCTCGTGTTGGTGAGTGTAATTTTTCGGTGGATTTCTTAATTTATATTTGTATAATAAACTCGTGAGAAAATAAAGGGGCCTCTTTGGTCAAGAGGATAGGAGGAGGATGAGATGATCAAGGCTCAGAACAGAATGCTGGTAGAGATGGCCTGTTCCATTGTCAAAAAAACAAAGGCGAGCGGGGTCCTGCTCTATGGGGATTTAATCCAGGATTATGATTCTCTTTTTAAGATCCGCCAGGAGAAGAAGGTCGAGATGATTCTCGCCATCAAAGATGAAGGATTCTATCAGGAAGCCACTGCCTATTTCGATCGAGTCCTTCGCCTTCCAGATATTCCTTTGGGGAGAATCAACCAGATTAAAATGGCCATCCTCCAGGCCCTTTCCGAGGGGCTGGTGAAGAAAGGGGAAAAATGGATCTGCATCTCGGGGATGCCTCAGGCCAAACTTCTTGATAATCTGCTCATCCTCGATTTTGGCAAAGAGTTCGAGATTCTCTCTTCGGCTGATCTCCCTGTCATCTCGGAGATTGTAAGGCCAGAGGTCTTTGAAGCCGTTTTAAAACTTGCTCTGGAGATCTCCACGGAAGGTAAGGAAGGGAGAAAACCGGTCGGGACCATCTTCGTCCTTGGAAGACATGAAGAGGTTCTCAAATTCTCCCATCCGATGGTCATCAATCCTTTTCAAGGCTATCCTGAAGAGGAACGAAATATCTTGGACCAGAGATTAAAAGAGACCGTAAAGGAATTTTCCTCTATCGATGGAGCCTTTATTTTACGTGAAGATGGAGTGATCCTTGCAGCGGGTCGTCATCTGGATGCCTCCGGGGAGCATATTGAGATTCCTCTTGGCTTAGGAAGCCGTCATCGCGCAGCTGCAGGGATCACCAGTCTCACCGACGCCTTGGCCATTGTTGTCTCGGAAGAGACCGGAGGGATTCGAATCTTTCACCATGGAAAGATTTTTATGGAGATTGAAAAGGAAGAATGAGTCCTCAACTCCCGAACAGATCGAGAGGGAGGACTCATTCTTTGATTAGAAGATTCCCGGGAACTTTGAAAGGACAGGAGCCAAGAGAAGGGAAATGACGGACATCAATTTGAGCATGATATTGAGCGAGGGTCCTGCTGTATCCTTCATAGGATCGCCGGTCGTATCTCCCACCACAGCCGCTTTATGGGCGTCTGACCCTTTTCCACCAAAGTGACCTGCTTCGATCCATTTCTTCGCGTTATCCCAGGCACCCCCTGCATTATTGAGGGTCACAGCAAGAATAAACCCTGTGGCCAGGGAGCTGATGAGAAATCCACCCAAGGCATATTTGCCAAGGATCACCCCTACCAGAATAGGGGCAATAATCGTCATAATGGAGGGAGCGAGCATCTCTTTTAAGGCAGCCTTCGTAGAGATATCTACACATCGGTCATACTGGGCTCTGGCTTTACCTTCCCGAAGTCCGGGGATTTCTCGCCACTGTCTTCGCACCTCTTCCACAATGAGTCCAGCCGTGACTCCCACCGATTTCATGGTAATGGCCACAAAAACGGCAGGGATCAAAGCCCCGATCAACATTCCTACAATGACGGAAGGAGAAAGTAAACTCAACTCTGGAGGGGCAGTAATCTTTCCGTCCGATGTGATCGAAACCAACCCGGCAGCCAATGCATAGGAAAGGATAAGACCCAGGGCATTTAATACAGCCGCACCGATCGCGAACCCCTTTCCCGTAGCCGCTGTGGTGTTTCCAAGAGAATCCAAGGCATCCGTTCGTTCTCGAACCTCTGGAGGGAGTTCAGCCATGGTGGCAATTCCTCCCGCATTGTCTGCAACCGGACCATAGGCATCGGTGGCTAAGGTAACGCCCAGGGTAGAGAGCATACTGGCCGCTGCGATGGCTACTCCGTAAAAACTGGCAAAATAGAAAGCAACAAGAGTAGCCATAGCGACCAGAATCACCGGAGGCCATGTGCTCAATAACCCAACCGCAAACCCCCTCACCATAGTGGCTCCGCCTCCGAAAGTGGAGGCCTCGGAAATCTCTCGAGTCGGTTTAAACGCATAGGAGGTATAATAATTGGTACTTTCTCCCATGAGAACCCCTGCGATTAATCCGGAGAGAACAGCCCAGAACAGCCCCATTTGGGCATTTAAAAGTTGAATGATGAGCAATGCAAAGAGGGCGGTCAAGATCGAAGCGCTGAGAGTCCCTTTGCGAAGGGCACCCAAAAGGGCAGCCATCTCAACCTTCTCTCCCACTCTCACAAAGAAGCAACCGATAATAGAAGCGATAATTCCACCTCCCATAATGAGCATGGGAAGCCACCAGGCAGCTTTTAGAGAGGCCTCCGGAGAGGGAGTGGGAAACAGAGTTTTTACCCAAGGAGCAATGGCCTCGGGAGCAACGACCACTCCCACAATACAAAGGGTCATCGCCGCCACTACGGTTTCCACATAGGATTCAAAAAGGTCAGCCCCCATCCCACAGACATCCCCAACATTATCTCCTACGAAATCAGCAATGACCGCAGCGTTTCTTGGATCATCCTCAGGAATCCCTGCCTCTACCTTCCCAACCAGGTCCGAGCCAGCATCTGCACCCTTTGTAAAGATACCTCCACCTACTCTCGCAAAGAGAGCGACCAGGGAGGCTCCGGTCCCAAAAGCAGGAATGACAGCCAAAAAATTGGGATCCTTATGCCAGGCAAAATAGAGGATGGAGAGTCCAATCACCCCAATGCTGACCACCGTCAGTCCCATGACAGCTCCTCCTCGAAAGGAGACCCTTAAGCCTTGATTCAAACTCTCTTTGGCCGCAGCAGTGGTCCTCCCATTAGAACGAATGGCCATATTCATCCCGGCATACCCTGCCCCCATGGAACAGATGGCTCCAAAGAGAAAGGCCACGCTCGTCTTCCAGCCCAGCGCCGGAATAAGGGCTAATATGATTGCAGCAATAATAATCACTATGATCTCGGTCCGATATTCTCGATGAATAAAAGCTAAGGCCCCTTCTTTAATAGCACCCGAGATCTCTTTTATTCTTTCTGTCCCTTCGGATTGCCGTAAGACATAACGAACGAAATAGAGCACGGTGGCAAACCCTAAAATCCCACAGATCACAGAAATCCAAACCAGATCCATAGCTTCCTCCTTTCTATTTAATTAGAGTTTGGTCAAAGGATAGCCCATTCATTTCTTGAAAAGGGTGAGTCTTCGTTTTTATTTTATCCACCTCTACGTTGAAATTGATTCATCGCCTTCTCTATCCCTTCCAAGAGCATCGTGACCAAAGCCTTACAGGCCCGAGAAAGGATTTCATCGAGAAGGGGTCTCTCCTCTTCGCTAAAAGGGCTCAGTACATACTCAGCAGGCTCCATTCCATCGGGAGGTCTTCCAATCCCGACTTTTAGTCTGACAAAGGTATTTCTTCCAAGGCTTTCAATGATGGATCGAACTCCCTGATGTCCTCCATCACCTCCTTTCCTTTTAAAACGGAGTCTCCCGAAAGGAAGATCCAGATCATCGTGAACCACAATCAGATTCTCGGAAGCGAGTTTAAAAAAATCAAGGATCTCTCGAATGGCGATTCCGCTTCGATTCAT
This sequence comes from Deltaproteobacteria bacterium, assembly GCA_037444165.1. Taxonomy (GTDB): domain Bacteria; phylum Desulfobacterota; class BSN033; order BSN033; family UBA1163; genus CALIBK01. The sequence goes on along the minus strand of JBBIMX010000078.1, from coordinate 1,946 downwards.
AAACGTCATCGGTTTGAGAAGGAGAATCTCTTGGGATTCGACCTGCCCTATTCCATAAAGGGCATGGAACTTTTTAGTGGAAAGAGGGATATGGTGATTTTTAGATAGACAATCGATAACCCGAAACCCAATATTGTGACGATGGTTTTGATATTGGATTCCAGGATTCCCCAAACCGGCAATGAGTTTCACTTAATTTATTCCTTCTCCTCTTTCTCCTCCTCTGCTGGAGTAACCTCAGCGGCTACCTCCTCTACCTTCTTTTCCTCTACAATGGGTGCCAGAACAGTAGCAATGGTCTCCTCCGGATCTGTAAGGATCTTACCTTTTTCAAATTGGATATCGGAGATATGGATGGAATCACCGATTTTGAGGGAACTCACATCCACTTCGATGCTATTTGGAATATCTCCTGGTAGGCATTGAATTTCGACTACCCTACGAATCTGGTCAAGAATCCCTCCAAGTTTTGCTCCCTCAGGTCTTCCAACAAGGTGGATGGGAACTTCAACCGTTATCATCACATCCATAGCCACTTCATAAAAATCGGTATGAAGGATCTCCTTTCCAAGATAGTCATATTGAACCTCTTTGAGCATCACTACTTTTCGGCTCGGAAGATCTCCATCCCTTATCTCTAAATCGATCAAGACATTGCCACCGGCCTCTGTTCGAAGGGCCTTCGATAATTCCTTGCGCGAAACGGTCAGAGGGATGGGTTGGGTTCGAGGTCCATAGAGGATAGCCGGGATCAATCCCTTGGCCCTCAATTTGCGGGCAGCCCCTTTCCCTCTTCCTTCTCTTAACTCCGCTGTTAAAACCAGCCTTTCCATATTTAAATTCCTCCTAACCTATCGAATTCAAAATTGAAACTGATCATACCCTGTTTTTCACACAAACAAACAACTGACTGATTCGTCCCTGTATATCCTCCTGATGGCATCAGCTAAAAGTCCAGAGATAGATAGGACTTTAATTTTAGGACACCGGGCTGCTTCTGAACGAAGAGGAATCGTATCGGTTACGATAAGCTCTACAATGGGAGACTCCATCAGAATCTCCACGGCTCTTCCAGATAGAACAGGATGGGTGCAGCAGGCATAAACTGACTTAGCCCCTTTTTCGGCCAGGGCGTAGGCCGCCCTCGTAAGGGTTCCGCCGGTATCCACCATGTCATCGACTAAAACAGCCACCTTTTCCTTAACTTCTCCAATAATATTCATTACTTGTGAAACATTTGGGGCTTCTCTCCTTTTGTCGATAATGGCCAGAGAACTATCCAGTCGTTTTGCATAGGCTCGAGCTCGTTCTACTCCTCCTGCATCTGGAGAGACGATGACAATGTCGTCCTCGAGTTGTTTTAAATAACTTAAAAGCACAGGGGCAGCATATAAATGGTCAACCGGAATATTAAAAAAGCCCTGGATCTGTCCTGCATGAAGATCTACGGTGAGGATTCTCGAGGCTCCTGCTGTGGTGATTAGGTCTGCGATCAGTTTTGCTGAGATGGGGGCCCGAGGAGAGACTTTCCGATCCTGTCTGGCATAGCCATAGTAGGGTAAAACGGCTGTAATCCTTTCGGCAGAAGCCCTTTTCAGGGCATCAATCATAATGAGGAGTTCCATGAGATTATTATTCACAGGATGACAAATAGATTGGATGACAAAAACATCCATCCCGCGGACACTCTCATCAATCTCTACATTGATCTCTCCATCACTGAAATTCTTAACTACCGATTTCCCGATGGAGATCCCGAGATGCTGAGTAATCTTTTCAACCAGGGGAGGGTTTGAGTTTCCAGTAAAGATCCGGAGCCAGTTCAACTCTTCGTTTTCTTCCTTGAGAAATCGTCTTTTCACGGATTTCCCTTCACCCTTTTAGAAATAAATTTGGCTGGGGTGGGAGGATTCGAACCTCCGAATGCAGGTTCCAAAGACCTGTGT
>JBBIMX010000077.1:0-11736 GCA_037444165.1 Deltaproteobacteria bacterium | reverse complement strand
CTCCAACAGGAGAGGAGGATGAAACAAAAGCGTTTTTCATATACCTTTAAATCTTTTAAAGAGTTACATGTTATTCTTGATAGAAATTTTTTCCCTGAGGAACCTCCCGAACATTCCGAAAAGGTAGATGCGGAGAGAGAAGAGGCTTTGTTTCAAAAAGCGATGGAAGGAGTGAAACCTCTTAAGGATAGACCCTTTGTGGAGTCCACCCATAGAAGAAATATATCGATCCAGCGATTCAGGGAACAGGAGGATGAGGAGGCTCTCCATAGGCTTCAGGCTCTTGTTCAAAGGGGAGTTGGATTTCGAGTAGAGGATACACCCGAATATATCGAAGGAATAGGATACCATGTCCATCCTGAGATTGCAAAACGCCTTCATCGAGGAGACTTTTCGATTCAAGGGTATCTTGATCTTCATGGATTGGTCGTTAAAGATGCCCAAGAAGTCTTTGACCAATTTATGAAATGGGCAACCACTCACGGGAAGACGGGTCTTCTGATCACCCATGGTCGGGGGCTCTCCTCACCTTCGGAGCCGGTATTAAAACGAAAGGTTGAGGAATGGTTGACCCTGGGTCCCTGGAGAAAGTGGGTGGTCGCCTATTCCAGTGCAAGAAAGTGTGATGGTGGAGCAGGGGCCACTTATGTTTTGCTCCGGAAGCGTCCGATCTCAAAAAGACAAAAAATAAAGAAGAAAAATTGAGGGTGTGATGAATTGTAAAAATCATCCTGAAAGAAATGCGGTAGCAATCTGCTATAAATATGGAAGAGGTTTCTGTCTGGAGTGCTGTGATTGCCTGTCTCCTGACGAATGTTGTGAGTGCTCGAATCCAGAAGCCTATTGTGAGTTTAGAACCCGGTGTGGTCTCTGGGAAATGTCAAGGGAACGAAAAAGATCGAAAAGAAGAAGCTCGATTCTTATATAGGTTAAATAAGTTTGCATCCTTTAATAAAGGATTTTCATAAGATCTTTTTAGACCGAGACCGAGATGGATTCGTTGATACGGTAAATCTCCAGATTCACCTCTCCCCCTCCTCTTGCCATCCCGAAGTTTTATGTGCAGTCATGGATCTCTCTGCTGCTATAGGGTTCGAAACGATGGGAATGAGTCCTCCCCTTGTTACGGAAGGTAAAAAAGGACCCTCCTGGGGATACCATCTCTACATCGGGCTTGATCATGAATTTAAAACCATCCCTCCAAACCGAAGAACCTATTTTTTAAAGGAAAGCAAAAAGGCCTCCTTGGCTCAATCCATTCGAAACCTTTCGCTCTCAATCCTTTCAAGAAATGGGAGGATTTTTGGAAAAAATGCCTGGAAAGGGTTTAAAAAGGGAAAGAATATTGACCTTCTCAGACTCTTTTCTATAGGAGGATTATTTCACCCTGAACCACAAAAACCCTGGCTCATTCATTTTCCTTACCGAATTCTTCTTTTTAGTTCGGTCGAGTTACAGACCGCTATGGAAATAGCCAATTTTTCATCCCGACTGGGCCTGGAAACGGTCCACCTTTCTCTCCCTTTTGCCTTTCCATGGGGGTCAAGGCCGAAGAGAGTCCCTTTTATCTATATTGGAAAGAGAGAAGATTTAGATAGAGTTAGATTAAGAAGATTACGGCACCTTGACGGGATTCCTTGGGATGGAGGAGTATTTTTAATCCCGTCCCGGAATGGTTTCTCGGAGATATTGATCTCAGGAACAGAGAAAGGCCTCCAAAGAATTTTAAGATACCTCAGTACCCTCCCTACTGATTCAAAAGAAATTAAGGATCCGATCTTAAGAGAGGTTAAAAATTTTGTAAGGGATTTGGAAGATTCCTGTAAACGTTTTTTTAGTTCCTCGTCTTCTTCTGAAAAAATCATCCGGGAGTTTCTCCTTTTTGATGAAAGGAAAGAGATTCTAAACATACTGAAAGAGAGGGTGAAGGAATCGGATTCTCAAATAGGGTCGATAGAGATTTTGGCAATGGTGGTCAGGCCGTTGAGAGAAAGGAAGCGGTTGGAGTCCGAAATAAAAAAGCTGTTAAAAGGGCTGGGATGTTCCTCAACAAAGATCCGGATTGCCGTTTTAAATGCCTACAAACCTGGATTGAGTTGGATGAGGGAGGTCGTCTTAAAAGAGATTTTAAAAAAGGGGGTGAATCGAATTGAGATCACTTTTAAGCCTTTTAGAGAAAAGGGACTGGAGGAAGAAGAGCGATGGCTTCAGGAGATCTACCCCATTGACGAAATCCTTTCTCGGAGATTAGGGATTTCGAAAGATCGGATAGCGTTTAAAAAAGATTCAAGGATTAAAGAAGTCTATCGGGTCTGTGCTTGGCGAGGAAAAAAGAGGGTTTATGAAGGCGAGTTTTCACCAAAGTGGGAACGGAAAGACTATCTTTCCTTCTTCCCCAAATTAGGGAAAATTCACCCCTGGATAGGATGGATGAATTTGAAGATTAATGGAAAAGAGGTGATGAACCATAGGGTTAAAACATGGATGGAGCAGGTATGGGAGAGTTATCAAAAAGAGCTCCTTCCTCTCCTCAAGAGAGAAATCGATCGTCTCTGTGCAAGTTCTCCTTCCCCTCCCAACCCACTCTTTGAAGCGATTCGCTTTGACCTCTTTTTAAATTACCCGGGGGAAGGATTAGGAGTGGATGAGGAAAGAATCTCTCCCCTCGAAGCCCTCCATGAGGAATTCTATTTTGTGACATTAGATTTCTTCTTCCGTTACTTAAAGAAAAAGGGTCTAACGGAAATCTCGGCAGGTCGTATCCTTCCCATCATCCGTCCCAACGAAAGGAAGACGAATGGAAAATTGAAATTTACTTTGATCCACCATCCTGATGGATTTTCCCGGGAAAAGGAAAGAATAAAAATAGGTTTGGAAGGGGTTGCCTTCAGAGGATCAGACCTTCTCGTCTATCTATTTGTGGAAGGAGCGGGAGGGAGAAGAATCGATCGGTTAAGAAAGAGGATGAAAGACTTTAAGCATGGTGTGTTTCGGATTGAAAGGATGGATTACAAAGAGAGACCAAAGAGAGGGCTTCGAATCATTGCCAGAGGTTCAAATTTAATCAAAGAAAGGCAATTTTTGAATAAAAAACAGTCCGGTCCCATTAAGATCCCAATGGAGAGACCAATCGGATACAAAGAATATATTAAGATAATCCATTCCTTCGAAGGAAGGGCTGGAGTAAACGTGGTTGAAGAAGGCGATTCTTCAGCCGGGTTCCCTATCTATTCCCTTGAACATACCTCTCCCTCTCTACATTCATTGACCTCCCCGTTGAAAGCGGCTATCTTCAAGCCCACTTTTTTTATCAACTGCCGTCACCATGCCAATGAAGTATCGAGCACGAATGCCGGGCTTCGATTGTCCTCTCTCCTTGTCACCAATCTTCGATTCCAGAGGTGGCTCAAAAGGGTCAATGTGGTCATCAATCCCATGGAGAATGTCGATGGGGTGAATACCTTAGAAGAGATGTTAAGATGGACTCCAAGGGATAAACTTCATGCTGCAAGATACAATTGGGCAGGGCAGGAATATTATCTTGAATACTTTAATCCCAGAACTCCATTTGGAGAGGCCAGGGTGAAACCGGAGATCTGGCAGAGATGGTTTCCAGATATCTGCGTGGATAATCATGGATTTCCTTCTCACGAATGGGAACAGCCCTTTTCGGGTTACACTCCTTTTCGTTTCAGGGAATGGTGGATCCCGAAGGCCTTTTTCTTCATCTACCTTCCCTTTCTTGAGGAGAAGAAAGGGTCGAAGAGAAGGGAACGTGCTGAAAAATTAGGAAGATGGATCTCCTCCTTTCTTTTGGATGAGGAGGGAATAATTAAGAGGAATCAAACCTTTGCGGAGCGATATTGGAAATATAGGGGAGCTTGGGTGTCTGAACCGATAAAAATGGGAGAAGGGTCCCTTTTTTTCCCGCTTCAAAAACGATTTCAAAAGAGCAATTTTTCCTATCGATACCCTTCTATTACAAATATCGAGTTCATTACGGAAGTCGCTGACGAGGTGGCTTACGGGAGATTTCTGAGGGAATGCGTCAAGGCTCATCTCGAGACTAATCTTTCTGTGATCAGATTATTGAACTCTTGCCGTTTTCCTGTTAAAAAGAAGGGGTATAAGAGGAAAGGAGGGATGGAGTTTTTTTGGCATCGGGATAGAGGATTAACCTTTCCTCAAAAATAGATGAACTAAAAGGAGGGAGAAGATGAAAAGGGTATGTTGGATTCTTTCGGTTGTAGTGGGACTGGCGATTTTGCCTTTTCTAAGTTTTGCACAGGCCCCTGTCAAAGGTGGAACATTGACCTGGGGGCGAGGGGGTGACTCTGTCACCCTGGATCTCGCTCAGGCGACAGATGGAGAATCGATTAAAGCAGGGATTCAGATTCTCGAAAACTTGGTGATGTTCAAAAAAGATAGCATGGACGTAGAACCTCAACTGGCAACTTCTTGGAGCGTCTCGAGCGATGGGCTGGTCTGGACCTTTAAGCTGAGGAAAGGGGTAAAATTTCATGATGGGACTCCGTTCAATGCCCATGCAGTGAAGGTCTCTTTCGACCGGGTCATCGATAAGGGTCATCCTTTTCATCAGTATGGGACCTGGAGATATCCCGCCCTGGGATTGGGGCCAGTCAAAGAGGTCAAAGTGATTGATGACTATACGGTGGCTCTCCGAACAGAGAAGCCTTATGCTCCTCTTGTGGCTAACCTTGCTCTCTGGCTATGTCCCATTCTATCTCCAGCAGCCATTGAGAAATACAAGGGGGATATTGGTCGAAACCCCGTAGGAACAGGTCCATTTAAATTTGTGAAATGGATTAAAGATGACCAAATCATTGTGGAAAGAAACGAGGAGTATTGGGGGCAGAAACCCCATTTAGATCGAATCATTCTGAAGGCTATTCCAGAGGTTTCGGCTCGTTTTATGGCTCTCCAAACCGGAGCAATCGATATTGCGGATGATCTCGACCCGGATTCCATCCAGATGGCAAAGAGCAACCCAAACTTTAAGGTAATTGAACAACCCAGTGTCAATGTGGGCTACCTGGCGATTAATACGAAGAAGCCCATCCTCAGCAATAAGCTGGTTCGTCAGGCGATCGCCCATGCGATTGACAAACAGACGATCATCAAGACCATCTTCAGGGGATTAGCCATCCCTGCGGTGAATCCATTTCCTCCAAGTATATGGGGCTATAATTTTAAGATTAAGGATTATGAGTATAATGTGCAGAAGGCGAAAGCCCTTCTTGCCCAGGCAGGATATCCTAATGGGTTTAGCACCGAACTCTGGGCCATGCCTGTATCAAGGGCTTACATGCCAGAACCTGTGAAGACGGCCGAATTGATTCAGGGATATTTAGCCGCCGTGGGAATCAATGCCAAGATTGTCCGCCATGAATGGGGAGCTTATCTGGACAAGACGGCCAAGGGAGAACATGACCTCTGTATGTTAGGTTGGCTGGGAGGGAATGCCGACCCGGATAATTTCATGTATGGGCTTCTTCATTCTGACAATTCAAAGCCACCTGCAGCCAATGTCGCCTTCTGGCAGAATCCCGAGTTTGACCGACTGGTTAAAGAAGCCCAGGGACTTTTCGGAAAAGAGAAAAGGGCGCCTCTTTATTTAAAAGCCCAGGAGATCTTTAATGAAGAAGTACCATGGGTTCCTCTGGCCCATTCCACCATTGTGCGAATCTATAATAAGAAGCTCCATGATGTTCCCCTTCGACCCAATGGATTGAATTCGTTCCAGATGGTCTGGAAGGAGAAGTAAGAGGAGTTTAAAGATTTTTGATCTCCTTCATCTCAAGACGATTATTTCACCTCATTTTCATTTTGATCGGGGTCTCCATTTTGGTCTTTTTAATGCTCAGGCTCATCCCTGGGGACCCCGCCCATCTTCTTGTTGGAGAGTTTGCCTCACCCCAGGATGTAGCCCGAATTCGTGAAAAACTTGGGCTGAATGAATCCTATCCTTATCAATATCTCCTCTATTTAAAACATTTACTCTCTGGAGATATGGGAATTTCCATTCGTTCCAATCTTCCCGTCTCTCAAGAGATATGGGACCGGTTCCTTGCTACCGTTGAGCTTTCGGTCGCCGCCATTTTTCTTTCGAGTCTTATTGGTATTATTGCAGGCGTCATCTCCTCCGTTCGAAAATATTCGATCTTCGATTACACTTCTATGGTGATGGCTTTGGCCGGAATCTCCATGCCCATCTTTTGGTTAGGATTGATGCTCATCTATCTCTTTTCGGTTCTTTTAGGCCTCCTCCCAATGATGGGCCGATTTACAATGGGCATGGATTATCAACCAATCACCGGTCTGGTGATTCTCGACAGCCTTTTGAGAGGCAATCTTCCTCTTCTTACCGATTCTCTTAAACATCTTATTCTTCCCGCCTTTACCTTGGCTACTATCCCGATGGCCATCATCGCACGAATGACCCGATCCAGCATGCTGGATGTGATGTCCAAGGACTATATCCGCACGGCTCGAGCTAAAGGGTTGAGTTCTCAGAGAGTCATTTTTCAACATGCTCTGAAAAATGCTTTTCTCCCGATTGTCACTGTCATTGGACTTAATTTTGGCCTTCTTCTTGGTGGAGCGGTTTTAACCGAAACGATCTTCTCCTGGCCTGGATTGGGTCGATATGTCGTGGATTCCCTTCTGGCTCGAGACTATCCTGCCGTTCAGGGATGTATTCTTTTCTTTGCGGTGATCATGGTGTTAGTCAATCTTATAGTGGATATCCTCTATTTCTATCTTGACCCGAGGTTAAGAATCGATGGAAAAGGTTGAGGCTTTTATTGAGCTCAAAAAGAATAAAACGGCAATGATCGGCCTCACACTCATTGGACTTTTAGTCCTTCTGGCCATCATTGGTCCATGGATTTCCCCTCATCATCCCTTGACTCCCGATCCTATTCATCGATTACAAGGACCTTCATGGAAGCATCCCTTTGGGACGGATAGCCTGGGGCGAGATATTCTTAGTCGGGTCATCTATGGGAGCCGAATTTCCATCATTATTGGATTGATCGCCGTCTCCATATCCCTTGTTCCGGGCACGATTCTGGGCCTTCTGGCTGGATTCTATGGGAGACGGGTCGACGAACCCATCATGAGATTAATGGATGTGATGCTCGCCTTTCCAGCCATCCTTCTGGCCATCTTCATCACCGCTATTTTGGGGCCAAGTCTTTTAAATACGATGATTGCAGTTGGAATCGTCTATATCCCTCATTATGCAAGGATTGTTAGAAGTGCCGTCCTTTCCATCAAGGAGCAACTCTTCGTTCAAGCGGTGAGGGCCGTGGGGGGGAGTAACCTTAGGATTATTGCCCTCCACATCTTTCCCAATACCATCCCCCCCATTATTGTCTATGCTACATTAGGGATGGGGACCGCTGTGCTTCAGGCCGCTGCCTTGGGATTTTTGGGACTTGGGGCCCAACCCCCGACCCCTGAGTGGGGTGCCATGCTCAGTGAAGGAAGACAGTATATTCAAAATGCCCCTCATGTGGCTGCCTTCCCCGGCATAGCCATCTTTACGCTGGTACTGGGTTTCAATTTATTTGGAGATGGATTAAGAGATGTTCTGGACCCAAGCCTTAGATGAGATCAATTGGAGGTGATGGATGAGGCGTTTATCTCTTTTGAGTTTTTGGGTTACTCTTTGGTTCTTTTATTGGGGTCTCCCTCTATGTATAGGTAAAGAGACCTCTTTGACCGTGATATATACTTCCAATACTCTTGGAGAGGTCGAGCCTTGTATGACCTGTCCAGAATCAGGAGAAAATGGAGGATTAGCCAGAAGAGCTCAATTTATTAAAATGGTTAAACAAGAAGGGAAACCCATTTTTATTCTCGATTCAGGGAATGCGTTAGCGATTGACTATTTTCGTCAAGCAAATGAGCGAGAAAAAGCCAGAAAGAGGGCGGAGGTGGTTCTACAGATCTATGAAAAAATAGGATATGACGCCTTGAATATTGGAGAAACCGATTTGGGTCTGGGAATTGAATATTTAAAAAATCTCCAGAAACGGATAAAATTTCCCTTCCTCTCGGCAAACCTAAAAGAAAGAAAGACAGGAAGACCTGTCTTTCATCCCTATATCGTAAAAGAGGTAGGGAGTGTAAAAATTGGGATGATAGGGCTTCTCGCTCCTTCTCTTCCTTCCTCTCTCCAAAAAGAGATAAGAACCTATTTTGTTGAGGACCCGATCAAAGCGGCTCTTCATTGGGTGAAAGGCCCAATGTCTCATTGCCATTATATTTTTGCGTTGGCCCATCTTTCTTCGCCTGAGATTGATGCCCTTGCTCAAAGAATTCCAGAAATCTCACTGATCATTGGGGGACGAGATCGTTCTTTTGTGTTTCCAAAAAAGATCGGCAGATCCCTTGTTGTTCAGACGGATGCATTTGGATTTCATGTAGGAAAGATTAATTTGAAATTATTGAAACGATCTTTGGATTGGATTGATCTTTTACCCAGAACACTCCTTCTAAAAAATATCGAAGAGATTCAGAAGAAGATAGAGGAAGCCAAGGATGGAATTGAAAAAGAGCATCTTAGTAAGGTAAAGGAAAGCTTAATGGAACAGGCAAATAAGTTATCCGACTCGAAGGATAGGAATAGATACGAGAATATTTTTGCTTTGATGCATCCAAAACTGGAATCGGATAAAGAGATTGAATCGTTTATCGAATCCCATAGGGATCAGTTAAAAAGACCTATTCCGTATTAAGAGCTTGTTATTGATGGGAACTTCGCTTTTAGAAATTAAGAATTTAAAGACCTATTTTTTTACCCGGAAAGGGGTGGTAAAAGCGGTCGATGGTTTAGACCTTCGAATTCAAGAAGGAGAGACGGTCGGATTGGTGGGAGAATCGGGTTGCGGAAAAACCGTTACGGCTCTCTCCATCATGCGATTAATTCCAGAACCTATGGGTCGTATTGTTGAGGGATCCATTCTTTTTAACGGACTTGATCTTGCGCAGGCCACAGAAGCTCAAATGCAAAAAATCAGGGGCAATCGGATCTCTATGGTCTTTCAAGAACCGATGACCTCCCTTAATCCTGTCTTTAAAGTCGGTTTTCAAATTGCAGAGGCAATAGAACTTCACCAAGGGGTTTCATCCAAAGAGGCTTGGGAGCGTGCCATTGAGATGCTCAGAATGGTAGGGATTCCCTCTCCGGAATCAAGGGTTAACGACTATCCCCATCAGATGAGTGGGGGAATGAGACAGCGGGTCATGATTGCCATGGCCCTTTCCTGTCATCCTCGATTAATGATCGCCGATGAACCCACGACGGCTCTCGACGTAACGATTCAAGCTCAAATCCTTGACTTGATCCAGCGTCTAAAGGAACAGGTGGGTTCCTCCATTCTTCTTATTACCCACAATCTCGGAGTGGTGGCAGAAGTGGCTCAGCATGTAGGGGTGATGTATGCAGGTCATATCGTTGAATATGGCGACGTAATCACACTTTTTCGAAATCCGAAACATCCCTATACAATAGGCCTTTTTCAGTCTATCCCTCAAAAAAGAAGAACGAAGAAGAGGGACAGACTTCAAACGATCCCCGGAACTGTTCCGGACCTCCTTGGACTGCCCATCGGATGTAAGTTTCAGGATCGTTGCACTCAGGTATTTAAAAAATGTAGAGAGGAACACCCTCAACTGATAGAAATTGAACCCAATCATCAGGTGAGATGCTGGCTCTATGAATGAAGTCTTGATCGAGGCCAAAGGGCTAAAAAAATATTATCCCCTCCAAAGAGGTTTTTTTTCAAGAAGAACGGCCTATGTGAAAGCGGTCGATGGGATTGATCTTACGATTCGGAAAGGGGAAACCCTGGGGCTTGTGGGAGAGAGTGGTTGTGGAAAATCGACCTTGGGTCGCCTTATTTTAAGGCTGGAAGATCCAGATGCAGGTGAAGTCCAATTTGAAGGAAGGGATATCCTTCGTCTGGAGGGAGAGGATCTACGAACACTTCGACGGGAGATTCAGATCATCTTTCAGGATCCCTATTCCTCACTCAATCCAAGAAGAAGGATAGACGCCATTATTGGAGAACCTCTTCTCATCCATGGCATCGCTAAAGGAAAGGAATTAGAGGAGAGAGTGGTAGAATTAATGAAGGTGGTCGGGTTGAGACCGGAGCAAAGATTTCTTTATCCCCATCAATTCAGTGGTGGTCAACGTCAAAGAATTGGAATTGCCCGAGCCCTTGCCCTCCAGCCCAAGTTAATCATAGCCGATGAGCCTGTTTCGAGTCTCGATGTTTCCATTCAGGCACAAATCGTGAATCTTCTTCTTGATCTTCAGTCCGAATATAGACTGACCTATCTCTTCATCTCTCATGATTTAAATCTGATTGAGTATGTCTCTGATTGGGTCGCTGTGATGTATCTTGGAAAGATCGTGGAGTATGCCAAACAGGAGATCATTTATGAGAAACCGATTCATCCTTATTCGGAAGCCTTATTCTCTGCCACCCCGAGTCTCGACCCCCTCGAAAAGAGCAAAAGGATTTTACTGGAAGGAGATGTCCCAAGCCCCATCAATCCTCCGTCGGGGTGTCGTTTTCATACCCGGTGTCCTTTAAGAATCTCCATTTGTGAAAGGGAAGAACCTCCGTTGAGCGAAAGGGCCAATGGCTCACTGGTCGCCTGCCATGTCAGATAGGGTCATTCAATCCATTTGACCATCTTCTTAAAGTCCTCTCTCGGAGATTTGAAACGGTTGATAGGACTCCTTTCTTCTGGATACCCTAAGGCTATTCCAATGACCACCTGTTTATTTTCTGGAATATTGAGCAGGTCTTTGATTTCTTCTTCATAGGCGGTAATCAGGCCAATCGGGCAGGTACTTAAACCATATTCATGGGCCACCAGAAGGACATAACCCAGGATGATGCCGATATCGAGCAGGCGGGCTTTTGGAAAGGAATCATCTAAACAGATTAAGATAGCGACAGGAGCCCCATAGAAATTACAGCTTCCTTCATTGATAAATTGATTTGGATCGACTTTCATCTCTTCAAAGAAAGGAATCATCATCTCAAGCGTTTGGGCTCCCCTTTTGGCTATGCTCTTTGGAAGAGGTTTAACATTTCCAGGTCCACAGGAAATCTGTTTTTCTCGATAAGCCTTTATGAGCCTTCGGCTTAATCGTTCTTTCTCTTCTCCGGATACCACAATGAATTCCCAAGGCTGGAGATTAATGGCTGAAGGGGCAAGACAGGAGATTCTTAAGATCTCTTCGATTTTCTCTTTGGGAATAGGGTCCGTTTTAAAAGCCCGAATACTTTTCCTTTCCCGGATTGCTTGAATCATTTCCATAGATGGCTCCTTTCCTAAGCCAGATTTAGAAACAAGATAACGAATAGGGTATGGGGTGTCAAGGCTCAATGAAAATCACCTTGACAATAGGTAAGAATAAAATATAAAAATTTAAAAGGGGCGTCCGGGGAACGCCCCCTCCTAAATTTTGTGATATAGAGCAGGATTTCTGATTCCGCCATGAAAACGAATGTTGTAGGGCTTGTTCCCCGAACAAGCTCTATAAAATTTTATATTTTTCTATAATCATGCGTGAAAAATATTTTAATTTCTCATTCTTGTAAAAGCAGGAATCTAGCCCTTTCAAGACTTTTCTGGATGTCAGACAGAGTTTATTTCATATTAGAATATGGGAAGGGTATGAGAGGT
>JBBIMX010000076.1:0-11757 GCA_037444165.1 Deltaproteobacteria bacterium | reverse complement strand
GCGTATCCCCAACCTCTTTAATCCTGACCCTTTTGAGCATCTGGCGACAATGACCTCGATATGTTTATCGTTGATCTTTACCCCTTGGAGTTTATACACCTCCTGAATCTCATCGACCAGATAACGAGCCAGGGCTTTGTCTCCCATCACCCTCAGGATATCATGAGGATTGACCGGGCCATCCATCAAGGGTTCTCCAGCTTTCACCAAATCCCCTTCATGGACACTCACATGCTTCCCTCTCGGTATGATGTATTCCTTAGGCTCTCCTACTTCAGGTCGAATGATGACTTTTCTCTTCCCTTTGATGTCCTTCCCAAACTCAACTACTCCATCAATGTCACTGATCAGAGCGTATTCTTTCGGCCTTCTCGCTTCAAAAAGTTCTGCCACTCGGGGAAGGCCTCCTGTGATATCTTTAGTCTTAGTCGTCTCCCTTGGAATCTTTACGATGACATCTCCTGCCTCCACCATATCCCCTTCAGAGACAAAGATATTCGCCCCTACTGGAAGGAGGTAGCGAGCTTCTGAGGTGGAGCCAGGGATCTTCATCGTTCTTCCTTTTTCATCTTTGATGGAGATCCGGGGACGAAGTTCCGGATCTTTCGATTCCACAATCACTTTTCTCGAAAGTCCTGTAAACTCATCGACCTGTTCCTGCATCGTTACCCCTTCGATAATATCGCCAAATTTGACTCGCCCGGAAACCTCGGTCAGGACAGGAATGGAATAGGGGTCCCATTCGGCGAGCAGGTCTCCTTCTTTGACCCTTTGACCATCTTTTATCCTCAGTTTCGCTCCATAGATGACGGAATAACGCCTCCGTTCTCTTCCACTCTCATCGAGAATCGCGATCTCTCCGTTTCTGTTCATCACGATGAGGTTTCCCTCTCGATTCCTTACGGTCTTGAGATTAATGAATTTGACCTTTCCTTCGATCTGACTCTCGAGAGTCGTCTGTTCTGCCCTTCGGCTGGCCGTTCCTCCGATATGGAACGTCCTCATCGTCAACTGGGTTCCAGGCTCTCCTATGGATTGGGCAGCAATGATTCCAATGGCCTCCCCCACGTTAACGATTCGCCCTCGAGCCAGATCCCTCCCATAGCAGAGGGCGCACACCCCCCGTTTGGATTTGCAGGTAAGAACGGACCGAATCTTTACTCGATCAATGCCAGCATCTTCGATCCGTTCGGCCAGATTCTCATCGATCTCTTCATTCGCCCTGACGATGACCTCTCCGGTAAACGGATCTCGAATGTCCTCCAGAGCCACACGACCTAAGATACGCCCCTTCATGGATTCGATGATCTCTCCACCTTCGATCAGGGATTCGACCTCAATCCCATCCAGGGTTCCGCAATCCTTCTCCGTAATCACGACATCCTGGGCCACATCGACCAGACGGCGGGTCAGATATCCTGCATTGGCCGTCTTCAAGGCCGTGTCGGCCAATCCTTTTCGAGCCCCATGGGTGGAGATGAAGTATTGTAACACGGTGAGACCTTCACGGAAGTTTGCCGTAATGGGGGTCTCGATGATTTCCCCGGAAGGCTTAGCCATGAGCCCCCTCATTCCAGCAAGCTGTCTGACCTGTTGAGCACTCCCGCGAGCTCCTGAATCAGCCATGATATAAATAGGATTAAAACTTTCTACTTTCTTCTTCTCTCCTTTGGGACCCTCCACTTCTTCGGTCCCCAACTCCCTGAACATCACATCCGCAATATTCTCGGTGACCTGTGCCCAAATGTCGATCACCTTATTGTATCGTTCTCCGTCTGTAATGAGCCCTTCTGTATATTGTTCCTGAACCTTCTCGATTTCTTCCTGGGCCTCTTTTAACAGGGCTTCTTTGTTGGAAGGGATAAGCATATCATTGATGCTGATCGAAATCCCGGCCTCTGTGGCATAGCGGTATCCCAAATCCTTTAATCGATCCGAAAGGATAACCGTCTTCTTCTCTCCGCAATACCGGTAACAGTATTCCACTAAAGCCGCCAACTCATTCTTTTTGATTACCTTGTTGATCAAGGAGAAAGGAATCTCTTCAGGAAGGATCTCTTTAAGAAGAATCCGGCCTACCGTCGTCTCGACCATCGTCCCGTCGATTCGGACCTTAATTCGAGCATGAAGGTCTACTTCCTGGGCATCGTAGGCGATTCGGACTTCCTCAGGACTTGAAAAAACCTTCCCTTCTCCCTTCGCAAAAGGACGCTCCCGAGTCATATAGTAGATTCCAAGCACGATGTCCTGGGTCGGGACAATGATCGGTCTTCCATTGGCAGGAGAGAGGATATTATTAGTGGACATCATGAGAATTCTGGCCTCGGCTTGGGCTTCTACTGAGAGAGGGACATGAACGGCCATCTGATCCCCGTCAAAATCAGCATTAAAGGCTGTACAGACCAAGGGATGAAGTTGAATGGCCTTCCCTTCGATGAGCAAAGGTTCAAAGGCCTGAATGCCTAAACGATGAAGGGTGGGGGCACGATTCAAAAGCACAGGATGTTCTCGAATGACCTCATCCAAAACATCCCAAACCTCTGGCCTCTCCTTCTCGATCATCTTCTTGGCACTCTTGATGGTCGTCGCCAACCCTTTTGCTTGAAGAAGATGGTAGATGAAGGGTTTAAAGAGCTCAAGGGCCATCTTCTTAGGAAGACCACATTGATGAAGCTTTAACTCAGGTCCAATGACGATCACCGAACGCCCAGAATAGTCCACTCGTTTTCCCAATAAGTTCTGACGAAATCTTCCCTGTTTCCCTCGAAGCATATCACTGAGGGACTTCAGGGGTTTTTTATTAGCTCCCAGAATGGCCCTCCCTCTCTTCCCGTTATCAAACAGGGCATCTACCGCCTCCTGGAGCATTCGTTTTTCATTTCGGATGATAATCTCCGGGGCATTGAGTTCCAGAAGCCGTTTGAGACGATTGTTCCGATTGATGACCCTTCGATAGAGGTCGTTGAGATCGGAGGTGGCAAATCGTCCACCATCTAAAGGAACAAGAGGGCGAAGATCTGGGGGAAGAACAGGAATGACTTCAAGGATCATCCATTCCGGCTTATTCCCGGACTCCAAGAAAGACTCGATGATCTTCAGCCGTTTGGCCAAACGTCTCTTCTTGGCTTCAGAGGTGGTCTCTTTCATCTCCGTTCGGAGTTTTTGAGAAAGTTCTTTCACATCGGTCGTTCTCAGCAGTTCCCGTATCGCCTCTGCCCCCTGCATGACGACGAGTTGATCCCCATACTTCTCTTTGGCCTCCTGGTACTTTTCTTCCGAAAGGATATCCCCTCGTTTGTAAGGAGTCCCTTTCCCATCCAAGACCAAATAGGACTCGAAATAGAGAATCCGTTCTAACTCCCTTAGGGTCATATCTGCCAGGATTCCGATCTTGCTGGGAATGCTCTTCAGAAACCAGATATGGGCAACGGGCGTGGCCAGCCGGATATGTCCCATCCTCTCCCGGCGAACCTTCGACTGGATAACCTCCACTCCACATTTTTCACAGACAATCCCCCGATGTTTCATTCGTTTATATTTTCCACAATTACATTCGTAGTCCTTTGTAGGGCCAAAAATCTTTGCGCAGAAGAGACCATCCTTCTCAGGTTTAAAGGTTCGATAGTTAATGGTCTCCGGCTTTTTCACCTCCCCATGAGACCAGGATTCGATCTTCTCCGGAGAGGCAATCGAGATTCGGATGGCGTTGTAATTGATCGGACTTTTCCCCTTTTCAAAAAATGTTAAATAGTCTTCCAACGTCTCCTCCTTTTCGTTAGAAAATGGTTTTTTTATTTATTCTAAAATTCTTCTTCCCTCTTTTCCTCGAGGAGCTCGGTATCCAAACAGAGGCTCTGTAACTCTTTGACCAAAACATTGAACGATTCCGGAAGGCCAGGTTCAAAGGTATGCTCTCCCTTCACAATGGCTTCATAGACGCGAGTTCTTCCGGCCACATCGTCCGATTTTACTGTCAAAAATTCCTGAAGGGAATGGGCGGCTCCATAAGCCTCCAAGGCCCAGACTTCCATCTCTCCCAGTCGCTGTCCTCCGAATTGGGCCTTTCCTCCCAGAGGCTGCTGGGTGACTAAGGAATAAGGACCAATCGATCGAGCATGGATCTTATCATCCACCAGATGATGGAGCTTCAGGAGATACATATATCCCACAGTCACCTTATGATGAAATGGTTCTCCTGTCCTCCCATCGTAGAGGATCGTCTGTCCACTGATGGGAAGCCCAGCCTTGGCCAAGTGCTCTTTGATCTCTTCTTCTGAGGCCCCATCGAAAACAGGGACAGAGACATAAATCCCCCTCTCTAATTTCCGGGCCAGCTCCAATACTTCTTCATCGGTCGCTTGATCCAAATACTCATTCACCTCGCGGGAGGAATAGATCTCTTTGATTCTTCTTCTTAGAATTTTAGGGTTAAAGTTCTTCTGGATATATTCGGAGATCTTTACCCCCAATCCTTTGGCTGCCCAGCCAAGATGGGTCTCCAGGATCTGGCCTACGTTCATTCGGGAAGGGACTCCTAATGGATTGAGGACGATATCCACCGGCGTCCCATCCTCGAGATAGGGCATGTCTTCCTCGGGGAGAATCCGGGAGATGATCCCTTTGTTTCCATGACGTCCGGACATCTTATCTCCCACAGAGAGCTTTCTCTTCATCGCCACATAGACCTTGACGGATTTGATCACCCCCGGGGCCAACTCATCCCCCTTCTTTAATTTGGCTAATTTTTCCGCAAACACTCCTTTCACCACATTGATCTGAAGTTCGGCCCGATCGAGAATCTTATGGACCTCTGGGAGAATTCGCTTTCCTTCCAGGACATCGATCTCTTTGAGCCGATCAAAGGGGATGGCGAAAAGATGTTCTTCTTTTATCTTCTCCTTTGCCTCCAGATAGACCCGATTCTTTTTGGGATCGGCAATCCGATGGGCGGCTCGCTTTCCGATTAGATATTTTCCTATCTTCCGCCGGGTGCTGTTCTGGATGATTCGAATCTCGTCGGCTTGATTTTTTAGCAGGCGTGCCTTCTCCTGTTCTTCAATGGCTTTCGTCCTCTCGTCCTTCTCTTGACCTTTTCGGGAAAAGACTTTTGCATCGATGACGACCCCCTCAATTCCATGGGGAACACGAAGGGACGTATCTCTCACATCCCCTGCCTTCTCGCCAAAGATCGCACGGAGAAGCTTCTCCTCTGGAGAAAGCTGAGTTTCCCCTTTGGGGGTTACCTTTCCTACCAGGATATCACCCGGTTTCACCTCTGCGCCGATTCGAATGATTCCACTCTCATCCAGATTCTTCAGTGCCTCTTCTCCCACATTGGGAATATCCCGGGTGATCTCTTCTTTCCCTAATTTTGTATCTCTCGCTACACACTCAAATTCTTCGATATGAATGGAGGTATAGGTATCCTCCTTCAACAGCGTCTCACTGATGAGGATAGAATCTTCAAAGTTGTATCCTCCCCATGGCATAAAGGCGACCAAAACATTTCGCCCCAGAGCTAACTCTCCCATATCCGTTGCCGGACCATCGGCAATGACCTGACCTTTCTTGACTCGCTCCCCTATCGAGACGATGGGTCTTTGATTGATACAGGTATTTTGATTGGAGCGTTTATATTTGATAAGGGTATAGATATCGACTCCGGTGTCTGTCTCTTGCTGGCTATCCTCATCGGCACGAATGACAATCCGGGTCGCATCCACATCTTCCACCACCCCATCCCTTTTGGCCAAGACCGTCACCCCGGAGTCTCTTGCCACGACGGCCTCCATCCCTGTGCCGATCAGTGGGGCGTCCGTCCTCAACAAGGGAACGGCTTGACGCTGCATATTCGAACCCATCAGTGCTCGGTTCGCATCATCATTCTCCAAGAAGGGAATGAGCGACGTGGCGACACTGACCAACTGTTTGGGTGAAACGTCCATATAGTGAACGTCCTCAGGCTTGACCATGACAAATTCCCCACCTCTACGAGCCGAGACAAGGGGGCTGGTAAATCGACCCTCTTTATCAATAGGAGCATTGGCCTGAGCGATGGCTGGCTTCTGTCCAGCGATCTCCTCCTCCTCATCCAGAGCAGTAAGATACCGGATATGATTGGTCACCCTTCCATTGACGACCTCGCGATAAGGCGTTTCAATAAATCCGTAATCATTCACTCGAGCATAGGTACTAAGGGAGGTGATCAACCCAATATTTGGACCTTCCGGTATCTCGATAGGACAAATTCGGCCATAATGAGTGGGATGGACATCCCTGACTTCAAACCCTGCCCTTTCCCGGGTCAGTCCTCCTGGACCCAGAGCAGAGAGACGTCGCTTATGGGTAATCTCGGACAGGGGATTGGTCTGATCCATAAACTGGGAGAGCTGGCTGGAGCCAAAAAATTCTTTGATCACTGCAGAAAGAGGTTTAGAATTGATCAAATCATGGGGCATGAGGGTCTCAATATCTTGTAAACTCATCCGTTCTTTGATGGCCCTCTCGATCCGAACCAATCCGATATGATATTGGTTTTCAAGCAACTCCCCTACCGTCCGAACTCGACGATTTCCAAGATGATCAATATCATCCACCGAACCCTGACCATCTTTGAGCTGAATCAGGTATTTTACGACCTCCAGGATATCCCTCCTTCGAAGAGTCGTCTTTTCATCTTCTAAAATCTCTTTGATCTTTCCCCGAACATCCTCTGTGATGGTTCCATCCCTAATAGTAGGCATCATCCCGATGGGATGAAGAATTTTCGAGACTCGCTGAATTTCATCTGACATTTCGGGGGTGGCGATTGCTTCATCAAAATCAAGCCATCCATCCAGAATCCGATCGATCAGCTCCTTTCCTCCTGCATAGGTGGCCCCAGCCTCTAAGGCCTCTTTCTTCCACTTCTCGGTAAAGACTAAGATCTTGAGCGGTTTCGCCTTTAACCCCAATTTGTGATTCAATTTCATCCTTCCCACTTTAGAGAGGTCATACCGTTCAGGATTAAAGAAGAGATTGTAGAAGAGATTCATAGCCGTTTCAGGAGTGGGAGGATCTCCAGGACGAAGCCTTTTGTAGATATCGATGAGCGCTCTTTCGGCCTCCTTTTCTCGAATGGATTTTCCGGGCTCGAGGAGGGGCAATTTCTCTCTTTCCTCCCGGGTGAGCTCAATCTTATCCATCACCAGGGTATCCCTCAGAGAGGAGCTGACGTTGATATGATCGATAAAGAGGATTTCAAAGGTTTCGATCCCTCTCTTCTTTACTTCTTCGAGAAACCTCTCGGTGATCTCTTCGTTGTACTCTGCAACGACCTCCCCGGTTTGAGGATCCACGACATCCTTGGCCAGATACTTCCCGATCAAATCTTCCGCTTCAATCGGAATGGCTGTCAATTTACTCATCTCTAACCGTTTGAAAGCCTCTTCGGTAATTCTTCGATGTTTTTTCAAGATCACTTTCTGGGTCTCTGGATCGATGATGTCGGTCGGGGCTTTCTGTCCTACCAGAACCTCCTTGGAAATCTCCTTTACAAATCTTCCTTTCCGGAAGTGGATCTTCTCTTTTCGATAGAAATAATCGAGCAGTTCTCGACCGGTGTATTTAAGGGCCCTCAATAAAACGGTCACCGGGATCTTACGCCGTCGGTCAATCCTGACATAGAGGAGATCTTTTTGATCAAACTCAAAATCGATCCAGGAGCCTCGATTGGGGATAATTCGAGCGTAATAGAGGATCTTCCCACCTGCATGAGGTTTCACCTGATCCTGATCAAAGAAGACCCCTGGGGATCGATGGAGTTGACTTACGATGACACGCTCCGTCCCATTAATGATGAAGGTCCCGTTTTCGGTCATCAAAGGGATCTCCCCGAAATAGACCTCCTGTTCTTTGACCGCTTTAATATTCTTGGTCTTTGTCTCCTCATCCACATCCCAAACGACCAACCGAACAGTGACCTTCATAGGAGCGGCATACGTCATCCCTTTGAGAAGGCATTCTCCAACATCATACTTCGGTTCTGTTAAGCGATAACTGACAAATTCAAGGGAAGAGGTTTCATAAAAATCTTTGATCGGGAAGACAGTTTTAAATACTCCTTGAAGCCCTATCGGTTCCCTTTTATCTGGATCGACATGGGCCTGAAGAAATTTTTCATAGGATTTTTTTTGAACCTCGATCAGATCGGAAATGGGCAGGACCTCTTTGATTTTTGAAAAGTTTTTTCGATAGCGTCGATAAATCGGGACAATATTGGTATGGATCATAGGATCTCCCTCTTTAAATAAAAAGTCTTCCCCCTTGAGGACATCTTCTGTAAAAACCACCTTGTCCTTTTAGGAGAAGACAATAACGTTTCCTCAATTCGGTTGAAAAAACTACTTAATCTCGACGGTTCCCCCAGCCTCTTCGAGTTTCTTCTTCATGGAAGCCGCTTCATCTTTTGAAACGCCTTCCTTCACAGGCTTGGGAACACCTTCCACAAGATCTTTAGCTTCCTTTAAACCCAACCCGGTTAATTCTCTTACGACCTTAATGACTTGAATTTTCTTATCGCCGTATCCGGTGAGAATGACATCGAATTCTGTCTTCTCTTCAGCAGGAGCGGCCTCTACGCCCGCTGGGACTCCAGCCACCGCTACGGGTGCCACGGCTACCGGGGCTGCTGCTTTGATTCCTAACCTCTCCTCCAGGATCCTCACTAAATCCCTTGCTTCCAGTAAGGTAAGGTTACTGATCTCTTCTGCAATCTTCTGAATGTCGGCCATTCGAAAAAACCTCCTATCGTAGAATTAAAAAGGGCAAAATGGATTCTTTTATTCCCTTCTTTTCTTCTTTTCCCTCTATGAATCTGAGTTGGGTTCCTTGCTCAATTGGTCTACCCGAGCTTGAAGAACTCCGAGGAGCTGCTGGAGGGCACCGAGAAGAACTCCAGCGAGATGTTGTCCCGAAGTTTGAATCGCCCCCAAGAGTTGACCCAGAATGATCTCCCTTGGAGGAAGCGTGGCTAAAGCCTTAATCTCCTCTGGAGTAGCCACTCTCCCTTGAATTAAACCTGCCTTAATCTCTAAATTGGGTTGATTTTTGACAAATTCAGATAGGATCTTTGCTAAGGGAACAGGGTCTCCATGGGAAATGGCAATGGCTGTGGGACCCTCAAAATAATCGGCTAATTTTTCTAAGGGAGTACCTCGTGAAGCCAATTTCATTAAAGTATTTTTGACCACATGATAGGAAATCTTCTCTTCCTTTAATCGTCTTCTTAATGTATTGATCTGCTCTACATTCAGTCCACGAAAATTGGTCAGTACGGCAGCCTGGAGCCCTTCTAATTTCTTGGAAAACTCTGAAACAATTTGATGCTTTTCAGTTCGATTCAATGAGTGTTCCCTCCTGTTAAGGATCTATCGGATTAGGTTTTTATCAGGCTTCTAATCCTCAATGGATCGATTTTAATCCCGGGTCCCATCGTCGTCGAAAGGGCAATGCTTTTTAAATAGACGCCTTTACTGGTTGGAGGTTTGGCCCGGATAATGACATCTAAGAGAGTCCGGATATTGTCCAATAATTTTGCCATTCCAAAAGAGACCTTTCCTACCGGGACATGAACGATCCCGGCCTTCTCCACCTTAAATTCCACCTTTCCGGCTTTGATCTCCTTGACGGCTTTCGCTACATCGAAGGTCACGGTTCCGACTTTTGGGTTGGGCATCAATCCTCGGGGACCAAGAATCTTTCCCAATTTACTCACCGCCCCCATCATATCGGGTGTGGCGATGGCTTTATCAAACTCGAGCCATCCCTTGGAAATCTTCTCGATCAGTTCTTCTCCGCCGACATAGTCCGCCCCTGCCTCTAAGGCTTCCTTCTCTTTTTGCCCTTTTGCAAAAACGAGGACCCTTACAGGCTTTCCAGTGCCGTGAGGAAGGACAGCCGTCCCTCTTACCATCTGATCCGGTTTCTTAGGATCGACTCCTAACCGAACCGCCATATCGACGGATTCATCAAATTTTGCATAGGAGGTCTCCAGCAGAAGTTTTACCCCCTCTTCCAGATCGTATCTCTTATTTCGATCTACCTTACTTCTTGCCTCTAAATACTTTTTCCCTCTCTTCCCCATGATCCTCTCTCAAACAATCTCTATTCCCATGCTTCGGGCAGTTCCCTCAATCGTCCGGATCGCGGCTTCCAGATCCATGGCATTGAGATCTTTCATTTTAATCTGAGCAATTTCACGAATCTGTTCCCTGGTCACCTTTCCTACCTTGGTTCGACCGGGTTCCCCTGAACCCTTGACAATCTTTGCAGCCTTCTTCAATAGAACGGAGGCAGGAGGGGTCTTGGTAATAAAAGTAAAAGATCGATCGGAAAAGATCGTGATGACCACAGGAATGATCATCCCTTCCTGACCCTGAGTTTTGGCATTAAAGGCCTTACAAAACTCCATAATATTGACGCCATGAGGGCCTAAAGCTGGTCCCACAGGGGGGGAGGGATTTGCCTGTCCAGCAGGAATCTGAAGTTTCACCATGGCCACCACTTTCTTTGCCATTTTCCATGCCTCCGAGTAGAGGAACTAATTCTTTTCGACTTGAATAAAATCTAATTCCACTGGTGTCGCTCGACCAAAGATGGAGACCAATACCTTCAATTTTCTTTTCTCCGGTTTCACTTCTTCGATCGTTCCGATAAAATTCACAAAAGGACCATCGATGACCCTCACGCTGTCTCCAACGTTGAAGGAAACCTTTGGCTTCGCCTTTGAGACCCCTTCTTTCATCTGGGCGAGGATCTCTTCCACTTCTTTCTCAGAAAGAGGAATCGGCTTCGTCCCATCTCCTGCAAATCCGGTTATCTTTGGGGTTTCTCGAACAATATGCCAGGTCTCTTCATTCAATTCCATCTGGACCAATAGATAGCCTGGGAAGATTTTTCTTTGAGAAACCTTCTTCTTCCCTTTTACAAGTTCGACCACTGTCTCCGTGGGGACAATGATGGAGGCGAAGTACTTTTCTTTTCCAAGATTCTTAATTCGTTCTTCTAAGTTTTTTTTTGCCCGATCCTCAAAACCCGAATAGGTATGAACGACATACCATCTCATCGCCATAAAATTTCCATCCATTAAATAATCTTTAACTCGCTGCTTTCTTGAGCAACTCTTTAACCAGAGCAGACAATCCTGAATCGACAATCCCCAAAAAAAAGGCGATAATAATGACCGTGATTAAGACCACGGCGGTTGCGGCCAAGGTGTCTTTTCTTGAGGGCCAGGTCACCTTTTTCAATTCAACTTTGACCTCCCTGAGGAATTGTTTAACTACCTCATATTTCTCTTTAATCGCAAAGGCCATCCTTTTTGGTCCTACACTTCCCTACCTGCGGCTATCCGCTCTTAAACCCCACTTTTCATACAGAAATGGCAGGCCAGGAGGGATTCGAACCCCCATCACCCGGATTTGGAGTCCGGTGCTCTAACCGTTAGAGCTACTGGCCTTTTCCTTCATTCCTTCACTCCCCTCAAAAACTATTTCGTCTCTCTATGAACCGTATGTTTTCGGCAGAATCGGCAATATTTTTTTAACTCCAGCTTATCCGGGGTATTCCTCTTATTTTTTGTAGTCGAGTAATTTCGATGTTTACATTCTGAACAAACCAAGTTAATAATGGTTCTCATTCTTCACTCCGAATCAAAAGAACGCCTATTCGAGGATATCGCTGATGACGCCTGCTCCGACGGTCCGACCCCCCTCCCGA
>JBBIMX010000075.1:0-12050 GCA_037444165.1 Deltaproteobacteria bacterium | reverse complement strand
TTACAGAAGATGCAAAAGAGGGACTTTCTGCTTTCCTTGAAAAACGAAAACCGACCTGGAAAGAAAAATAGAATTAGAGGAGAAAATGGTGATGACAAAATCAAAAAAAGAATTATCAGAAAAGGCATATCAATTGGGGAAAGAATATGAACGAACTTACAGGGGATGCAGCCAATGCGTCATCGCCGCCATTCAGGATACCTTAGAGATCCAAAACGATGAAATTTTTAAGTCAGCCACAGGGCTCGCTGGAGGAGGAGGTCTGGCTGGGGATAGTGGATGTGGGGCTTATATTGGAAGCCTCCTGATGTTGGGTCTCTTTTTAGGAAGGGAGAGAGGACATTTCTCCGATCCGGAGGGAATTCGATTTAAAACTCACGAGCTTGTAAGAAAATTCAGGGAAAGGTTCGTTCAAGAATATGGATCGGTCATCTGCCGGGATATCCAGAACAGGATTTTAGGTCGGTACTTCTATCTGGCGGACCCACAGGAATACGAAAAATTTCACAATGCTGGGGCTCACGATATCCATTGTCCTGAAGTGGTAGGAAAAGCCGCTAAATGGATGATCGAAATTCTTTGTGAGGCAAATTTGATATGAAGAAAAAGTACGATGTTATCCTCATCGGAGCAGGTCCCTCAACGATCTTTGCCGCTCTCACTTTAGTGGAAGCTGGTCTCGAAGAGATCGCCATATTCGAAAAAGGAAAGGATATTCAGGAACGAAAAAGAGGGATCGCGAAGGATCTTCTTTGTGGATGGGGAGGAGCAGGAGCCTTCAGTGATGGAAAACTGACCCTGTCAACGAAAGTAGGTGGATTCCTGGATGAATTCATCCCTGACTCCCAATTAAAGGAACTCCTCCACCAAGCAGATCGTCTCTGGGTCTCCTTTGGTGCTCCAAAAGAGATTCAGGGAGAATTCTCTGATCGGACTGAAGCCCTTTACCAGGAAGCCAAACAAGCAGGATTAGAATTTATCTCGATGGAGATTAGACATCTGGGAACCGAGAATTGTGTCCCTCTTCTTCGAAAAATCCAGGAAACCCTTCAACCTAAAGTGGATATTTTTTTTGAAACGCCTGTAAAGGAGATCCTGGTAGAGGGAGGAGAAGTCAAAGGGATTCTCCTCGGTGAGGATCGCCGTGTTGAAGCACAATATGTCATTTGTGGCCCAGGGAGGGGTGGGGCAGAATGGGTCAAAAAAGAAATAGAAAGGCTAAGGATTCCATCTATTCCTAATCCTGTGGATATTGGGGTTCGGGTCGAAGCCCCAGCTTCTATCCTTCTTAAATTGACCGAGATCGCCTATGAAGCAAAGTTGATCTATTATTCCAAAACGTTTGATGATCGGGTTCGAACATTCTGCATGAATCCTTTTGGAGAAGTGGTAACGGAGATGATCGATGATATGATGACCGTAAATGGCCACAGCTATGCCGAAAGGAGAACAGAAAACACCAATTTTGCTATTCTTGTTTCTAATACATTTACCGAACCCTTTAACGATCCCATTAGCTATGGGAAATATATTGCAAGGTTAGCTAACCTTTTGGGGCAAGGGGTGATTATTCAAAGGTTGGGAGATCTACTCGATGGAAGACGTTCGACTCGGGAACGAATCAATCGATGTATTACCCAGCCTACCCTTTCTTCCGCCACTCCTGGGGATCTTAGTTTTGTTCTTCCTTACCGTCATTTAAAAAATATTATCGAGATGCTTGAGGCTATGGATCGAATTACCCCTGGTATTTTTTCCAGACATACCCTTCTTTATGGCGTCGAGGTAAAATTTTACACGAACCGAATCAAACTCTCTCCGACCCTTGAGACTCCTATAAAAAATTTATTTTTTGTAGGGGATGGAGCAGGGGTAACCAGAGGGTTGATGCAGGCTTCCATCAGTGGTATAATTGCATCCAGAGAGGTTGTGAAAAGGATGAGAAAACACCCATGAACAAAAAAAGAGATTGGTTTTTTTGAACCGTTAAAGGCTCTTTATGAATTTTTCAGAGGTCAGATATGAATTGAAACACATGAAGAGAAAGGTTCTTTTCCAGCTGGCCTCTGGACAAAAAATGACCTGGTGCATGGTGGGGGCAAAAACCTGTAGTTTTTATTTTCGATACAAAGGATTTCACTTCTGCCTTTCAGAAATATTGGGAAAAAGTTGCCCCTATGAACAATCGGAAGCTATGGAAATGCCTCTTCCTGAATTCAAAGTTTATTATCAAGACAGGGCTTCTCGATCCATCCTCTTGATCGGTAGAATCTTGGAGAGAAGAAGAAAGGAAAGAGAAAACAATCTAAGAGATCTTTTAGGCAAAGCCAGAAGGGATTTTTCAACTCTCGTGAGCGATCCTTCCCTCATCTTTCTTTTAGGTCCTTAGACTTTTGTAAAGCTCCAATCTCCCATTTATTCTAATGGGTGAATGCCCTCCACCCTTATGCCCTCTCTTTCCAGGAGGCATAAAAGAATTTCCTTTTGTTCCCATGGGAAACGAAGGCAAACTCCACAATCCGAACTGAGATGACGGGGGACAGGGATGAGCTTGATCTTGAACCCCTCATCCTTAGCCCTCTTTTCGGCTCGAAGGGCAAAGTGAACAGAAGGAAAAAGAATCACCCCATATTGTTCTGACATAGAATTCTCTTCCCTTATCCAATGGATTGAAGGGCCTGAAGGGCAAATTTAATCTCTTCATCTTTATTAAAGTAACCTAAACCAAAACGGACCGTTCCTTCCGGAAATGTTCCGATGGTTTTATGAGCTGAGGGGGCACAGTGAAGTCCTGGCCTGCAAAGAATTCCATAACGTTCCTCTAAATGAGAAGCGACCTCCGATGAAGATAAAGATAAACTGTTAAAAGAGAGCGTAGCGATCTGCTCCCTATGTTTACTCCACCCGTAAATTTTAATCTTAGGGATTTCTAAAAGACCCTCCGCCAGCTTCTCAATGAGTGATCTCTCGTATTGGTGAATGGTTAAAACCCCCTCATTAAGGACAAAACGAACTCCCTCAAGGAGACCTGCAATTCCTACAGTGTTGGGAGTCCCACTCTCAAAACGATCGGGAAGGAAATCCGGTTGTTCCTCGAATTCGGAACGACTCCCGGTTCCTCCCTGTTTAAGAGGAATCATCTTTTTTTCGTCAATCCGCTCTCCAATCACAAGTCCTCCTGTTCCCTGTGGACCATATAGACTTTTATGTCCACTAAAGGCCAGAAGATCGATTCCATCTTTTTCCATATCAATAGGATAACTCCCGGCAGTTTGTGCAGCGTCAACTAAAAAAAGGAGATGGTGTTGTTTTGCAATCTTTCCAACCTCGGCTATGGGTAGTAGTGTTCCCGTGACATTAGAGGCATGGGTAAGAACGATCATTTTCGTGTTGGATTGAATCCTTTTTTCTACTTCCTTGGGATCCAACTCTCCATTAGAGGAACAAGGGGCGATACTCAATCCCACTCCCTTTTTCTCTAGATCCCTTAAGGGTCTCATGACAGAATTATGTTCCATACTACTCGTAATCACATGATCGCCCGGTTGAAGAAGACCTTTTAAGGCCAAATTGATGGATTCGGT
This sequence comes from Deltaproteobacteria bacterium, assembly GCA_037444165.1. Taxonomy (GTDB): domain Bacteria; phylum Desulfobacterota; class BSN033; order BSN033; family UBA1163; genus CALIBK01. The sequence continues at coordinate 8,466 of JBBIMX010000075.1, read as the reverse complement.
TGCGTTATAGGTAAATATAATTCTTGAAGAGTCTTTAACGTTAAATAATTTGGCTAAAAGCTCGCGAGTTTCAAAGAGGATTTTAGCTGCCTCAATGGACAGAAGATGACCGGATCGGCCCGGATTAGCCCCGACCTCGTCCATGAACCTGATCATTGCCTCTTTCACCTGAGGAGGCTTGGGCCACGAAGTAGCTGCATTGTCAAAATAAATCATACATTTTTTTCCTTTCCTTGAAGGAGGAAAGATTGATTATGGAGTCACTAAAGTAGAAGGGAAGTCTCAAAAACTTCTGAGACGTTTGAAATTCCCGTTCTCCGCTAAAGTCCAGATTAAGGTTTTTACAGATAACGCATGGATAGCCTTGATGATTCACTGCACTTCATCGCCTGTCTTAAAATCAAGCGCGTCGACCGATTCTGTAGTAATGACCGATTCCTCGTTAATGTTTCATCTCCTTTCTCATTCCATTGTACTTAAATTTCTTTTTTTGTGTCAAATGGTGTGACACGAGCTCCCTTTAAGGGCGAATTAAACGATCGGCTTCGAATAAGGTTTTAGCAATATCATACATATTGGAAATAACCCCTACCTTTAGCTTCTCTTTAAGCTTATAGAAATCGAGACAAGTGCCGCAGGAGAGAATGGCCACCCCGTTTTTGGAAAGGTTCTGGAGGTCCTCTAAAACTGGAGATCCTTCTGTGGTTAACCAAACACCGGAATTAATAAAAATGAGGGTGGAGGGTTTTCTCTCCATATCAGAAAGGACGTGGAGAAAAGACCTCATCAGTGTAGCACCTAAAGCTTCCTCCCCAACTCCCATCAGGTTCGAATTGATATAGACCACCACCTTCTCTTCTTTGTGAAGCATTTCGCCTGATTTTGCTTCCTCCTTTTTCTCGATATAAAGATAGAATTCATTTCCTTTTTCCTCGACCTTAACCGTTGCCCCCTGACTCTGAGCAAATCTCGTGACATTGTCCTTAGCTGATGGATTATCCACGATGACTAACAATTCCCCATAACCCATTTCTTCCAATGCTTTTTTTGTTATCACCACCGGCTGGGGACATGCCAATCCACGACAATCGATCTCTCTCATACGATACCTCCTCGTATCATTTTTGGATTCTCCTTTAAAGGAAATCGTCCTGATGAAAGCCGTTCAGGGGGTGTTCCGACATTTATCAGGTCAAAAGTCTACAGGACCACCACCTCTGAAGATTTGGCCGAAGTCACTTCCCCGATAAGGGAAACCGTTCGTACGCCAGCTCCCCTCAATTCACTCATTAAAGCATCACTTTCCTCAGCCGGGACAGATAGAAGCAGCCCCCCGAGGTCTGAGGGTCGAAGAGGAGTTCCTCCTGCTCTTTGGATAGCACCCTCATCTTTCTGAAAAAAACTTCAGCTAATTTTCTATTTGCTGAATTGCTTCCCGTGGTTTCCCCTTTTCGATACATTTCGAGTGCGTTGGGATACCATGGCAGGTGATTGTAAAATAGGCTTATACGGACTCCGCTTCCTCTTGCCATTTCTAATGAATGTCCGACGATTCCAAATCCGGTGATATCGGTGCATGCATGGACATTATATTTCAACCCGATTTCAATCGCCTTTCGATTGAGCGAAGCCACTTCGGGAAGGATCCCTTCTAACTCCTGCCATGGAAGTTTTTTCGAACGGCACGCATTGAACAGGACGCCCGTCCCCAGGGGCTTGGTCAGAACCAGAACATCTCCATCCTTGGCTCCGGCATTGATGAGGACCCGTTCCGGATGGACGAACCCCGTTACGGCCAATCCATATTTAGGTTCATTATCATCCACTGAATGCCCGCCTGCGAGGGAGGCCCCGGCTTCCAAGACCTTGTCCGATCCCCCCCGCAAGATCTCCTTTAAAATGCTCAGGTCCAGTTTTTTTGAAGGAAACATCACCAGGTTTAGGGCTGTCAGCGGTTTGCCTCCCATGGCATAGATATCCGAAAGGGAGTTGGCTGCAGCAATCTGGCCAAACCAATATGGATCATCCACCGGAGGCGTGATGAAGTCCACGGTGGTGACCAGCGCGATCTCTTTGGAAACGCGATATACGGCTGCATCATCGCTCGTCTCAAAACCCACCGGGAGGTTGGGATCCTGAGAACGTTGTAATGCTTTGAGTGCGTCCGACAGATCTGCCGGACCGATTTTGGCTGCTCAACCACAGGTCCGGGAGAGTCCAGTTAACGTTTTCTTCTTGAAAAGTCTCATCCCTGTCATCCCTCTTTTTTAATACGTTGCCTGACCGAAATCCCCCCTCTTTTTATTCTAAGACGGATTCCCTCTCCTTTGCCATAAGGACTCCCTGGTGGAGTCCTCTTACCTATGAAAACACTTTTCAGTCCCTCTCTCTCGTCACTCTGAAGGGTCTTTGGACGGGGTCAAGATATCCAGCCTCTTCCGATCGACCAATTGGCTTTCGATTCGCGGGGAGTTAGGAATCCCTTCACCCCTGATCAATCTTTCCAGGATTTCCAGAACAAGCTGTGCGACAACCCTCGTTGAAAAGGCAACGCTTGCATTGAGAAGACCTCTTCTGATCGCTTCAACTGATTCAGGAATGAGGTCGACCCCAACAATGATGATCTCCTCAGGGCCATATAGGGGACGCAAAGCATCTGCTACACCCAAGGCCATGGTATCATTGACACAAAAGAAGGCTTTAATCGAAGGAATCTCTTCCATCCATTCTCTTGCGAGATCTTTAGCGAGACTCCGATTAAAATTGGCCATCCCCCTCCTCACAAGAGAAACGGAAGGGTTCTGCTGGAAGGTATCAGCGGCTCCCTGTGATCGCTTTATGGATTGTAGGGCTCCTTTACGACCCTCTATAATCGCCACTTCACTTGGTCCGACACCCTGAAGGGATTGTATGATATAGTTGGCGCCAAGGGTCCCTTGTTGATAGAAATCGACCGTCTTCAAAGGAACATAAAATGGTTTGGCCTTCTCGACTAAGGGTTGATGAGTTTTCTCCCCTACGTCGATGATCCAAATCCCTTTTTCCACAGCCTTAAAGATCCCTTCCACAAGGTTCAGCTCACTCATCGGATTGATCACCACCGCATCGAAATCAAGTTTTAAAATCTCATTCAATCTTATCGATTGGGCATGATCATCCATCTCTTCAAAGGGCCAGAAGCATTCAATTTCGAAACCTTTCAGAGGAGCCAATAGGTCATAGTGATGCTTCACCTCCGTCCAAAAAGGATTTGATCTTTCCCCTAATAGGACAGCAATCTTGATGTTTTTCATTTCCTACCTCTCCCATCAGGGGACTAAGGGGAAGGCATGGCCTATTCTGTTGCATTCCCGTTTATCCCACAAGGCCAGCAGGTTTCCCAGCGAACATCAATTGGGCGATATCATCAGGCTTTAATCCGATGAGGTCACCAGACCAGACACTCCTCCCTTCTTTTAGGACCAAAACCCGATTCGCGACTTGAAAAAGATCTTGCAAATTATGCGTGACCATCACGATGGAACCGCCTCGGTCTCTCAGATCACGAATAAGGCCTAAAATTTTTTCCCTTTCCCAAAGAGCCATACTGGCCATCGGCTCATCCAACAATATGATTTTTGGTTCAAACAGAAGGCATCGGCAGAAAGCCACGGCCTGTTGTTGCCCCCCTGAGAGGGTTCGAACGGGCTGATGGATGTTCGGCAAATCGACGCCCAACTCCCTCAACAGGCGGGATGCCTCCCTTCCCATTTTTCGTCGGTCAAGGATAGGAAATAGGATTTTTAAAAAAGGGCGGGTGAGATAGCGTCCTAAAAAGATATTTTCCCAAACGGCCATACTCCCGCAAAGGGAGAGATCCTGATAGACCATTTCGATACCGAGGTTTCTTGACTGGGACGGGTTTTCGATCAATACTTTTCGACCTTCAACGAAGATATCGCCCGAATCTTTATCCAGAACCCCCGATAGGATTTTCAAAAGCGTCGATTTGCCGGCGCCATTATCACCCACCAAACCCAGAACTTCTCCCCGATATAATTCCATCTGGGCCTGATCTAAAGCCACCTTCCCATCAAACCTTTTACAGATGTTCTCCATTCGGACTACAGGTTGCTTCACAGATGACTTCCCCGAAGATTTTTTAAAAAAACAAGATGGCACTGATGACCCTATTTCCAGTCGCTTAGACGGTTGATATTTTCTTTGGTCGCGAGCGCACTTGGAACTGAAAGGCCCTCTGGGATCTTTCTCCCCATGACGGCAGCGATGGCTGTCCGTGCATACATCTCACCGATGATAAAGGCACTCTGAGCTACTGACCCTGAAAGCCTTCCCTGAGCGATGGCTTCCTTTGCCTGGGAAATCAGATCAATCCCAACGACCACGACCTGTCCTCTCTTTCCGGCGGCCTCAATGGCTTCGACAGCGGCCAGCGCCATGACATCATTGGCGCACATGATTCCCTTGAGATCAGGGTGAGCCTGGAGGAGATTGGTGGTCACGTTGTAGGCTTTCATTCGATCCCAATTTGCAGGTTGAATCGATACTAAATTGATAGAGGGATCGGTCTTGAAAACATCCCTGGCACCCTCTCGACGGGCCTCCGATTGGGGTGCTCCTGGCAAACCCTCAATGATAGCCACCTTCCCCCCTCCCATCTTCTTGAGTTGTTGTGCCATATACTCAGCACCCATTTTCCCTTGCTCATAATAATCGACCAAGCCAATCACAATTGGATTTGCCCCTGCCTCTTTGGCTGCCTTCAGATCAACTCGTTTGTCAGTCACGATGATTATGCCCTTCTTGGTGGCTTTGACCAATCCGGGAATGAGATTCTGTGAAGTAATGGTATGGGCACAGATCGCATCGTATCCCTTTGCCACCATGTTCTCAAGGATATCGAGCTGGGCCGCAATACTATTCTCTTGAGGAGCAGCCTGGATATCAATCTGAACGCCCAATTCTCTTGCTGTGTTCTCATACCCTTCTTTCATGGAAACCCAGTAGGGATTGGCAAGGGTGATTAATACGGCTCCGATCCGTAAAGGTTTGTTGGGTTTGGGGATATCGCCAAGCCTTGCGAAGCTTTCGGCTCGGACCTTCTGGAAAAGACTTGGTTCGCCCCACGATTTCTGAGCATTCAGGATAACAACGATCAAACCCAATAAAACCACGAAAGCTAATTTCTTTGCCCGTTTTACTCTCCTCATCACCATACCTCCTTAGCGAATTCGTTTTGTCTATATTTATTTCCAATCCCCCATCTGTTGAATATTTTCTTTGGTGACCATCACGATTGGGATAAACATGTCTTGCGGAATGTCTTTTTTCATTACGGCAGCGATGGCCGTCCTCCCACACATCTCCCCAACCAGAAAAGGACTCTGCGCAACGGAGCCGGCAAGTCTTTCTTCCTCGATCGCTTTTCTGGCCTGAGGAATGAAGTCCACGCCGACGACGATCACCTGTCCTTTCTTCCCTGCCGATTCAATGGCCTCCACGGCGGCCAGGGCCATCACATCATTGGCGCAAAAAATTCCTTTCAGATCTGGATTGGCCTGAAGCAGGTTGGTTGTAATATTGAAAGCTTTCATGCGATCCCAATTCCCTGGTTGAACCGAGATTAAACTTAAGGTGGGCTCTTTCGTGAAGACATCCTTTGCCCCGTTTTTACGGGCTTCTGATTGTGGAGCTCCAGGAAGACCTTCTATGATCGCCACTTTTCCACCTCCGGATCTTTTGAGCTCTTTTGCGATATAAGAGGCCCCAATCTTCCCCTGTCCATAAAAATCAACCAGGCGGATGACGATGGGGTCGGCCCCTGCCTCTTTGGCCGCCTTAAGATCGACTCGGCCATCTGTCACAACAGGGATCCCTTTGACTTTTGCCTTTACCAACCCTGGAATCAGGTTGTGAGGGGTGATAGAATGTGCGGAGATAGCGTGATACCCCTTCGCGACTAAATTCTCAAGAATATCAAGTTGGGCCATGATGCTGTTTTCCTGAGGTACAGCATGAACATCGATCTGAACACCGAATTCCATCGCGGTGCTCTCGTAACCCTCTTTTACCGTAACCCAAAACGGATTGGCGAGGGTGATAGGGATGGCTCCGATCTTTATGGGTTTGTCAGGTTTGGGCACCTGTCCCAACTTCGAAAGTGTGTCGGAACGAACTCTTTGAAAAAGCGTAGGGGTCGCTTTGGATTGCTCCAGCCCTATTATCAAAACGAAAAACAGTGACAATCCCAATACCAGACAAAATCTCTTTCTTCCTTTTTCATTCCTTCTCATGACTTATCTCCTTTCTAAGGTTTAGTTACTATCCAAGGTATTTTTGCCTGACGCATCCGATCTGCCAGTACGGCCATGATGAAAACGAGTCCGATGACCAACTGTTGATAATAGGAAGGCACATTCATAATGGTAAGCCCGTTTCCAAGGGTTCCGATGATAAGAGCCCCGAGCAAGGTTCCCGCGATGCTGGCTTCCCCTCCAAAAAAGCTTGTCCCTCCCATCACCACAGCAGCAATCGCCTCCAGTTCTATTCCTAAACCAGCGATGGCCTCAGCCGTATTAAGGCGTGCCGTGACAATTAAACCTGCGAGCGAGGCGGTGACACCCGAGAGCGCATAGACCATTATGAGGGTTCTGTTCACAGGCACTCCCAGCCGGTAAGCCCCCTCCAAATTACTCCCCACTGCCCGTGCATTGGCCCCAAATCGAGTCCACATCAAAACGAAGTACATTCCCAGGGCGACGATCATCGACAGTGCAATAGATAAAGGGATTGGTCCCAATCCTCCCATTCCCAATATCCGAAAACCCATCGGAAATCCGTAAATCGGTCTTGCTTCAGTGAAGATCAAGGCCAGTGCCCGAAAGATCCCGGCCGTGCCAAGAGTAATGATGAACGGGGAAACTCCCAGTCTCGCGATGCCGATTCCATTCAAGATCCCCATCCCTGCTCCAGCCATAATCCCCAGAACCGTGGATTGAATAACCCCCAGACCGATTTTCATACACCAAGCCACGAGGATACTGCTTAAAGCAAGAATGGACCCGATAGAGAGGTCGATACCAGCCGTTGCGATGACCAACGTCATCCCTGTGGCCGCAATGATGGGAACAGCCGACTGAATCAGGATATTGGAGATATTATCCCAGGTGAGAAAATGGGAGGAAAAAATCCCAAAGAACCCTCCCATCAGCATCAAGAAGACGGCAAGCCCAAATCGTTGGAATTGATCCACACGCCTCATGATGGTTACCCCGTATGGGCTCCTCGAACATTTTGCGAAACTCCTGTGTCCCCATACGAATGCGAAACATTTTTTCCTTCCAATCCATGAAGGATTCGGTAATCTCCTATTCGCATCGTAAAACGGATAGAATCAAGATATTCAAAAATAGGTTGAGCCTGAGTTCGGCCTATTCCCAGTACTTCCATAGACTCCCCTAAAGTAATTTGCCCCTTCTTTTCGATATGACTCTTTACAATTTTTTTTATCTCTTCAATAGCCTCTGGATGAATCAACCGGTGATTGTTCAACTTAATCAGCCTTCCTTCACTGATCATTAATTTGACTACACTTTCCACCTCCTTCTCTCCATATTGATCCTTAATCCTATTAAACACGTTCAGAGGCATGGGTCTAAATCCATACCATTTACAAAGTCCATCCAATCTTTCATAGATCCTCTGTTGCTCTGGACTTAATCTTTTTTGAAATACTGTTAATTTAATCTTTCCTTTATGTATTAGGATCAGCCCATCCTTCTGAAGTCTCTGGAGAACATTTTCAAATAATCGAATATCTACAGAGGAGGATATCTTAGATCTTATCTCATCGTATGAGGCACCATCACGAAGCGAATTCTTTTCATGAAATTTCCTAAGTTGTTCGAGAGTTTCTTCTTTCAAATACTCATAGGAATCTCTGTGGAATACCGCTTTTCCTTCCCAGAAGAAGACTCTATTTTCCTGCATTAAACATCGGCATACGGATTCAATCTCAGATTGGGGGAAACCAAGCCTTTTAGATAAATCGAGAAGTGAAACGGGTCGGTATCTCTCTTTTCGAATGAACATTTCAATAGCTTCCTGATTTTTCCCTTGTTCTAATAATAGAAGTTTCTGAATCATATCATTATGATGTACTTTATATTTAGGAGAATTTACTTCGAGGATCATTCCTCCTCCAATCGTTGTCGTTGGGCTTAAAGAACGGATAACAAATCGATCATAAGGGCAAGGAGATAATCTATTTGCCAACCTTAGCTGAACGAAGGAGTTTTCTCCAGGGATGAGTTTTTCCTTTCCTATTAAAATTATTTTTGCAATAACCTCTGATGTCCCTGAATAAAATTTTACCTTGGTCCCATCCATGAAGGGCTTTGAATTGGATTTAAGATAGTGGAATTTTCCATTGATGATGTAAGTGGGGATCAACGAATTAGGCTCACT
>JBBIMX010000074.1:0-12139 GCA_037444165.1 Deltaproteobacteria bacterium | reverse complement strand
CTCTCTTATCTCTCTTTTTTCTTTCTCAAGCTGTGAGCTTACCTCCTCTGCCTCTCTTCGGTCTCTCTGAGACTTTCGCCAAGATAAAAAGGCCTCGGTCATCTCCTCTTTGAGTTGAGCTTCCTTTTTCTGGAGGTTTTCCCTCTCCCTCCTCAAATGGGCCACCTCGTTTTCTCTCTTCTGGATGGATTGGGCCAGTTCATAAAGTTCCTTTTGAAGGAGACGTTCCTTCTCTTCTTCTTCCATACTTCTAAGTCGCATCCCTTCTATCAGGGCCTCTTTTTCCATTAGTTGGGCAGAGATTCCCATCTCTCTTTCCCGGAGGGCCTTAAGATACCCTCTCGTGGCTTCCCCTCTCTCAGAGAGCTCGGCATACTCCTGAAGGGCAAAACGCAATTCGATCTCTTTAATCTCTTTCCGGATCGCCTTGTATTCTTCTGCTCGCTTGACCTGCCGTTCAAGGGTAAGGATCTGTCTTTTTACCTCCGCGATGATGTCCTGAATTCGAAGGAGATTCTGTTGAGTGGCCTCCATTTTCATCAAAGCCAGTCTCTTTCTCTCTTTGTATTTGGCTATCCCTGCCGCCTCCTCGATGAGGAATCGCCGATCCTGGGGATTGGCGTGGATGAGATACTCCACTCGACCTTGCTCGACAATCGAATATCCATTGACCCCAATCCCTGTATCCAGAAAGAGATCCGTAATATCTCTTAATCGACAGAGAACTCGGTTGATGAGAAATTCACTCTCTCCCGATCGGTAGAGCCTTCGAGTGATCGTAATTTCACTATAAGATGCATATTCCGGAGGAGCGGATCCATCCTCATTAGAAAAGGTGAGGGTCACCTCGGCCATCCCGAGAGGTTTCCTTCCCTCCGAGCCATTAAAAATCACATCCTCCATCCATCGTCCTCTCAGATGTTTGGCACTTCTCTCGCCAATGGCCCAGAGGATGGCATCGACAATATTTGACTTCCCACAACCGTTGGGACCCACAATCCCAGTGATCCCTTCTGGAAAGGTCAGAACAACCCGATCCACAAATGATTTAAATCCTATCATTTCAAGGGATTTGAGCTTCATCGATGAATCTCTAATCTATTTCCCCTCCTTCTGTTCGAGATATTTTATGGCCTTCTCAAGTCGCCGAATCACCTTTCCTTGGCCCAGAATCTCCATCACTTCATCCAGAGGAGGACTGGCTGTCCTGCCGGTAAGGGCCACTCGAATGGGTTGTGCAATCTTGACCAGGGGTTGCCCTTGCTTCTCTGCCAGTTGTTGAATGAGACGATGAGCGGTGTCACGATCCAACAGTTTCTCCTTAGAAAGGGCCTCTCTCATCTCTTCAAAGATAAGGAGGGAACCAGGGGTGAGATACCTTTTTGTTCCCTCTTCCTCATAGCTCACCTCTTCGGCAAAATAGAATTCTGAAAGATTGGCCATCTCAACCAGCGTCTTCACTCTCTCCCGGAGTGAACTTACGATTTTTTTTAAAAATTCCAGATCAGGAACCAGATATCCTTTCTCCTCGAGAAAAGGCAGAAATAACCTCACCAACTCATCTAAGTCCTTCTTTTTAATATACTGAGAATTGAGCCAATCGAGTTTCCCGGGATTGATGGCAGCCGGGGATCTCCCCACAGCTTCCAGGGTAAACTTCTCAATCAATTCCTCCAGGGTGAACTCCTCCTGATCCCCGTAAGACCAACCTAAGCGAACCAAATAATTGACCACAGCCTCCGGAAGATAACCCATCTTCTTGTATTCCATCACGGAAGGTGCTCCATGACGTTTTGAAAGTTTCTTTTTGTCTGGCCCTAAAATCATCGGAACATGGGCAAATCTCGGTAAAGGAAATTCCAGGGCTTGATAGATCTGAATCTGTCGGGGAGTATTGTTGAGATGATCATTTCCTCGAATCACATGAGTGATCCCCATTGTTCCATCATCGACGACCACAGAAAAATTATAGGTCGGAAACCCATCGCTCCGAAGGATAATCAGGTCATCTAGTTCCGAGTTGTCGAATACGATTCTCCCCTGAATCAAATCCTCTACCACCGTGACTCCCTGATCCGAGGAGAGGAATCGAATCGCAAAAGGTTGACTCAGTGGATGAACCCTTCGCTCCAAACAGCTTCGATCATATTTAGGCTTTCGCCCAGCCCTGAGCGCCTCTCTCCTCTTTTCTTCTAATTCTTCGGGTTTGCAATAGCACCGGTAAGCCTTTCCCTCTCGAAGGAGTCGTTCGGCCACTTCCTGATAGAGACGGAAACGCTCACTCTGAAAGTAAGGACCTTCATCCCAATCCAGTCCTAACCACTTCATGGCATCGAGAATCCCCTGAACCGCCTCCTGAGTAGAACGCTCCACATCCGTATCCTCAATTCGGAGGATAAAGACTCCTTTCGTCTTTTTTGCAAAGAGCCAGTTGAAGAGGGCTGTTCTTGCTCCTCCAATATGGAGATCGCCCGTTGGGCTGGGTGCAAATCTCGTTCTTACTTGAGACATCTCCTTATCCCAGGATTCAATCTTTTATTCAAAAAAATCCCTCCTTCCCCTTTCCATGACCGGGGAGGAGGGAGCGTCCTTCTTCCTCTCGTCATTCAATAAGATGATCAATCGCCTGAAGGGCCTCCTCTAACTTCTCGGTCTTTGTTCCCCCTGCCTGAGCAAAATCAGCCCTTCCTCCTCCCGTCCCTCCCACATAGAGGGCCACCTTTTTGATTAACTCATTCGCCTTGAACTGATGGGTAAGATCGGGAGTCACTCCCATCAATAACGTAACCTTTTCTTCCGCCATGCTTCCCAAAAGAATGATTCCTGAACCCATTTTTACCTTTAATTGATCCACAAACTCCCTAAGTGTTTTGAGATCTTTTCCATCCACCTTGGTCGACAAGATCTTGACTCCCTTCACCTCTCGAGTTTGAGAGAGGAGTGTGAGGATCTCCTGATGGGATGCCTTTGCCCGAAAGGATTCGATCTCCCGTTCAAGGCTTTTCTGCTTCTCAAGCAGTCGCTCCACTCTCATGTAGAGGTCCTCTGGAGTGGATTTAAGAAGGGAAGCGATCCCTCTCCATTGCCGCTCCATCTCCTTGACCCATTGATAGGCCCCCTTCCCCGTTAGGGCCTCAATCCTCCTTACTCCAGCCGCCACTCCGCTTTCACCGACGATCTTAAAGAGGCCAATATCGCCAGTCCTTGAGGCGTGAGTGCCTCCACAGAGCTCGATGCTAAAGTCTGAGACCATGACCACCCTTACCTCTTCACCATACTTTTCCCCAAAAAGGGCCATGGCCCCGGTTTGAAGAGCCTCTTCCAGATTCATGATCTTCGTCTCGACCCTTAGATTTTCCCGAATCTTCTGATTCACCATCTCTTCAATTCTGTCCAGATCCCCTGGACTGATCGGTGCGAAATGAGTGAAATCGAATCTTAATCGATCCGGGCTAACCAGTGAGCCTGCCTGATGAACATGGCTTCCCAAAATTTCCCTTAATACGGCTTGAAGAAGATGGGTCCCTGTATGGTTGAGGGTGATGTCTCTTCTTCGATCTGAATCCACTCGAAAAGTGGCCTCCATCCCCTCTCTCACCCTTCCTCTCTTCACTTTCCCTTGGTGGATAATCAACTCTTCCATCGGTTTAAAAGTATCTTCCACCTCGATCGAAAATTCTTCATGGAAGATCACCCCTCGATCTCCTACCTGTCCTCCTGACTCTCCATAGAAGGGGGTCATTGCAGAGATGATCTCGACTTCTTCCCCTTCCTTTGCCTCAGAAACCCATTCGTCTCCCTTAATCATCTTTACGATCTTAGATTCACATTGAAGCTTATCGTAGCCCACAAAGGTGGTCTTTACCCCTTCTCGAAGGAGTCTCCGATAGACCTCCTTTGTTTTCCCTTCTCCCATTCCCTGCCAGGCAAGTTTACTCTTCTGTCTTTGCTCCTCCATCTGGGCTCGAAAACCTTCCTCATCAAAACTCATCCCCTCTTCCTCGAGGATCTCAGTGGTCAGATCTAAAGGAAATCCAAAGGTATCATAAAGTTTAAAGGCCACTTCTCCGGGCAGAACCCTCCCCGCCTCTTTTTTCAATTGCTCCAGTTCTTCTTTTAAGATTTTAAGACCGGTGTCCAGAGTCTCTGAAAACCTCTCCTCCTCATTCTGAATCACTTTCGAAATGAATTCCTCTGACTCTCTTAACTCAGGATAGGCCTCTTTCATCACCCCTACGACTCGAGAGGAGGTTTGAGAGAGAAAAGGCCGATCGATCCCGAGCATTCTTCCATGCCTCATCGCCCTTCTCATAATTCGACGAAGGACATATCCTCGACCCTCATTTGAGGGAAGGACCCCATCATTGATCAGAAAAGTGGCGGCCCGACTATGATCGGCAATGACCCGGATAGAGATATCCGCCTTTGGATCCTCCCCGTAAGAAAGTTTGCCGATCGATTCGATTTCTTGAATGATAGGACGAAAGAGATCCGTTTCAAAATTACTTTTTACGCCTTGAAGGATGGCAGAAATTCGCTCAAGTCCCATCCCCGTATCGATCGATGGTTTGGCCAGTGGAATGAGCCTTCCCTCTTCTGTCCGGTTGAATTGCATGAATACAAGATTCCACAGTTCAAGGAAGCGATCACAGTCACACCCCACCGAGCAGCCTGGCCTTCTGCAGCCCATCCCTTCTCCCTGGTCAATCACGATCTCCGAACAAGGCCCACAAGGACCGGTATCTCCCATCGCCCAGAAGTTATCCTTCTCTCCCATTCGAACAATTCGCTCCGAAGGGATCCCAATCTTACGCCAGAGCTCAAAGGCTTCATCATCATCCAGATAGATGGTGATCCACATCTTCTCTGCAGGCAGTCCCCACTGGTGAATTAAAAGATCCCAGGCCATCTCGATAGCCCCTTCCTTGAAATAGTCTCCGAACGAGAAATTCCCTAACATCTCGAAGAAGGTATGATGTCTGGCCGTCTTTCCTACGATCTCCAGATCGTTATGCTTTCCTCCTGCACGAACACATTTCTGTGAGGTAGTGGCTCGACGATACTCCCGGGTCTCTTCCCCTAAAAAGACCCTTTTAAACTGCACCATCCCAGCATTCGTGAAGAGCAGGGTGGGATCATCTTTAGGAACCAGTGAGGAGCTCGAAACAATACGGTGGCCTCTTTGAGCAAAATAGTTCAAAAAGGCTTTTCGAATCTCGTTCGAGGTCATGGCTTCAAACCCATACCTCCTGGCCTTGAAGGGATAGGTCTTTCTGGTCTGACTTTTTTGGTCTCCTCTTTGACCTTCTCTCTTTCTCTCTCCAACATCTCATACTCCTCCCAACCCGCATCACTGGTCGCCAGAATCCCTTTCACCCTCAGGGCAAAGTCATCAGGATTGGTACAATGTTTGAGGGCTTCCTCATAGGTAATGAGGCCATCTCTGAGAAGGAACATGAGGGATTGATCGAAGGATTGCATCCCATAAGTGGTCACCCCTTTGGTAATGGCATCCAACAGTTCATTCGTCTTATCTTTCTCGATAATGCATTCCCGGACCCTGGCGGTGGAGACTAAAATCTCAACCGCTGGAACTCTCCCCATTCCATCTGCCCTTGGAACCAACCGCTGAGAGATCACCCCTTTGAGAACCGCGGCTAACTGAAGGCGAACCTGTTTCTGGTGATAAGGAGGAAAGACGGAGATGATTCGGGTGATCGTCTCTGTAGCATTTAAGGTGTGGAGGGTGGACATGACCAGGTGACCGGTCTCTGCTGCAGTGAGGGCTGTTTCAATCGTTTCAAAGTCCCTCATCTCACCCACGAGAATCACATCCGGATCCTGACGGAGAGCCACCCGAAGGGCACTTGAAAAAGTACTCGTGTCAGAACCCACTTCTCGTTGATCGATGATGGACTTCTTATCCTCATGGATGAATTCGATGGGATCTTCGATGGTGATGATATGGCAGTTTCGATTTTGGTTAATAATGTCAATCATGGTGGCAAGGGTTGTCGATTTCCCACTTCCGGTCGTCCCGGTTACAAGGATGAGCCCTCGTTGTTCCAGGGCAATGTTGCGGATCACGGGAGGAAGGTGGAGCTCCTCAAGGGTCTTAATTTGATAGGGGACGATTCGGATGGCAATGGAAAGTTTTCCCCTCTGCTGATAGATGTTGACCCGAAATCGACCCAGTCCATAGACTTCATAACCCATATCGATTTCTCGATTTTTGATGAACCGCTCTTTCTGCCAGTCATTCATTACACTGAAGGCGATCTTGGAGAGATCATTGTGGTCAAAAGGCTTGACCCTATTGAAGGGTTTGAGAACCCCATTGATCCGAAAAATGGGGGGAGACCCTTCTTTGATATGAACATCTGAGGCTTCGTGTTCCAGAGCTTCCACCAAGAGTTGATTGAGATCCATAGATCGACCTCCTCCTCTATGTTATTTTTTTTCACCCTCCCTCTTATTTCGAGGATCCTGTCTTAGAGAGATAGAAACTTTCGAGAATCTCCTTTTCAATCTGTTCTAAGACCTTAGGTCTTTCCTTTAAAAATTGCTTTGCATTCTCCCTTCCCTGACCGATCCGATCTCCCTTATAGGTATACCAAGTCCCGCTCTTTTCCAC
This sequence comes from Deltaproteobacteria bacterium, assembly GCA_037444165.1. Classification (GTDB taxonomy): domain Bacteria; phylum Desulfobacterota; class BSN033; order BSN033; family UBA1163; genus CALIBK01. The sequence goes on along the minus strand of JBBIMX010000074.1, from coordinate 5,505 downwards.
GATATTCTTCTCCACGGCCAGATCCAGGACATCCCCTTCTCTCGAAATTCCTTCCCCATGGATGAGGTCGAACTCAACCTCTCTGAAAGGAGGAGCCACTTTGTTCTTCACGACACGGACCTTTGTTCGGCTTCCAATGACATCCTGCCCTTGCTTGATCGAAGCAATTCGACGGACATCTAAACGAACGGAGGAGTAGAATTTGAGGGCATTCCCTCCTGTGGTCGTCTCTGGATTGCCAAACATCACACCGATTTTCATTCGAATCTGATTGACGAAGATGAGAATCGTATTCGATTTGCTGATAGTGGCGGTCAGTTTCCTCAGGGCTTGAGACATGAGTCTGGCTTGAAGCCCCATATGGGCATCTCCCATCTCCCCTTCGATCTCTGCTTTTGGAACGAGAGCGGCCACCGAGTCAATGACAATGACATCGACTCCACCACTTCGGATGAGGTGTTCTGCAATCTCTAAGGCTTGCTCGCCCGTATCCGGCTGGGCTAAAAGAAGTTCATCTATCTTTACGCCCAGTTTTTTGGCATATTGAACATCCAGGGCATGCTCTGCATCGATGAAGACGGCGATTCCGCCTCTCTTTTGAGCCTCGGCAATGACATGGAGGGCCAATGTGGTCTTTCCTGAAGCCTCTGGCCCAAAGATTTCCACGATTCGACCCCTCGGCAATCCTCCTACCCCAAGAGCAAGGTCAAGAGATAGAGAACCGGTGGAGATCGTCGGGATGGCTCCTGGCATGGTCTCTTCACCTAATTTCATAATGGCGCCTTTCCCAAACTGCTTTTCAATCTGGGAGACAGCCAACTCTACCGCCTTTTTCTTACTCAATTCTTCTCTCATTGCCTCCTCCTGCCCCCGAGTGATTCGGGAGTCTAAAGACATAGGGGAAGAGTCTGAGGCTCCCCTTATGGACTATACCCCATTCCCTTTTTCTCTTGAGCCTCCCAGTCTAATCTCCTTCAGGGGTGTATAGATTGGTCCCGCTGGCCTCAGCTCGCTCTTAAAAAGAATGACCCGCTCTACCTCGAATTCTCCAAAACATTCCTCTTTATACTTTCCCATCTTTTCTACCAAACACGCCTTCCCTCTGGTCGATTTGACCCTCCCTAAGGTGAGATGGGGATGAAAGGGTCGATTTTCGGATTTAAATCCAATCTTTTCAAGCTCCTTTTCCAATTGATTTTGAAGCGTCGAAAGAAGGGCCCCTCTTTCCTCCAATCCGATCCAGAGAACTCTTGGATTCCTTACATCTGGGAATCCTCCCACCCCCTGAACTTTGAGAGAAAAAAAGGGGGTCCTCTGCACTGACTTCTCAACCGCTTTCACAATGGATTCCATTTGTTTTTCTTCAATATTCCCAAGGAATTTCAATGTGAGATGGATACTATTGGGATCTACCCATCGAACATCGGCCTGGCACGTTTTTAATTCCTGCTGTACCTCTTTCAGTCTCTTCAGAATAGAACTGGGAAGCTCAATCGCTAAGAAGGTTCGAATCAATCCAATAAATCCTTTGGCTCCCTTCCTTAAAAAGAAGATGGAAGGTTGTGAATTGATGTTAACATAAATAGAAAAAAAGTCAATGTTAAAAAGGAGTTGGAGCACTTTTTTGAAATCGAATTTTTCTTGACAAAACCCTCTATTTTCGATAAGAAGGAAAGAAAGGGGAACTCTCTTTAGGGAAAGGAGGTGATTGAATTTAGGGGGGTTTAAGATGGTATAAGCGTTTCAAAATTTTTTACCAACCCTTTATTAAAAGGAGGGATGATCATGGCGGAGAAAAAGAAGGAAGAGGTTCAAGGGAGTTTTGAATTTCTGAAAGACTGGGGGGATGCCCTCACTCGATGGACAGAGCGTTGGATTCCTGATGCCCTGGTGATTGTCATCGTTTTAAGTCTCGTTGCTTACATCTTTGCGCTCATCTGGGGATTTAAACCTGAGGTGGGTTTAGGGACTCGTGCCTATAAATCGATCCAGGCTTGGGGAAATGGTTTTTGGGTCCTGCTCGAATTTGCCATGCAGATGTGTCTCATTATGATGACAGGATACATTCTTGCCTGCTCTCCTCCAGTTCGACGATTAATGAATGGACTTGCGGGATGGTCGAATCCCGAAAAGCCCTGGCAGGCGATTGTCATCATGTCCCTTTTCTCAATGATCCTGGCCTGGCTCAACTGGGGACTGAGCCTCATTGGAAGTGCAATGTTAGCCCTCTTTATTGTGAGAAGAAATCCAAAAGTGGATTATCGATTATTGGTCGCCGGGGCCTATCTCGGACTCGGTTGTACATGGCATTCAGGCCTCTCTGGATCCGCAACTCTCCTCGTAGCCACACCGGATAATTTTCTGATCAAACAGAAATTACTCGATGGGGTGATCCCTGTCTCCAATACCATCTTTCATCCTTTTAATCTCATTCTGACCTTAATTGTGGTGGTCGTCGTCACTATCTTGATGGCCCTTATGCATCCAAAACCCGAAAAGGCCTTTGTCGTCAAACCCGAACTGATGGATCAATTGAAACTTTATGAAGCGCCTCCCAAACCTGTGAAATTTGAGAACCCTTCAGATTGGATGAACTGGTGGCCTGGATTCAACATTATTGTCTTCATTGGAGGCCTCATCTGGTTAATCTGGCATTTCTCTAATAAGGGTCTGGAATTAACCCTCAATGTCGTCAATTTTACTATGCTGATGCTGGGAATTCTTTTCCATTGGAGACCCTGGTCCTTTCTGAAAGCGACAGAGGATGCAGGAAAAGCCGTTTGGGGAATCGTCATCCAATTTCCCTTCTATGCAGGGATCTTCGGCCTCTTTCGATTTACCATGCTCTCGGAGGTATTTACCAAGGCCTTTGTAGCCATCTCCACTCCTCAAACCTTTCCCCTCTTTATCTACTGGTATGGAGGACTCCTCAACTACCTCATTCCTTCTGGTGGAGGAGAATGGGCCGTGGTATCCCCATATATCGTCCCAGCGGCAAAACAATTGGGGGTAGGGATGGGAACCACCGTCGTGACCTATGCATGGTCTGATATGATGACCGATATGATCCAACCCTTCTGGGCTATTGCGATGCTGGCGGTAGCGAAACTCAATTTCAGGGACATCATGGGCTGGTTACTTATGGTATTTTTCGTCTATTTCATTATCACCTCTCTAGCCTTCCTCTTCTTTATCCCCAACTGGTAATAAGAAAGGGGCTCTAAAGAGAGCCCCTTTCTTATTTTTTAATGAAAAAAATAATGGGGGAAAGAATTGACGTTAAGATTCTGAAAGCTCTATAGAGATTCCATCCAGAAATTCCGGTGCAAGAAAAGCGATTTTTTTCCCTCGAAGACCCACCTTCGGCACAGAGTCCCTCATCTTAACACCCCGCCCGATGAGAAGGCTTATATCCTCCTCTATTTGATCTGTGATAAGGGCAAAGTGATGAATCGTATTGCCGCGCTCCCGGACCATTTTTGAAAAGACTCCATCCTCGCTATAGTCCTCGATGAACTCGAGATCCAGATTTCCAAGATTCACCACTGCCACTTTCATCTTTCTCTCCGGAACATCCCTGATCGAAGGCGTGGGGAGACCTAAGGCTTCTGTAAATTTTTGGAGGGTCTTCTCGATCTCTTTCACCAAAATTCCAATATGCCCCACTCTTTGAATCATTCTCTCTCCAATCCCTTTGGATGATGAGCCTCCTTTATTTCCAATACCTATCGTTGTTAAGACGCTCTTCCACATTGATTCTATAGAAATCTTGGATGGGTCTCAACACCTCTTTATCTTTTTCATAAACTGCTTTTAGAGCATTTCTTACTACCTCTATTCCTTTTGGAGTCATCTTCCCCAAAGGAGGTCGACACGGACCTGCGGGCAATCCAAGACCTTTCATCATCGTTTTGATCGGAAGAGGATTTCTAAATTTGATTGGAACCTCAAACCCCTCGTAGGATTCTATGGTATTGACGGTCACGACTTTAAAGAGAGGATCTAAGACCTCCTTTAACGCATTGGCCCTCTCCATCTCTCCCCTTAAAATCGCTTTTACCATCTCCCCAATCGCTCCTGGAACGATATTTGACATTACCGAAATGACCCCGGAGGCTCGAATATCACTTCGCGTCATCATTTCAAATGTTTTATCATCGTCTCCCGAAAGGATATCAAAATCTTCACCACAAAGAATTCTGGTCTTGGCCATTCGATCCAGATCCCCTGTGGCCTCCTTTACTGCTCTTACATTTTTGAATTTACGATGAAGGATGGCTAAATCCTCTACCTCCAGTTTCGTCCCTGTCCTTCCCGGGATGATATAAGGGACAACAAATATTTTCCGGAAGGCTTTTGCAATCACCTCGTAATATTGGGTTCTTAATTCCAAGGAAGAAGGGCCATTATAGTAGCAATCAACCAGAAGGGCTCCTTCTGCCCCAACTTCCACCGCATGCTTTGTTCCACGGAGGGCCTCCTGGGTAGAATTTGAACCTGTCCCTGCAATGACAAAGGCCTTCCCCTTGGACGTCTTGACCACCCTGCTGATCACTCGATCATGTTCCCTCCAATCAAGGGTTGGAGATTCTCCAGTCGTCCCCGTTGGAACCAGATTGGCTCCATTGGCTATTTGAAACTGAAGATTCTTTTCGAGCCCCTCAAAGTCGATCTCCCCTTTTCGGTTAAACGGGGTCACCATCGCTGTCCAGACGCCCTCAAATCTTTCGAGTTTCATTGTTCCCTCCTTAATATATTTTATTTTTTTCTATTATCAGAAAAAAAATTAAAAATTCAAGAAGAAAAGATTCACAAATAGTAATCCCTCACTCAGAAGCGGGGAATAAGCCCGAGAGGATAGGGAATTCAGAAACCATCTATCCTTTCGTTCTTCCAGGGGCTGAAAAAAATAAAGGGAGCCATTTTATCTTTTCTCTTTTTGAAGGGCTTCTTTGATAAATTGGAAAAAGGCTCTAAGAGCCAGATGAGTTGACTCTCTTTTGATTCTCTTCCGACTCCCCTTCAAGTTTAATTTTACTACAGAGACTCTTCTCCCTTTTGCCAATCCTATATAGACAAGCCCTACAGGCTTCTCCGGGGTTCCACCCGAAGGACCAGCAATTCCTGTCGTGGAGAGTCCAAAAGTGGCCTCAAATCTCTCCCGTACCCCTACGGCCATCCTTTTAGCCACCTGGGGACTTACCGCTCCAAATCGCTCAATCTCTTTTCTGGGAACCCCTAAATGTCTCTTTTTCGATTCGTTGCTGTAGGTGACCATCCCACCCAAAAAGTATTCCGAACTTCCGGGGACATTGGTAATCCGATCACAAATCTGTCCGCCTGTGCAGGATTCGGCTACAGAAAGGGTCCACCCCCTTTTCCTTAAAGCCTCTCCAATCCTCTTCTCAATTGCTCCCCCCAAATCTTTTCCCTCCTTTTTTCCTACCTTTTCTCCTGGTATAATGATCACAGTGTGTGATCTAGGCTAAAGGTTAGTAGTCGTAG